>CAWDPB010000156.1:0-10191 GCA_963804075.1 uncultured Acidobacteriaceae bacterium | reverse complement strand
TCCCCGTCCCAGCGTTGCGGCTCCGATGTCCGCCGGCCGCTTCATGACGACGAAGCCGGCGCGCTCCAAATGGTCGACAAGCCGCTTGGCGACGATCTCGGCCATGATCTCGTCGGCGTTGTGGAACCGCTTGCGGCCCTGGTAGCGGAGTGCGGAGGCAAGCGCCGCGGCAAGGTCGGACGGGTCCGCGTGAGTGAGCTTGTCGGCGTCGGGCATTGTTGGACGATAACCGAGCGGAGTGAACGGAGCAAGAACGTGCGGGTCGCAATCGCTTTCTTCGCGTTGCTGTTAGCGGGCGCGGCCTGTACGCAGTCCCCCGACATTTCTGCCCGAAGGCTGCTATCAAGCTGGAAAGGCGAAGACCCAAGTACCAGACTGCTCGCCGAGGTCATCGCGAGCGCTTTCGCCGGCGGCCTCTCTTGGAACGGTTCGCTCTCCGAGAAGGGGATCTATTGTCCTCCGCAAGGGTTGAAGGGTCAGCAGGTAATGAGCGCGCTTGAGAAGTACGTCGGTGACAATCCCGACATGGCCGAAAGGCCTTACGGAGAGGTATCAAATCGAAAATCTTTTCGATCTTCTTTTGCGGATACCCGCGCTGCGTTGCCCCTTGCACAAAGCGCTCGCGCTGCGCAGCCATCTCCTCGGCTTTTTTCTTCCCCATCGCGCGCCGCAAAAGATCGGCTTCTCCCAGGGAGTAACCGGCGAGCTTGTTGGCCGCCTGCATCACCTGTTCCTGATAAACAAATACACCAAGCGTTTCCTGCAAGATCTCCTTCAACTCGGGCAAAGTCATACTCGATTTTGCGGCAGCCCCTGTTTGCGCTCGATGAAGTCGTCGATCATACGCCCCTTATCGGGCCTGGACGGTAGAGCGCATTGAGCGCCGTCAGGTGTTCGATGGAGTTTGGCTGATAGCGCCGCAGCACGTCGCGCATCCCGTGCGATTCAAACTGAAACACGCCCGACGTCAATCCGCGATGAAATACTTCCTGATATGTCTTCTCGTCTTCCAGCGCTATTGTCTATCCAGCTTGAGCTGCGTCCCCTTGAGCGCGATCAGCTTCAGCGTGCTCGTCGAGAATCGTCAACGTCGTCAACCCAAGAAAATCCATCTTCAGCAGGCCCATCTTCTCGATGGCCACCATATCGAAAGCGGTGACGATTTCGTCGTTCTTCGTCCCGGTGCAACGGAACCAGCTCAATCAGCGGCCGCGGCGAAATCACCACCCCTGCTGCGTGTACGCCCGAGTTCCGCACCAGCCCTTCGAGCTTCCGCGCCGTGTCGAGCAGTTGCTTTATCTGGGGATCCTTGTCGTACGCGTCCTGCATTGCGGCCCGACTCTTTCAGCGCGTCATCCAGCTTGATATTCAGCGTGGGCGGCACCATCTTCGCGATGCGGTCCACGTCGGCATATGGCATGTCCATGGCGCGGCCCACATCTTTTATCGCCGCCTTCGCCGCCATCGTCCCGAACGTGATAATTTGCGCAACGTTCTCGCGCCCGTATTTTTTCGTGACGTACTCGATCACTTCGCCACGCCGGTTCATGCAGAAATCGATGTCGATATCGGGCATCGAAATCCGCTCCGGGTTCAGGAAGCGTTCGAACAGCAGCTCATGCTGCAAGGGATCGATATCCGTGATCTCCAGCGAATAGGCCACCAGCGCGCCCGCCGCCGAACCTCGCCCCGGGCCCACGGGAATTCCCAATTCTTTCGCGTGGCGGATAAAGTCCCACACAATCAAGAAATAGCCGGAAAACTTCATCTGCTGGATGATGGCAATTTCGCGCGCCAGCCGCTGCTCATAATCCGCCAGCGAATGCTTCAGTCGTCCTGCGCTCGACAGTCCGCGCAACACTTCCAGCCGCCGCGCAAATCCTTCGCGCGTGATGTGTTCAAAATAGCTATCGGGAGTGAATCCATCCGGCACGTCAAAATGCGGAAAAGGACTGGGCACTTTCTCGATCCGCAGGTTGCACCGTTCGGCGATGGCCAGCGTGCGTTTGACAACCTCCGGCGAGTCCTTAAACACACGCAACATCTCGTCACCGTTCTTCACATAGAACTGGTTGCCTTCGAACTTCATGCGGTTCGTGTCCAGCACGGACTTCCCCGTCTGAATGCAGAGCATGACGTCCTGCGCGTGCGCGTCGTCCTCGCACAGGTAATGGCTGTCATTCGTCGCCACCAGCGGCAATCCAAGATCCTTTTCCAGTTGGAACAATCCCGCGTGAATGCGGTGCTCCATCTCCAACCCTTGATCCTGAATCTCGAGGAAGAAACTTTCCTTGCCAAAAAGATCGCTGTAAAACGCCGCCGCCCCGCGCGCCGCCTCGTAGTTCCCTTCCGTCAACCGTTCGGCAACTTCACCCTTAAGACAGCCCGAAAGCCCGATCAGGCCTTTCGAGTGCTCGGCCAAAAACTTCTTGCTCACCCGCGGCTTGTAATAGAACCCGCGCAGCGACGCTTCCGACGTGATCTTCACCAGGTTGCGATAGCCTTCTTCGTTTTCCGCGAGTACGAGCAGATGGTTATAGCTATCGCCTTCGGGCGGCGTGCGCTTAATGTCGTGGTCGTCTTTTTTGCAGATATAAAGCTCGCAGCCAATGATCGGCTTCACGCCGGTCTTGTGCGCCGCGTTCACAAAATGGACAGCGCCAAAAATATTGCCGTGGTCCGTCATGGCGACAGCCGGCATTCCCAATTCCTCGACGCGTTCAACCAGCTTCTCGACGTCGCATGCGCCGTCCAGCAGCGAGTAGTCGCTGTGCAAATGCAGATGTACGAATTCAGACATAGATTTTGCGGTTAGGGGTAATTCGATCGGTTAAAGCGGAAGGAAAACGTCTAACTTATCCACAGAAGTGGAAATGCGGTGCGATTACGCAAAAGCTACTGCCCTTCGCCATCGATGGGCAGACGGAAATCGACCCCGCGATCATCGTTCGCCCGGATGGTGGCTGGAATGTCGATAACAGCAAGAGGAATCTTTTCGGTGCGCGCGGCCGTGAAGTTCCAAATCAACCCGTCCGCGATCGCGTAGTTCTGAATCTCGCGCTGATGCTGGTCGCGGAACACCAATACCGTCTGTGGCTCATTCCGCGCTTCTTCCCTGGCTGGTTGAGCGCGCAGGCCCACGCGGCGGCGCATAGGCGTCCTGATCCTGCCCTTCCAACGCCTGCTGCTGCTCTAGGTTCTCCTCATTCATCTGGTCGGCGAGCTGACGTTGATCGGCCGCATCTTGATCCGACGATGATCCCGCTTCCGACCACCAGTAGGGATCGTAGTATCCGTAGTACCCATAATAGGGATACCGCGATCCGAACCCCGGACGCGTACGAATACTAAAGCGCGTCCCGCCAGACCGTCCATAACCGGGGCGCCCGTAACCAGATCGCCCGGAGAACGACCGTCCATAAAGCACCCGCGAACCTGCACCGCGGTACGAACCGGCACGTGGTGCCAAGTGAGTGGCTCCCCTGCTTGATCCCAGATGCGACCCGCCAACCGCGCCGCCACCAAAGCTGTGCCCGCCCCCTGACGCATGGCCGCCGCTGAATCCGCCGTGTCCCGAACCTCCTCCGCCACCGTGCCCGCCGTGTTGCGCGCACACCGGTACCGACAAAATGCACACGGGGATCAAAAGAATAAGGAGGAACGCCGCGAAGGTCAGAAGGCGACGCATGATCAGATTATACTCCCGTCCCGTTCCCAGCGCGCCATACAGTATCCCACTGAGGGTTCAGTGGTAGTCTCACCGCTGAGTCACTGAGACACGGAGAAAACCTGAACCTGCAGAAACCGGTTGAGGGGAGATCCTGCCAAGCAGTTGCTTTTCTCTGTGCACCGCGTCTCCGTGGTGGGATCTAAACCAGAGAAGAAACCACCCTAAATCTGGTAATCCAGGTAATCCTCCTCAAACAACTTTTCCGGCGCAATGTACTCCGACGACGATCCTTCGTCGCATCCATCAAGTCCGGTTCTGCGCCCAGCATCTCGTGCGAGTGTTCCTGGAATTTCGCGCGCAACTCGTGCACTTCTTTCGCCAACTTGATGATCACTGCCGACAACGGATCCTGAATTTCCTTCGGGTCGGTGATGATCACGCGTTTTGCCGTCCCGCAGCACAATGTGTCCAGGCACGCCCACAATCGTCGAGTTTGCCGGCACGTTCCGCAGCACCACCGATCCCGCACCCACCCGGCAGTTCTCCCCCACCGTGATGTTGCCCAGAATTTTCGCGCCCGAGCCAACAGTCACACCATTGCCAATCGTCGGATGCCGCTTCCCTTTCTCCTTGCCCGTGCCGCCCAGCGTCACGCCCTGGTAAAGAGTCACGTCGTCGCCCACAATGCTGGTTTCGCCGATCACCACTGCCATCCCATGATCGATGAACAAGCGCCGGCCGATTTCCGCCCCCGGATGGATCTCGATGCCCGTCAACAAACGCGCGATTTGCGATCCAAAGCGCGCCAGAAAACGAAACCCGTGCCTCCACAACCAGTGCGTCAAATGATGGTCTACTGCATGCAGGCCGGGATAACAGATCACCACTTCAAAATACGAACGCGCTGCCGGGTCGCTCTCGAAGACCGCCGCTATATCCTCCCGCACGGACTTGAAGAAACTCGTCATGGCATCGCGACCGTCGGCAGCGCCAGCGCCTGTTGACGAAGCTGCTCAAACAAGATGCTGCTCAAGTACCGCTCGCCAAACGACGGCAAAATTACCACAATCAGCTTGCCAGCATTTTCCGGCCGCGACGCGACTTTCAGCGCCGCCACCACCGCCGCACCGGACGAAATGCCCACCAGCAGCCCTTCTTCAAGCGGCAGCCGCCGCGCCATCGCGATCGATTCGTCGTTCGTCACCGTGACAATTTCGTCGATCAAATCCGTGCGCAGAATGCTCGGCACAAAACCAGCGCCAATCCCCTGGATCTTGTGCGGCGCAGGTTTGCCGCCGGAGAGCACCGGGCTGTCCGCCGGCTCGACCGCAATCGCTTTGAACGACGCCTTCTTCGGCTTGATGTACTGGCTCACGCCGGTCAACGTTCCGCCCGTGCCCACGCCCGAAATCAGAAAATCCACGCGCCCGTCGGTATCGTTCCAGATTTCGGGCCCCGTGGTCTCGAAGTGAATCTTTGGATTTGCCGGATTATCGAACTGCTGCAGCATGTAGCCGTTCGGCGTACTGGCAAGCAGCTCTTCGGCTTTCGCTACCGCCCCCTTCATTCCCTTTGGACCTGGCGTCAGCACTATCTCCGCGCCAAAAGCCAGCAGCAGCACCCGCCGCTCCGTGCTCATTGTCTCCGGCATTGTGAGGATCAGTTTGTAGCCGCGTACCGCCGCCACAAATGCCAGCGCGATTCCCGTGTTGCCGCTGGTTGGCTCAATCAGCACCGTCTTTCCCGGCTGAATTTTCCCAGCGCGTTCCGCCTCCAGAATCATGTTGACGCCGATGCGGTCTTTCACGCTTGCCAGCGGATTCTGGCTCTCCAGCTTTGCCACGACCTCCGCTCCCACCCCGCGCGTTACGTTGTTCAGCCGCACCAGCGGCGTGTTTCCTATCAGCTCCGTCACATCCTTCGCGATCTTCATTAGTAGGCCTCAACCTCTCGATCTTGGATTATCGAGCCGGCGGGATCTGTATACAGCGCTTCGCCGCAGCTCCGCAGTAAATCCTACTACAACAATAGGTTTTGTAAACATAACACCTTAGCGCCCCGAGTTTGGACCCCTCAAGACCGTTCTTGTTTTGATGGGCTCAAGCTTCGTTCTTGTGTCTCAGAGCCTGCCCTGAGCTTGTAGAAGGACACGCGCCCGCCTGTTGGCGCTAGCCTGGCGACGCTCCTCAGCACCGCTAAAACTCGTCACGGCGCAATCGGCTCCGCGTTCTTTAGCGCCTCTTCAATCGTCTGGTTACTGCGCACCGCTCCATTCACCACCCGCCACCCATCGTCATACGCGCGACAACCCACCACCGACCGATACCGCACTCCGCCGTCATACAGCGCCGCTCCCACCTGATTTAGCGGAGCCCAATGCCACGTGAACTCCACATCCGCCGCAGTCCCCGCCTTGCTGATCCCCGTAATCCCTTCCAGCGTCCGCTGCGCCGCCTCGATCCCAAACGGTCCTCTGCCCGTCGCGCTCTCAATCAACGGACGAATCGCATCCGCACCCACCGGCGACAGCTCCACATCCCAGCAGGGCGCCGGGTCCACCCCGGCTGGACACGTTTTTTCTTGTGTCCCCACAATCCATCCCCGCCGTCTCAACACCATCGAGTCCGGAGAATTGAAGTCTTTGTTCGACACCACGCCCGTCTCCAGCCAAAACGTCTGCGGCAGCTTCAATGCCTCCGACTGCAGGATCAAATCCGTAGCTAACCGCCGAGTCAGGAAATCCCGCGGCGAACACCCCACGTACAGAGACAGGACAAGACACACGTATGCCGCCAACAATGTTTTGTATGTACGAACCGGCATGTTCACTTTTGTCATGCTGAGCGAGGATTGAGCAAGCCGAAGGCGGAGCTCAACCGGAGTCGAAGCATCTCTTCCTCACCAAGACCACACCGCATTCGAGCGGATGGCCCACCTCAGTTAAGTACAGCGAGCTCGCAGCTAACTATCGCGTCCCGATTCTAACCAATCCCGGCCGTGCTCGCGGAAGAAAAGGCGCTGCCGCAATCTGCCCAGTAAACTCGTGGGCCCATCGTCCTGGAATCGCAGCGCCACATGACCAGCAACCGCCCGCAGCGGTCAACCTGTAATCCACTATGAAATACCCGCGCCGGCGAATCACCGCCTCGCCGCATCGATGACATCGCGTGTTCTCAAGCGCACCCACGCGCCCCAGCAAGTTTCCGCAGTAGACATACCGCAGCCCCACCGCGCGGCCAATCTCCGCCGCCCGCAGCAAATCTTCCGCCCGCGTGTCCTCCGGAGAAGTCATCTTATAGTCCTTATGAAACGCCGTAACATGCCAGGGAATGTCCACCGACACGCTGGCCACAAACTCCGTCAGCCGCCGCAGTTCCTCATCCGAGTCGTTGAATCCCCGAATCAGCAGCGTGACAATCTCAACCCAAACGCCCATCCCATGCAGCGCTCGAATCGTCTCCAGAATCGGCTCAATCCGCCCGCCCAGTTCCCTATAATGCCGGCCGTCAAACGATTTCAAATCCACCTTATAAAGATCAACCCACGGCTCCAGATACCTAAGCACCTGCGGCGTCCCGTTCCCGTTCGAAACATACGCAGTCATCAAACCCGCCGCGCGCGCTTCGCGAAAAACCGCAACGGCCCACTCGCTCGTGATCAGCGGCTCGTTATAAGTCGAAACCATCACCGCCGCGCCCTGCTCCACTGCATCCTTCACCATCGCCGCGGGATCGGCTTCCGCAACTCCCGCCACCGCATTCTCATCGCGCAGCGCCTGCGATGTCACCCAGTTCTGGCAATACGAGCAATGCAGATCGCATCCCATCATTCCAAAGCTATAGGCAAGAGCCCCCGGCATAACATGAAAGAAAGGCTTCTTCTCTATCGGATCGCACTGCACTCCCGCCACATACCCGTACGGTACATACAGTTTCCCGCCGCGATTGAACCGGACCTTACAAACTCCGCGCTGCCCCTCCGCGATCGGACAGCAATGGCCGCACGCAAAACACCGAATCCGAGCGCTGTTGAGAGAACGGTCTCGTCCCCTCGCATTTTGAACGGGCGTTGGCGACGCGCTTGCCCCCGGATCAATCCGCTCCCAAAGTGCGGAATCGCCCACCACCACGCGCTCATCAAGAACCTCCCGCAACCCAGCCATACCCTTATTCTACGACCGGCAACGGAAGGTAGCATTCCACGGCGGGATTGATCCGGCCGCGCGGACCGGAACTTCACGGCCAGCCCACACATGCAATTGCCGATTCCAACGTGTAGCGCCGGCGTCCTCCGGCTGTCCCGGGCGCGCCTCGCCCCGGCGCGGCTGTCAATTCCGGTGAAAGTCTCTTGTCATGCAAGTTCCCTGACAGCCCAAGGCTTGACAGGCTAAGATAACTGAACTCGCAACCTTCAGAATTCGCGTGATCGAAACGAAAACAGAGGCTAAGATTCGGCGGCCCACACGGCCCGCGCCCGTACTCCCTGTGAGCGTGATTGTTCCCGCTCGCAACGAGGCGCGCAATCTACCGCGCTGTCTCGCATCGCTCCCATTGGTAGGCGAAATTTACGTTGTCGATTCCGGCAGCGTCGACGACACGGTCCGCATCGCTGAATCCTACGGCGCGACTGTGGTTCAGTTTCACTATCGCGGCGGATGGCCCAAAAAACGTCAATGGGCCATGGATACGCTGCCTTTGTCGTATGACTGGATTTTGCTTCTCGACGCCGATGAAGTGCTCACGCGCGAACTCGCCGCCGAAATCCAAAGCGCAATTCAGTCGCCCGATGTCGATGGCTATCACATCGCGCTCGAAATGTATTTTCTCGGACGCCGCTTGCGCCACAGCGGCGCAAGTTTCTCGAAGCTCTCGCTCTTCCGCAAAGGACGCGGACGCTTCGAGTGCCGATTGCACGATCAAGATACTTCGATGGCCGATATGGAAGTCCACGAGCACGTCATCGTCGATGGAACAACGCGTCATTTGCGGCATCCGCTCGTTCACCACAACGTCGAGTCGCTCGATCGTTATATTCAGAAGCACAACGAGTATTCCAACTGGGAAGCACGCGTCTGGCTCGACGGCGCGAAGACCGGCGAGGAGCACGGCAGTCAGCTTCGGCCCTCACTCTGGGGAACGCAAGCTCAGCGCCGCCGATGGCTTCGCCGCCATTTTCTCGAAATGCCGGGTTCACCGATTCTCTTTTTCCTGTACAAGTATTTCGCGCGCTTCGGTTTTCTCGATGGCGTTCCCGGACTGATTTATTGCGTGTTTCAGGGAGTCCAGTTCTTTCACATCAAAGCGAAAGTCTACGAACTGCGCGCGGAAAGAAAGGCGGCCTGAGCCATGTGCGGCATCAGCGGCCTCGTCACCAACAATGTCAAGCGCGACCCGGGATTCGGTAGCCCGGAAACTCTTGCGCGCATGACGGCAGTCCAGTTCCATCGCGGACCCGACGACTTCGGGCTTTGGGAGCGCCGTTTCGGAGATGGAACCTACATCGGCCTCGGCAGCCGCCGTCTCGCGATCCTCGATCTCTCCGTCGATGGCCACATGCCCATCAGCAACGAAGATGGTTCCATCTGGATCGCCTACAACGGAGAGATCTACAATTTCGTCGATCTGCGCCGCGAACTCGAAGGCAAGGGTCATCGCTTTCGCTCGCACACCGACACCGAAGCCATCGTTCACCTCTACGAGGAATACGGTGTCGAATGCCTGAACCGCCTGAATGGCATGTTCGCTTTCGCGATCTGCGACCTGCGCGGCTCCTCGCCAAAGTTGTTTCTCGCCCGCGATCACTTCGGAATCAAGCCTTTTTATTATTACGAACAGTCTGGCACACTCGCCTTCGCATCCGAGATCAAGGCCCTGCTCGAAGTTCCCGGCATCGAAGCGCGCATGAACATGGAAGCGCTGCATCAATATTTGACTTTCCTTTGGGTCCCCGATCCAGCGACCATGTTCGAAGGCATCCGCAAGCTCGAAGCGGGACACTTCGCAATCTGGCAGCGCGGCGAACTCAAGATCGAACAGTATTGGGATCTTACCTTCCCGCCGGAAAATCATTGCTTCGAGCGATCCGAAGCGGACTTGCAGCAAGAGATCCGCGAGCACTTCCAATGCCTCGGTCGACCCTGAGCCAAACCGCACAGGCGTGCTGGCCCTGTACGGCAGCAATACCTACACCGGCGGCACGTCGCTGACCGCGGGAGAATTGCAAATCGGTAGTACAAGCGCAGTGGGCAACGGCCCACTGACCCTGATCAGCCGGCGGCACGCTGGCCAGCGCCGGAGGATGCATCAGGGCGCTGGGCAATGCGGTCGTGACGACCGGCGCAGCCAAACATTCGATGACCAACGGAAATGTGACATTTACGGGCACCCTCGGCCGCGAGTTGAGGAGGCGCTGCCAAGGCCTATAAGCAAGTACGGTCCCAACACCTTGACCTTCCTCAACAGCACGGGCACGCTCGGAGGTCGCCTGGCGGTCTATGCGGGATCGATCGTTTTCGATTTTTT
>CAWDPB010000155.1:0-6911 GCA_963804075.1 uncultured Acidobacteriaceae bacterium | reverse complement strand
TGTTTATGTATGATTTACTGACTTCAGTTCGGTCTTGCGCTTGCGCAGGAAGGCTGGGACGTCCAAGTCTTCTGCTGGATAACTCGGCGCGGACAGGCGCATTCCATCCAGCGAAATTACTTCGGCTTGCTGCGAGTTAAAGGCCGCGGGGGCTGGCATCTGATCGAACGCCGCGGACGCTGGATCGGGTTGGAAGGCAGGCTCCGGTTCGAACGCCGGCTCGCGGCTCGCGAAATCATTGTCGGATGCTTCCGCCGAAGGGCCGAGATCATGAGCCGCGCTTGCCGATTGGCTGGCCGCTACTTCATCCGCAAAATCATCTGCGTGATCGGTGACATGGAGGCGATCACGATGGCGCGGAACAATAATCGGATCGAAACTCCCAAGGTGGCGGGATTCGCGGGCGAGGGCGCCCGCGCCACAACCGTCCTTGAAGCCGGTTGCGATCACCGTGATCTTGACCGAGTCCTTCATCTTTTCGTCGAGCACAGCACCGAAAATAATGTTGGCGTCTTCGTGTGCTGCGCCTTGAATAATGATGCAGGCCTGCTGCACTTCGGCGAGCTTCAGCGAACTCGATCCCGTGATGTTGATGAGAATGCCGCGCGCTCCGTCGATGGCTCCGGCTTCGAGCAGAGGCGATGCAATGGCGCGCTGGGCGGCCTCCGTGGTGCGGCGCTCACCGGACGCGGTGGCCGTGCCCATGACCGCGTAGCCCATGCCGGCCATGATGGCTTTCACGTCGGCGAAGTCGCGGTTGATGATGCCGGGGATGGTGATGATGTCGGAAATGCCCTGCACGCCCTGGCGAAGGATATCGTCGGCGATGCGGAAGGATTCGAAGAAGCCGGCGTTTTCGGCGACGGCCAGCAGCTTTTCGTTGGGGATAACGATGGTGGTGTCGACCGACTCCATGAGTTCGGAGACGCCGCGCTCGGCTTGCTGCATGCGGCGTTTGCCCTCGAACGCGAACGGCTTGGTAACAACAGCCACGGTGAGTGCGCCCATTTCGCTCGCGAGCGAGGCGATGATGGGAGCGGCTCCAGTTGCGGTGCCTCCGCCCATGCCGGCAGTAATAAAGACCATGTCCGCGCCTTCGATGGCTTCGATGATCTTGTCGGAATCCTCGAGCGCGGCTTTGCGGCCAATTTCAGGATTGGCACCAGCGCCGAGTCCGTTGGTGAGCTTCACGCCGAGCTGAATTTTTGTGGCGGCGCGCGACATGCGAAGCGCCTGCAGGTCTGTGTTAGCCACGATGAATTCGATGTGCTCCATGCCGGAGTCGATCATGCGGTTGACGGCGTTGTTTCCGCCTCCGCCAACACCGATGACCTTGATGCGCGCGTCGTTGCGCGCTTCTTCGTTGAAGCTGATGCGGAGTCCGTTGTCTTCGATCATGGGGCACCTCGTGAAATCAGTTCTCAGTTGTCGGTTCTCAGTTCCCAGCAAAACCCCTTACAGCCAAAACACCGGCGCTACTCTTACGCGCCCTTTTTTGCGAACAGGGCTTTCATTCTTGTTCCGAATCCTGGCTCTTGCATTCCTCTCGCTAATCTTGCGCGGTGGCCGTAATAGATCATGCCCAGCACGGTTGAAAATTCCGGCTCGGCCATGAACGATGGCATCTTAGCCATGGGCGTGGGCCAGGCCAGCCGCGCGGCTTTGCGCAGAACCGATTCGGCGACATCGAGCAGGCCGGGCAGTCGAGAGGCTCCGCCGCTCAGCACGAGGCCGGCAATGCAATGATCCAGAACGCCCGCCTGGCGGAGGTTGTCACGCATCATTTCGAAAAGTTCGCGGGCGCGCGGGCCGAGGATTTCTCCAATCATGCGCTGCGACATCATGCGCGACGGACGATCGCCCACCGAAGGAACCTCGACTTCATTGCCTTCGGGAATCAGCGTAGGCACGGCGTTGCCAAACGTTTTCTTCAGCATCTCGGCGTCGGCCAGGCCGGTACACATGCCGACGGAAAGATCGCTGGTGAAGTGGTCGCCGCCGATTGGAATCACCGCCGTGTGCGCGACCGCGCCCTGCTGAAAGACGATGAAGTCGCAGCTGCCAGCGCCGAGATCGGCGAGACAGACGCCAAGTTCGCGCTCGTCGGCGCGCAGGACGGAATCGGCGCAGGAGAGCGGCTCGAAGATAGTGTCGTCGACGTGGACTCCCGCTTTGTTGACCGCAGTGATCAAATTTTGCGTGGCGCTCGAAAGCGCGGTCACAATGTGGACGCGGACTTCAAGGCGCGTAGCCATCATCCCGGTCGGATCCTGCACGCCGGGTTGATCGTCGAGAATGAATTCCTGCGGCAGCAGATGGAGAATCTCGCGCTCGGCGGGAAGCGGCAGTGTGCGCGCCTTATCGACGGCCTGGCGGATTTCATCGCGGCCAATTTCGCGCGAACGCGCGCCAAAACTGATGCCGCCGTGGCTGTTCATGCCGCGGATGTGCGCTCCGGCAATGCCGATGACGGAGTGCTCAATGGGGATGCCGGCGACGTCTTCAGCGGCCTCCACGGCTTTCTGAATGCAGCCCGTGGCTTTATCGAGTTCGGTGATGACGCCTTTGCGCAAGCCGCGCGATTGGCTGACGCCGTGTCCGCGGTAGCGCAGGCCGTTGTCGCTCAACTCGGCAACCAGCACAGTCGTTTTGGCGCTGCCTACGTCGATAGCGGTAATGAAATTCGGCGTGAAGGTCGGCATAATGACCGCTAGTTTTGCGGGACCTCCTTCGCGATGGCGGGGCTTGGTTTTTTCTGGTTGCGGGCGAGTGCAGAAGGCGCGAGAGCGGGCTTCGGCGTCGGAGATTGAGCCGACTCTGCGGCGGGCGTTTTCTGCGGAGCAGCGGGTGGCGTGCTCTTTTCCGTCACGGTGGATGCCGCTGGCTTAGCGGTAATCGATTTGGCCTTCGCCTTTTGTGCTGTGTGCCGCGTTGCTTTCGATGCCGCCTTGGACGCGCTTTTTGGCGTTGCCTTTTGCGCCGCTTTGGATTTTGCCGCCGCTGGCTTATCTGCTGGAGCGGGCGGCGCGGGGCGATTTACAAACTTTTCATAGTTCACAATCGCAGCATTTTTCACCCCGGCGGCTAAAGCCGCTTTTGCGGCAGCGGGCGTCAACGCTGGTTCGCGGGCAATCCCCTGCAGATCGGGATTGACGATGATCTGTCCGTCATAGCGCAAATCCACCGATTCGAGTTTTTGGAACTGCTGCCGCCAGGCCTCGACATTCGTTACATACACTTTGTAGCGCTGCAGATAATTGCTGCTGCCAAGATGAACGAGAACTCCGCCGGTGGAATCGGCGGTTGTAATTTTCACGTCTTCGGGGTCGTTGAGATCGACTTCGCTGATGTCCTGCGAATAGTGCGCGCCGCCGGAATCGAGTTGCCGAACCAGTTCGTTGTAGTTCTTCATGCGCGCGGCCCGCGTGGAAAGCGGCTCGTTCGCGTTCATGCCCGCGATTACGGGGAAGGAATACTTGTGCTTCGGGCCCGATGCGAGTTCCATCAGGTTGCCGCCAGCGTCGATCAAAGAAATATGCGATCCGATGCGGGCGAACGCGACCGGAGTGCGCTCGTGAATCTCTATGCGCAGGCGGTTCGGCACGAAGCGCATCACGCTTGCCGATTCCACCCAGGGAATTTGTTGCAGTTGCTGCTGGCGTTGTTCGAGCGGGACGAAGAAGATGTTGCGGCCGATGTCACCGCCCATCACGTCCATCACTTGCGCGCGCGTGACGTGCTGCGCGCCAGTAACCTCGATCTGATCGCTGGAGTCTATGCGGAACCGCCAGGAGTGCTTGCCATAGCTATAGACAGAGGTGGCGAAAATGCCGAGGACAATAAGAACGACGGCCGCAAGCGCCGCCCACTTCAGGCCGTTGGCGGTCTTTTTGGGGATCGATCCGCGGCGGACCGAGACTCTCTTCTGGCCGCGGAGGAATGGAGATTCCTGCTCGGCTTCGAGGTCCATTACGCGCGAGTCATCGAAAGGCTCGCGCGCGCGAGCGGCAGGCTGCGAGGTTTCATCGTCACGATGACCACGCTCGCGCTCATCCTCGCGTGATTCGGGAAGCGGATACAGCTCTTCCTGGACGGCAGTGGAACTTGATTTCCGCGCCAATTGTCCGGTCAGTTGTCGTCAGAAAACCGCTGAGCTTGATTAGAATAACGCGCTTTCGCGAAATGAGACAGTGCAAAGTTGAGTGCGGGGACAATGCAGTGGCTAGTGGTCAGTGATCAGTGGCCAGTTGGGCGACCAACGATTTCTTATCTAGGACTTCCAGAATAATTGGTCCAAGCTGCGAAACGCTGCCTGCGCCTAATGTGAGAATCATGTCGCCGGGCTCGGCGAGTTGGGAGACTTTTTCGGCTACATCCGCAAAAGAAGAAGCGTAAGTTGCGGCTGGCTTTCCTGCCTGGGCGATGCGCTGCGCGAGAGCTTCACCGGTAATGCCTTCGATCGGCTTCTCGCTGGCCGCGTAAATGTCGAGCACGGAAAGCGTGTCGGCATCGCCGAAAGCGGCGGCGAACTCGTCCATCAGATCGCGCGTGCGCGTGTAGCGGTGCGGCTGGAAGATGACATGGACACGACGGAATCCGCACTGGCGCGCTGCGGCGAGCGTGGCGCGAATTTCGGTGGGATGGTGGCCGTAGTCGTCTACCACGGTTACCCCCGCGGCTTTTCCTTTGAGCTGAAACCGGCGGTCGACTCCGCGGAAGCCGTCGAGCGAGGCTCGAATCTGGTCGGCGGGAATGTCTAGAGCTGTGCCCACGGCAATCGCAGCGCAGGCATTCAGCACGTTGTGCCGACCGGGAACGCGCAGCGTGAATTCTCCGAGGTCGCGCTCTTGCCGATTCTTATCCTTATATAGGACGTGGAAACGGCTGAGCGCCGATTCTCCCAGGTTAGAATCGCCCAGGTTCGCGCCCACTGGGTTCGCGGTCAGGGAACGGCTGCGAACCTCGGGCACCTGTTCTTTCGCGGCATTGGTTGGCTGAACGGCGATCAGGAAATCGGAGCCAGGAGTGATTCCGTAAGTAGTCACGCGGCGGTGAACGCGCGGCAGCAGACGACGAAGGATGGGATCGTCGTTGCAGCCGACGACCAGGCCGTAAAAGGGCACGCGCTCCATGAATTCGAGAAAAGTGCGGCGGACATCGCGCATGTCGCGATAGCAATCCATGTGCTCGCGGTCAATGTTGGTGACGACAGAAAGAATCGGCGAGAGTTTGAGGAACGAGCGGTCGCTCTCGTCGGCTTCGGCAACCAGGTATTGCGATTTGCCCAGGCGCGCGTTCGAACCCATGGCATCGACGCGGCCTCCGACTACGACGGTGGGATCGAGTCCGCCAGCGGCGAGGACGGCGGCGACCATCGAAGTGGTGGTCGTTTTGCCGTGCATGCCGGCGATGGCAATGCCGTATTTCAGGCGCATCAGTTCGGCCAGCATTTCGGCGCGCTGGATAACGGGGATGTGCAGATGGCGCGCTTCGGCGACTTCGGGGTTGTCGACCGAAATGGCGGAACTGGTGACGACGACGTCAGCGCCAGCAATGTTCGATCCTTGATGGCCTTCGAAAGTCTGTGCTCCAAGACTTGCCAAACGCTGCGTGACGGCGGAAATCTTCAGATCGGAGCCGGAGATTTTATAACCGAGATTCAGCATGACTTCGGCGATGCCGCTCATGCCGATGCCACCGATGCCTACGAAATGGATGCGCCGAATCTTCGCGAACATGAAGGCTGATCATAAAACATTTCACCGCCGAGACGCGGAGAACGCCGAGAACGGCATTTCAGGACGGGGACACGGAGATCATCGGTCTCAGGTGGCAGGTCTCAGGTCTCAGGAAAAACCAAACCTTTGGGCTCTGTGGTTTTTGGGAGCGCGTTTTTAGTAACCAGAAAAATAATCCCCCCTTCCCCCCCCCTCCCCTGCCAGATCCCTGTAAACCATTGAAAACAATCACTTATCTCCTAAAGACCCCCAGGGAAAGGAGTTAGCCGTGAAAATCGCTCTCTTATCCCTCTTGCGACGCTCTTTCGTACCTACTTTGGTAGGCATTTTAGCGAGAAAATTCCAATTATTTACGGCTATTTATTTCGGGGCATCTTGTTTATCAAAGAGTTAATAAGCCTCCGCGTGAAAGACCCGCGCTCTCTGCCTCATCGCGCCAAAACAAGGCGCCGATGGGCACCCCGCCTAGCGGACCGACGCAGCATTGCCAGTCAATCAGGCGTGGCCGAGCGAGGGTATTATCGCGCGGGTTGAGGCTGCGGGTCTGTGAGAGTGGTCACGGGGGATTTGTGAGGTTTTTCTCCGGCGGGACGCAGAGAGGGCCATTTCACCGGCGAGACGCAGAGGACGCCGGGAACGGCATTTCAGGACGGAGACACGGAGATCATAGGTCTCAGGTGGCAGGTCTCAGGTCTCAGGAAAAACCAAAACCTTTGGGCTCTGTGGTTTTCGGGAGCGCGGTTTAGAACAACAGGCTTCAGATTACCGTAACAACCCTCTGGGAGACCGTCAGCCTAATGACTTAGCCTACACGAACTAGGCGGACAAAACTTACTCAAAATCAAGCTAACATGCGTATTTAAAGCCCCACCCAGGAAAAACCGTGCTACCATCCACCGAGCATTCCCCCCCCTAGGGGTGGAGCGCACGGAGTAACTCCTCTCTTCGGTTGCTCGCCGTTTCAGACTCGCTGTCACACATTCGTTGTCCCACATCAGGAGACCTTGCTTATGGCCACGCCGACCGCACGCTTGTTGAATTTTGCGTCTTTCGCCAATCTGTGCTCGTCCTACTATTCTTCAACCTCGGTTGCGGCGTCGAAGACAGCGCAGCGGCTCTGGCGGTCGTTGGCTACGGCGGCTGCGGCGGCGTTCGCGGTCTCGCTGCTGCTGG
>CAWDPB010000154.1:0-25541 GCA_963804075.1 uncultured Acidobacteriaceae bacterium | reverse complement strand
ATGAATTGCCTCAATCGCTCATATGAGCGGAGGAGATCAATATGCTGTGGACTATTTTTGTAGTGCTACTGATTCTGTGGCTTCTTGGCTTTAGCCTCCACATAGCAGGGGGCCTGATTCATCTGTTGCTGGTTGTCGCGCTGGTGGTACTGGTCATTAACCTGGTGAGCAGCCGGCGTGCTGTTGTGTAATGCCGTCGCTTGGATATTAGAGGATTCAAATGAAAAAACAGTACCTGCATCTCTCCGCTTATTCTTGCGACAGCTGTGGAGGCCCGGTGGTGGCGGGTTCAACCGCAGTTCGTGAAAACGAAATATCGAAAGAGACCGACATCCGCCAAGTGGGAGCGATTTGCCTGTCCTGTGGCCATCGGCAAAGCAAAGCAACGGAACTGGGCTTGACTCACAGCTTTCCGCCTACGCGATGGGAGCCAGTGACGACGGTCGACGCAAGCCTCGGTACGACCGTCAGAATTGGATAGTTCCATTCCGAATGTTTCGCCAGACTGCTCGCGAAAAAGGCGCATCCGTGGCGTGGGAAGCGCCGGCCTGCCCGAGGTTCACTCCCGCACTTGACCTGGCCGGACGCCGCAGCTGTGCCGGCGTTTGGGCTCTTGGCTGTGCCTCATGACGCTGGGTTGGCTTCACATTGATTACGAAGTGGACAGTGGCCAGCAGGAAATGGGCCCCATCGGACTTAGCTACGAGCGCATCTACGGACTTCAAAGCACCGTCGGGTAGTTCCATGTGATCGGCCAGCATGACAATGGGTATTTCGGGCCGGACTTGCTTGATCTCATCGGCGATGGTTGCACCGTTCAGGAGGCCGAGGTGGTACTCGAGGATGACGGCATCCACGGACCGCGACATGAAGAGCCGCAGACCATCGGAGCCGTTGGTAGCGGTTGCCAGTTCGTATCCGTTTTCCTGCAACAAACTCAGTTGAGCTGGATCGCGGTGTATACACAACAGCGTGCTGTTGGTACCCATGCGGGAACGTATATCAAGGACGGTTCAGGTGATTCTGATCAAAATTGCTCACCTGTGAACCCGGAGGAATGCTGAACCGCCAAATACCGGAGGGCGGTCCCAATCCGCCCATCTGAAAACCGCTCTTTATTGATTTGGTCAATTTTGACCAGCCCGCAAGTCCGCTTTCGTTGAATACTGATATGGAGCGAAACTGCACCGGTCGAAAGCACTTAGGCAGAACCGGTGTGACTAGACTATATCACGGTCTCAAACCGCTGCGGCGATCGTTCTGGGTCGCCTGGAAATAGCCCTTTTATCAGCTTTTTTCCAAAAAGCGAGGGACGCCATGTCATTGTAAAGCGGACTGTTTCCCGACGGTGAGTTTGGAAACCGTCTCCCCACGTGCGCGCTCTCCAAGTTGGCCGGAGCTGAGAGGAAGTTGCGTGCGTCGGCAGCGAGCCAAGGATTTATGAAACCTCTGCTTTGGATTGTTCAGTTTGCTTTCGGATGCCATCATCACCAACGCAGTAGCGTTTTCACGATCAAAAAAAGGACGTACCAGGTCTGCTTGAAGTGTGGACAAGAGTTCGAATATTCGTGGGCGCTGATGCATTCTATCCGGCCGAGCGGATCTCGTCCGCATGTTCCGCTGAGCGAGATTGCCCCAAACGAAGTACGGTCGATTTGAAGCCGGAAAGCGTCGCAATCCTGAATTTGCCGCAAGTGAGCTATCTTGCTCAGACGCGAGACTGCACATCTGCGATTCTACATTCCTACTGAGTGTGCAGACTGGGCCGCGACGCTGATTCGCAGCTCTCACTTCAGGCCGCTGCGCAAGCGGCCACATCCAGCCAATCGGCATTTCATCCGCGTCTACGCCACGATACTTTGTGGCGATACACGATTCGACCTTGACAAGGTATTGAACATGGAAAGCAGGGCAGCAACCTCCAGGCGGATGGGAGGAGTTAGCCCGCGAAAGTAAGGAAGGAAGGTCAACAATCATGCCTCTAATTCAATTGCTAGAAGTTCTGATCGTGGTGGGTGTCCTCCTGTGGTTGGTAAATCGCTTCATTCCCATGCAGGGGACTATCAAGTCGATTTTGAACGGCGTAGTGGTCATCGCCGTTGTTCTGTGGCTGCTGAATGTGTTTGGACTTTTTAATTCGCTTTCCCGGATCCACATCGGTAGTTAAGCCACGCGCAACGGAAGCCAGCTACGAAGACTGAGCGCCGTCAACACAAGATCGATAGAACGCGTTGCGGCAGAGGGCTGCCTCAAGGAGATACTTTGAAGACCAAATTGTTGTTAGCAATCGGAATCGCCGTTAGTCTCAGCGCTTTCGCTCAATCCAACTCTCAAACGACCGTCGCTGTCGAACCGGTGAGTCCGATTCCCGTATTCCGCGTGAACGTAGTCAGCCGGAGCGTTTCGGCTGTTAACTACGAACATCGCAGTGGAGCAAGCAAGGTCGACTTTGCGGGCACGGACTTGATGCCTTCAGCAAATGGTGAAGCCAAGGTGGATAGCAAGCGGGGGTCGATTGAGATCGACGCGGAATTTGGCGACCTACAGAGGCCGATAACTTTCGGCAATGAATATCTGACCTACGTTATGTGGGCGATTTCTCCTGAAGGCCGGGCGGTAAATCTGGGCGAAGTGCTGGTCGGCGATAACCACCGCAGCAAACTGCGCGCGACCACCGACCTTCAGGCATTCGCTCTGATCGTTACCGCGGAGCCGTACTATGCCGTGCGGCAGCCCAGCAACGCGGTTGTACTTGAGAACGTAGTCCGCGACAGCACCAAGGGGACAACCGAAGCGGTGAATGCGAACTATGAGTTGATGGAACGCGGAGGCTATATTCCCACCGGCTATAAATTCGATCCCGTGGTTCTGAATGCCAGGTTACCGCTGGAATTCTTCGAAGCGCGGAATGCACTGCGTATCGCTCAATCCGAGGGCGCCGAGCAGTATGCCAGCAGCAGCTACGAGCATGCTGTGCAGTTAATGAACAACGCCGACGAATATGCCACAAGTAAACGTGTCGATACCAAGCCTCTGATCGCGGTTTCTCGCGAGGCCGTACAGACAGCCGAGGATGCGCGTGCAATCGCGGTCAAGAAACTGGACGAGATACGGCTGGCGCGAGAACGCCAAAATTCAGCGGATGCCCAGGCGAACTCGCAGAGGCAAGCCGATATCGCGATTCAGCAGAAAAACCAGGCCCAGTCCGACGCGGCGATCGCTCTCGCGGCCAAGACTCAGGCGGAGTCGGATAGTGACAAGGCGCGGGCCGATGCTGCCAGTGCACAAACTGCGGCCGCACAGGCCAAGTCAGATATGGCAAACAGCGAGGCTGCTTCCGTCAACGCCGTCTCCGTTGCGCAGGCTGATGCAGAACAGTCTCGTTTAGCTGCCCAGCAATCACAACAAGTCGCGCAACAGGCAGAAACCGACAAAGCGGCCATGCGCACGCGATTGTCGGAGCAGCTGAATTCGATTCTTCAGACGCGTGATAGCGCGCGTGGACTCATCGTCAGCATGTCCGATGTTTTGTTTGACACCGGAAAATATTCGTTGAAGCCGGGTGCAAGAGAGAAGCTGGCGAAAGTTGCGGGTATTCTGCTCGCTTATCCCGGACTCGACATAGAAGTCGGCGGCTACACGGACAATGTGGGCAGCGACGCGATGAATCAAACACTGTCTGAGAACCGCGCCGGTTCCGTGCGCGATTATCTGGTGCAAGAAGGCGTAGCGACAAGTTCGGTTTCGTCCAGAGGTTTCGGCAACACCTTGCCGGTGGCCTCGAACGACAACTCCTCCGGTCGGCAGCAGAACCGCAGGGTTGAACTTCTCGTGTCCGGCGAAGCCATTGGCAGTCCGGTGAACGTGACTACAGGGAGCTTGCAGTAAAGAGCCAGGCGCAGGCTACACAACCAATCAATAATGGAGGCAACACTAATGAAACTAGTTGGAGTTATCAGCACAGCAGTTTTGTCGTTGGTCCTTGGAGTGGCCGCTCCCTTGTTCGCACAGGAGCAGCACGAGCAGGAACAACAGAGACCCGAGACGCAGGATCAGAAAGCGCAGCCAGAAAAGGCCGCACAACAGGAGCGAAAACCCGAAGCGCAGCAGGAGAAGAACGCCAAGCCGGAAGAAAAGAACGCAAAGCAGGAAGAGAAGAACGCCAAGCCGGCAGAGAAAAACGCGCAGCGGGAACAGCACGCCGCTAATAACGGTGGCGGCCGCATTCCCGCAGACAAGTTCAAGGCCAATTTTGGGCAACAACACACGTTTCGTGTCAGCCAGTCCGACTACAGCAATCACCGCTTCCAATACGGCGGCTATTCGTTCGGATTCGTTGACGCATGGCCCAGCAACTGGCTCTACACGCAAAACGTTTATGTGATCGAGATTAACGGCGTGTATTACCTGTGCAACGCATCGTTTCCTGGCGTGAACCTTGCACTCAGCTTCACACTATAGCCAGCTCGTATGGTGGTGCCTGCGGACGCAACCATCTCGACTGTGATCGGGCGCGGGTCCATATTCTTGGACTCGCGCCGTTTTTTAGGGGCGGCGTCAGCAGTCGTCTCAGGAAAATCGTTCGCCGGACCTATCCGCGGGATACACCGAAAAGTGAGCAGTAGTGCACAGACTCGGTTGCGCCTCCGTGGAATCCTTACATTAACGCGTCGCCGTTCAATCCGCGCAGCCCGCAGCAGCCAAGGTACGACCGGGCAATCGAAGGATGATCTGGCAAGGTGATTCACAATGCGCAAGATCCGGTTACTGTCGCTAACACTTCTGATACTGGCCATGTCGGTCGCCGCGTTCGCGCAGGTCGGCGTGTCTCTCACGATCGCCCCGCCCGAACTGGTAGCGTACTCGCAACCCATGTGTCCTCAGAGCGGCTATTTGTGGACGCCCGGCTACTGGGCTTATGGCGATGAAGGCTATTTTTGGGTACCCGGCACATGGGCCGAACCGCCTGCCGTTGGCCTGCTATGGACTCCAGGTTATTGGGGCTGGGGGGTCAACGCCTTTGCGTGGAATGAAGGCTACTGGGGACCAACCATCGGCTTTTACGGCGGCATTAACTATGGCTATGGCTATGGTGGTGTTGGCTATCAGGGCGGATATTGGCAAAATGGGGCCTTTAGCTACAACACCTCCGTGAATAACGTCGATAGGAGAAGCTTTCATAACACTTACGAAAAATCCGTAAGCAACGAGAGGGCGGGAAACAACGTTGGCTACAACGGGGGCACCGGCGGAATAACCGCTCGGCCAACCGCTGCGGAAGAGACTGCGGCCCATGAACGTCATACTCCGGCAACGGCCGCACAAACAGGGCATCAACAGGCCGCCAGCAAAAACCGCGAACTATTGGCGTCGGTAAATCATGGCAAGCCGCCAATCGCTGCAACATCTAAACCGGGAGAATTTACTGGCAAGGATGTGGTAGCAGCCAACGGTGCGGCAGCCGAATCCAAGGCTACCGAGACCAAGGCTACCGAGACCAAGGCAGCTGAGACAAAGGCCACCGAGAACAAAGCAGCTGAAAATAAGACAGCTGAGAAGAAAGAACCCACGACTCGGTCGAACGGGAATAAGGCGACCGAGAAAAAGGCAGCCGCCACCCGCTCGAATGAGAATAAGACAGCCGAGAAAGAAGCAGCGACAACTCGCTCGAACGAGAATAAGGCGGCCGGGGAAAAGGCAGCCACAACTCGCTCCAACGAGAATAAGACAGCCGAGACGAAGGCGGATCCTGCACGCTCGAGTGAGAATAAGGCGGCTCGTGCCCAGCCTGCAGCCCGTCAACAGGCAGCACCTCGCGCTCAGGCTCGCGAGAGCGCTCCTCGTCCGGGGCCTGCAGCTCATGCGCAGCCTGCGGCACGTCAACAGGCAGCCCCTCGCGCCGAGAGCGCTCCTGAGAGGAAAGCCCCTGGAGGAAAAGAATAGCCTCGTCAGTCGCGACTTGAGCGCGAGCGATTTATAAGAACGAGGCATAAGAGGTCGATTAACGCTTGCGTGGTGCGGGTCCACTCCATGGATTCGCACCATTTTGTGTCGCGGTGCGCAGCAACCGAAGCAATGTCCCGCCGGCGAAGATGCAATCCAGCCGCAATCATCGCCCCGCATTCACCGAAACACCAAACCTGCCCAGGCCCGTTTGTTCTTATTGATCAGTTTTGACCAGTAAGGAAGACAGCGGAGCGCCTATAAAGAGAATGACTCTCTATTCAATTGTTGCGGTGCCCATCTTGAGTGATCGGTGATGCGGCGCAGGAACAACAGAGTTAGAGCCACACCCTGCGGTTGGTGACATTCGACACTCGTGTCGGCGCAGGGAAAAGGAGTGAAAACATGCTTGGAGCTATGTTGATCGTGATTTTGACCTTAGCGCTCCTGGGAGCACTGCCACGCTGGTCGCACAGTCGAGACTGGGGTTATTACCCGACCGGAGGAGTGGGACTGACCCTCGTGATCGTTGTTATTCTCCTCGTCATCGGTCGCATTTGAGCTGTGCGCCGGGACATCGCTCCAACTGTAGATCATCGGCAATTGTATTCTGACCCCTCGGTGCCCGATCGAGAGGAAACAGGATCAGATTCGTTGGCAAGGTGTCCCGAGTGCGCTGGAAGAGTTGAAGTCCGCCGCGCCATTGACAGTGGTGACGGGCGGTCCCCGCACAGAGTGCCGACACAGTTACTCCGCTCCAAGAGTTCCGTGTTACTAGATAGGTCACGAAGACTATGGGAGCTCCATGACCTGCGCCCAGAGGATGCCTCGGGTGTCCCCAAGGGTACCAATGCTAAGTCGTCGCTCATTACATCAGACAGCCATCGCCGTAAGCATCAGGACTAAGCCGACCCAGAAACGCCAATCATGGTGAACACGCTTCCATAAGGCACATGGCCATGATGGCTTTCGCCCAGGGGGTGCAGTGTGCTCAGTGTTGTTCAAACGTTGCCTCCAATTCCAAATCGGACCCAAAACGAAACGCAGTACCGCCGAAACATCGTGGGTATCCGTTTCGCCAAATGCCCACGCCCTCGGCGTTAAACGCGGCGAATTTAAACACCAACCATCAAGGCCGAAGCCTTCTCTTCGGCTTCGTGCAACCAATAGGGCGCTTGCCCGTAGTGATGGAAGAGACGGGCTTCATATTCACGAGTGATGGGAGCGGATTCCACGAACTTCGGCCCGCTCTTAATCGCTTCTCGCGAAAGGCCAACCGAGACTTTGGAGTGTTTCCAACTTACACTTTTAATCCACGAGGGTGAAACCAGAACCTTCTTGCCCGGCCACCAGTTTCGCGTTGATACCTCAATGTAGCGGATCGCCCAGGCTCTATCGTCCATAATGAAGCCATCCAAATGGCCAATTTCACCATCCGTCGCTTCAATGTGATAACCCGTTACGGCCTGGTTACTTCGCAGATGCGAATCCATTGACGCTGTATGGACCCGATCCGCGTGTGCCTCCGTCGAAAACAGGCGCTGAACAGGCAGGCCCGATGGGTAGGACGGGGGCCCCAAAGATTGGGACCGCCCCAGTAAAAAGGATAGCCGTAATATCCCATATAGGTGGTCTCGTGCTGTCGGGAGACAGGTTTGTGGGTGTCGATGTTGGGGCTATTCTCCACTTGCTTCTTTGTCAGCGCCACATCCAGGCGCTTGCCCTGCCAGTCCGTATGGACCACCGAAATCGGCGAGATCAGTACTTGCCGGTCGCCAAGCCAGCCGTCGGTTTCCACCGTGAGATAGCGAATGGCCCAAGTCTCATCGTCGAAATAGAACTGATCAACGGTCCCAATCGTCCCGTCGGTGGCTTGGATCACAAGACCTTTGAGGTGCGAAGCATTCGTTAACATGTGTTTGCCCTCCTGGGCAACTTGCTATCGGCTGCTAGTTTGAGCGACTGGCGTGGATATGCCGCTTTTCACTTGTTTCTGACCTCAGGTTAACAGTGACGCTCTCTTTGTTTCTGAGCAAGAGTGACCACTCTCTCTGGGCACTGGATGTGCTCTGCGATCGAAGGGTCTATAGGATCACGAGCGTCCGATGCAAGTAGCCTCGGCCGATCTCACGGTTGCAGCTGAAGGCGATCCACAACAAGCTGAGGAGTCGCGCGATCTGGCGCAGCGAGTCGAAAAGAGCTAGCGGTCCATGGGCTCTAGGTGATTCGCCGATTTGTCTTCCACAGCCTCCGCTGCCGAAAACTTCCGATCCCGGTGGGGCTCGGTGCGGGGCGAACCCGTGTTCAGTTCACAGACCTCCCCAATCGCTGCGCCACAAGTGGTGCAAGGCACGGACAATATCTGCTTTGCGGTGAGATCTTTGGTCTTCACAACCGCATAATGCAGGGTTTACGACGGGGAAGATGTTCAATACTGCTCATTTTTTAATACGTTAGCAAAGCGGCAAGGGCTCATTCTTGGCGGCTCCGGGGCGTCAACCCTCTTCCCCAATGTGTGCAAAAGTGACCATCTTTTGTGTTTCCGAGTGTGGCACAATTTTAAAAGGTGTAACTGCACCCAGAAAGTCCCTCTATGACATCCCCAGTCGCTGTGGCGAAGAAGGAGCGTGACCTCGATCCGAAGAGCTTCCTCGCCACAATCGGCGTGGGTAGGAAGGCCGTGGTTCTTCCCAAGAAACAAGCAGTATTCACGCAGGGCGATGCGGCGGACTCGGTCTTCTACATCCAAGAAGGCAAGGTTCGACTCACGGTCGTATCCAAGATTGGCAAGGAAGCAACGCTGGGAATATTGAGCGAGGGCGAGTTCTTTGGAGAAGGCAGCCTGGCTGGACAGACTTTACGCATGGGGTCTGCCACCGCTATGACGGATTGCGAACTCTTGCGGATCGACAAAAAAGTCATGATTGAAGCGCTGCGTCGTGAACACGAATTTTCCGACATGTTCGTGGCCTATTTGCTGGCCCGGAATATCCGGTACGAAGAGGACTTGGTCGATCAACTCTTCAATTCCAGTGAAAAGAGGCTCGCTCGGGTTCTGCTCTTGCTCGCTCATTTCGGCAAGGAAGGGGTACCCGAAACGGTAATCCCCAAGATCAGCCAGGAGACCCTCGCGGAGATGATCGGCACAACCCGGTCTCGGGTCAGTTTTTTCATGAATCGGTTCAGAAAGTTAGGCTTCCTCGACTATGGCGAAGATGGACTGCAAGTCCATAGTTCGCTGTTAAGTGTTGTCCTTCACGACTAGCAGCTGCGGAGAGAAGTTTATCCATTTCACGCTTTGCTGTTTCTTGCGTTCTTAGTGGCGAGTTCTTCGGCCAGCTCATGCACGTTCATGGAGTGCTCATGCGCTTTTTTGGTGAGTTCGTGCGCGGCCATGTGATCTCCTTTGCCGTGCGCGACAGCAGCCGCGGCATGGGCATGGGCAGCAAAGTTGTGGAGCTCTGCGATTCGATTGTGCGGACTCTGTGGCATGGTGTTCTCCCCTACCAATTGGATGATGACGGCCGCTCTCAGGGCCGCGATTCGGTTTGCGCGACGTGCCTAGCTGGCGTTCCGATACTCTTCTGGGACGTCGTCCTCCGGCACTTCGCGGGTAGTTACTTCAGCGACATCCGGGTCTTCTGCGTTCTCCACACCGTCCACGACTTCGGCTTCGAATGCGTTTCCTTCTTCTACCAGATCCTTCACGCTCTCCGAATCGGCATCGGCTACGTCCGATAATCCCTGAAGGTCGCCAGACTGACCCGCCGAATCCGGCCCAAGTTCATCATCGTGGTTGCGATCTCTCGTAAGCATAATTGTTCCTCCTGTATATCTGATGCGGCCTTCGTTGATCACAGTGCCGGGGAAATCCTGCTGGTCCCAGGCCGGCAAAGCTCTGAATTGTGGCCAATGACAGAGCTTCTGCCGCCCAGGCAACAGTAATTAGACGCCGCCCTTTAGTAATGGATGCAGGAGATTGTCCGCCCTATGCCGCTACGAGTTCGGCTGTGTGCAGCGTGCAATAAAGAGGATGC
This sequence comes from uncultured Acidobacteriaceae bacterium, assembly GCA_963804075.1. Lineage (GTDB taxonomy): Bacteria > Acidobacteriota > Terriglobia > Terriglobales > Acidobacteriaceae > Acidiflorens. The sequence goes on along the minus strand of CAWDPB010000154.1, from coordinate 15,561 downwards.
GTGCTTTCGATGATTTCCTTCGCCTTGGCAACTTCCGCAGCTGTTCCGTGGGCGATCACCAGGAATTGATCTGTCTTGAGCGCTGTTTCGTACTTCACGATGCTGTCCTTCGGAATTCCCATGCTGTAGAGACCTGCTCCCAGAGCGCTCAAACCTCCAACCACCACCGCACCTTCCAGCGCTCCCACGATCCAAGCAACTACCGGCCCCGCCACTAAGATTGGGCCAAGACCTGGAATCATGAAAAAAGCAGAGCCGAATAGAAGCCCCCAAAAGCCTCCCCAGAATGCGCCCGTTTTGCCCCAATACTTCATGCGGTCGCCGGCATTGTAGTAGCCGACCGCTTGCTCGTCAGTGTGGTAGCCCTTCCCAACGATCGACAATTTGTGCATGTCGACTCCGCCACGTTGAAGCTCCTTGACCGCCAGATCGGCATCGGTATGTTGGCGATAGATCGCAACCACTGAATCTTCCTTGGACATTTGTTTCGTCTCCCCGGCAACTTGCCGTCATTCTCCGGAACATCAATAAGTCCCATGGCAATTATGACAGCGCACTAACAGGAATACTGTTCGCTATTGCTCAATGCCGTTGGTGAAAGTCACGCGCCGTCGTCCCTTGGCCAGTCACTCTGAGGGCCCCATCCGGATCACAACGAGAGGTCTCTCGGTTTCAATGGCAACTGGCGTTGTCCGCAAACTCACCATCGACCAGCATCGTATTCAGGAACCTGCCACACTCGGTGATTTTCATCAAAAGGGGATCGTTTTGCGCCGCAGCCGGATCAACGGCCTTCTCGCCATTCAGAGACTGGATGGTTGCTTGAGTATTACTGTCCCACTCCTTCAGGTTCGCAATCTCGTTCTTGAGCAGTTGCAGCGCTTTTTGATCGGATTCAGTTTTCGCCGCTAACGACGATTTATCCAGGCTCTCTTCTGCCCGGACCCGGTGACTCTGCAGAGCGGGACCGAGCCAATTGCCTGCCGCCACTCCAGACCGAATGGCGGATGCAATCGCGCCTTTCCACTCCGACATCTCCGCCAGTTGCGAAACACCCGCTCTGGCAAAGTCTTTTGACAATCCTGGCGTGGAAGGGTCCGGTCTGATGCCAGCTTCGGCAGCCGGGATCGTCAGTATCACGCGACCGGGTTCGAAACTCACGGCAGCGCTCATGGTCCGCGCGAAGGTGTCCAAATCCACGTAGGAGTGGCCATCGATCTGCACAACCGCTCCGTCCGCGGCTCGCCCATTCACTATCAGTGTTCTCTTCTGTGACGCGTTCTGCGCGGAGACAGCGCTCACGAACACCAGGCACAGCGCAAAAACCGCTAGAGAGCGAAAACGCGAGAAGTGATCCATAATCAGTCCGCCAAAGTGGTGCAGTAGCCATCGTCGGCCGAATAGGCATCCGGCTACAGCGACAGAACGTCTCCTACTTGAGTTCCTGCGCGCTGGCATTCTCTTCCGGCTGGTCGTCTGTCTCCTGCCAGCTGGAATTGGGGTTGTATTCCTTCATGGCCTTGGCGAGAACATCTGTCTTCTTGCCGAGATCCTTTTCATACACCACTCCATCCCCGTTAACGATGAACGTCATGACGCCGGACGATCTGTATTCTGCGGGATAGGCCACGAATGCGAAGCCCCCGGTCATCTTGCCATTTACCACGTAACGTTTCGCCTCACTGGAGGCGGTTTTCTTTTGATGCATCAGAATGCGAAAGTGATAGCCGCGGTAGGGAGTTGGAGTGCCGTTTTGGCTTTGGGCGTAGCCATCGGCCATCGCTGACGCTACCAGCGGGCCGATCGGGCTCTGGGATTCGCCCTCGGCAGCTCTCCAATAAAGGCCGTTGTGTTGTCCTTCGTCGCTGAAAAACTTCAGGGCATACTCGTTGTCGTGCGTCGCGCGGTATTCTTTTTGCGCCGCAACCAGCTCCTGACAAACGGCAATCGCCGATGTTTCATTCTGGCCAATTCGCCGGTACAAAATCTCTTGCTTGCCCGCATCGGTGTCGAAATACCACGTATTGCCTTTGATTACGAGCGGAATCGGCGTGGGCCAGTTTTCCGCACCGATATATAAGGTTGTGGTTCCATCCGGTTCGGTCACAAGGCGGTGCATCTCCTTATATCTCTGCACGAAATTGGCGCGGTTATTGGTGTCCTCGGTGTCGTCTCCCGACGAAACGATTTGTTTTGCGTCGGGTCCGAGGATCTCGATCATGGCTTTTTCGTCGTTATTCTGGGCCGCCGTCACGAGCGCGGTGCTCGCGTCTTCCGGCGACGAGAATGTCTTCTGCCCCATTTGCTGCGCTATGGACGTCATGGAAAGGCATGCCGTCAAAAAAACAGCGGCTACAGCTGATTTAGGAAAATTTACCCAATGCAATTTGGAATTCACGTTTACTCGCCGCATATGTCTTTTCTCCATTTGGAAGTCTCGCAAGTTATAGGACCACGCCAACGCTAGAATTAGTGATGTCCCCCGCCACCGCCATGAGATCCTCCCCCGCCGCCACGAGCTCCACCGCCGCCGCGCATCCCGCCGCCCATGCTTGTGGCCCCGCGTGACGCAGCGCTTCGGGTCTGTCCGCCTTTCCCGTAGCCGCTGAAGGCTCCCGTGCGTGTGCCGCTCTGTCCGCGAGGTTCAGCGTATCCTCGGGCAGCCTTTGTGTTTCCGTTGAAAGCCCTGGCGGTTGCGCCTGTCCGATTGTTCACTTCGCCGCGTTCGCCGGCACCTCTGTTTCCAGCGTTTCGTGCACCAGCTTCGCCGCGGTTGCCGTTTGCCCCGCGCATGCTTCCTGCGCGGTAGAAGTTGCTCCGGTTATAAAATGTGTTGCTCCGGGAGTAGTACCTGCCGCCGCCGTACATCGCGTACCGGCCACCCCAATTGAATCCCCAATGATTCCAGCCCCATCCATAGCCGCCGAACCAGCCGATTCCGAAGCCGCCGCCCCACGATAGGTACGGTCCGCCAAACCAGATTCCGGGATACGGATACCAACCCGGCCACGCCAGGATGGGATCTCCGTAAACCAGCCACGGATCATAGGCTGGAACATAAACCATCTCCGGATTGGCAGGGCCGACTTGATCGTCGAGCCCTGCGTCGTTACCGTTTGCTGCTCCGTGGTCTTAAGACCGCCGGCAGCTTGCGCCCGTCGGCGCATCACCTGCACGGCATCCATGACATCCTGGTTGCTGATTGAAGTAGGCGTCGCCGAGCGAAGACGCCCAAGAGAGGTTCTTGTCCATATTTCCAAGGACGGATGGAAATGCAGCGAGCGCTTTGACGCTCGGGTCCCAAGGCTGCTGATCCACGGCCTTGACCCAGAGCGTCACCCTTCAAATCGGGATTCGCCTGCACCCATCTGTCGGCTTCGACGACCTGTTCGGGAAACGTAGACGCCGCCAGGATCTGTGCCACCAGCGAATCCGGGTAGAGCGCAATCGGCGCTACCAACCTCTGCAACTGCTCGGGAGTCTGTTGTGCGTATGGCGGGGCTTGCGCGGCCAGCGCTGTAGCGGGTCCGTCCTGCATCCCGGCGAGTTTCTGGGCCCCAATCGCACACAACAGCGCGATCAACAATATAGAAATTAGGCTCTGCCTGCCCCATCGAGACCACGAGAATTCTGTCGCACATTCGAAAGTATTCATGTTCTTGAATCTCCTCTGCACCTTCATTGCTTCACTATCGCTCCGATCAATTCGTGCTTCGTGAAACAGCTACCAAACGAACAGGCGAGCGCCAGAGCCCGAAGTGCGGACCCTCCCGGCCTGGAAAGAGACATCGCGATCTTGAGCGATCTCGTCATGGGCCGTTCCCGGCAGGTACGATTGCGAAGCGTTAAGTTCTTCGATCTCCACCGCACAGTGTTGATTCATGATGGCAGCGGCGTTGTCTGCCATCACGCCCGAACCGGTTGCGAAAACCATGACTCCGCCGCGCCGTACGCCTTGGACGTAAGCTTTCGCCTGGACCTCATTGGCCCCGAACGCCCTGAGATCCCGAACCAAATCCACTTCAAAATCGGTGTGCGGAGTGCTCATAACACCGCTGCCCGCCATTTCCCGCGCCTCGCCCAAAACACGGACGTCATTCCGGGGAAAACCGCTAGCTTCAAGCTCGCGGACAACCTCGTCAACCGAGCCTGGATTCTGAAATAAACCAACTGCTGTTTTTGCCATGATGTCCTCTGTGATCTTGACCTAGACTCGCTCAACCCCTTTCGAAATACTGTGCAGAATGGATCACTTCGGATGAGTGCAAGGGGCATGGACAACGTGGCGTCCCGATTGCAAATCGGCTCGTGTCTTGCAAGAATCTTGCCGCCAATAAATAAGGCTGCGGGCCATGTGTCGGTTCTTATTCCAGAGTGTGTACAAAACTGACCATCATGCAATGCAGAAAAAGAACATACTTTGCAGTGACACCAAACCAACCCACGCTAGAAATGAGGGCCAATTATGGCTGCGAAACTCGCTACGGTAGACGACCGCATTTTGGCCGGTGCGGAAGATGCTTGCTGCATCTTGGACGCGAGAATGGTCCCCCGCGTCTCCAGCGACAAACCGAAGGTTTGCGGCACGCACTTTGACTGCGGTTACCTTTCACCCTTCTTCATCACCGACCCCGAACGCATGGAAGTTGCCTTCGAGGACGCCTGCATTCTCATTAGTGAAGGGAAAATCAGCTGCAAGAAAGACTTGCTCCCTCTGCTTGAGCAGATTACAAAGATTGGCAAACCGCTGCTCATCATCGCAGAGGATGTCGAAGGCGAGGCGCTGGCTACGCTCGTCGTAAACAAGCTGCGTGGCCCCCTGCAGGTTGCTGCCGTAAGGGCACCCGGCTTCGGAGAGCAACGCAATCATATGTTGCGAGAGATTGCCCTGGTCACGGGTGCCAAGACCATCGGCGAAGGCATCGACTTGCAACTGAGAAACGTTCAGGTTTCCGATCTCGGCCTGGCCCGCAAGATCACTGTCGATAAGAACCACACGGTGGTGGAAGGCAGGACAAAGGATCGTCGTCTCTCCTTTGAGCCTGAGTCCTGCGCCCAAGCAAATGTTTACACTTTGCCTGCGCAATCCGTGTAGACCCGCACGCAAAGAGGAAATGGCGCAGCCTGTGCGGTTACAACACGATACGAGCAAACGCCGCGGCGACCTTATCGCTTCGCATGGCGGTTCCGAGGCGAGTGCAGCCGGTCAGCTCCAAAGTGGACGCGCACGAGGATTCAGCGTAGTGGTGAGAGTGAGTGATCAGTTCTTTTCCTCTTTTAGGTCCTCTGAACTAAGTCAGTTCATCTGAAGTAAGCTCCCCTTAGTTGTGCAGCATCCATGAGCGTTCCCAATGATTAGTACCAAGATCCAACCATCTCAGCCAGCAAGTGTCACTGGCCCCAAAAACTCTGCCAGCAACGTGAGAACGATGGTAAACACAACCCCATCGCGAGACAGGATAAGAGACCGGGCCTATCAGCTATATGAAAGCCGCGGTTGTGAGCCCGGCCGGGACGAACAGGACTGGTTCCGCGCCGAGCAAGAGATCCTCAAACGGGAAGCATAAAATGATCACATTAAGACAGCGGCGGTCGCTACCTGCTGTACCTTCCAACCGGGAATGCCTTTTGTGATCGTTCCACGCATTCTCCTCTGGGGCGGGAACGGCCGCCCTTAATTGCAACTCGGCGGCCGCAACCCTGCTCTAATAGATAGCGATGCACGTGCTTGCGATCATCCTGCTTGTTTCGAAGAAGAGCGCCCTGCGATGGCTGATCCATCTCGGTGGACCCAGCCTGATTCTGCTCGGCCTCGTTGATAACTCGGTCATCCCTCTGCCGGGTAGCACCGATGTTGTCACCATCTTGCTGGCCGCCCACCATAGCAAGATGTGGGTTTACTACGCAATTATGGCGACGGCAGGAGCTATTCTCGGCGGCTATCTTACCTACCGCATGGCCCGCAAAGGTGGCAAAGAAACTCTGGAAAAGAGGTTCTCGAAGAAGACGACGAATAAGGTATACACGATTTTTGAACGTTGGGGCTTCGCGGCAATTGCGATCCCCGCTCTTCTTCCGCCGCCGTTTCCAATCGTGCCCATACTTTTGGCCGCTGGCGCAATGCAATACCCCCCCAGGAAATTTCTGACCGCCATAGCCGTGGGGCGTGGGATTCGCTTCACCATTCTGGGCTACCTTGGAGCGCACTATGGGCGGCACATCGTGAGTTTCTTCGCACAGTATTACTGGGATGTGTTTATCGTTTTGATCGCATTCTCGGTAGTGGGCGCACTGTTCGGCCTGCTCCAGTATCGACGCGGGCAGAAATCCGGCGGCCCCCAAAGTTTGCACCCAGCGTCCCATGCTCGTAGCCGGGTGGCTTGATGTCCGTTGGAGTCCAAAGTTCTGTCGGGAGACGAACGAGAGGACTGTCAGCGAAGAATATCGGCGTAATGGGTTAACTATGGGCTTACACAGATAGATAGGATGCCATGAGGACTCGCCTTCGCCCCGCTAGCACTGTTCTTGCTCCGCAGAACGTGGTAAAACCATGCAATTGAAAATGCGGCTCGGGTCGCCGGGCTGCGAGCAGGCGCTCGCGATGAGCGGGGCCAGCCAACAACGCTGATGGAGCCCGCAATTTTCGGGCAACGAGGGACATAACTTATGACCTCTCAGACGAATACCTTGACGCATGCCGATTCGGCCGCCGCGAGCGAAACGACTACTACAGCCCGTACTCTTTCCAACTACATCGGCGGAAGCTGGGTGCCGGCGCAGGCCACGGGCTTGCTCGATGTGACCAATCCCGCCAATGGCAAAGTGCTTGCCCGCGTGCCGCTTTCCGGCGCTGCCGATCTTGAAGCCGCAGCCGCCGCTGCCAATGCCGCGCTGCCCGATTGGAGGTCACGTTCGATCGGTGAGCGCACTGAGTTCATCTACTCGATGCGTGAGAAGTTTCGCCGGCGGATTGACGAACTGGCCGAATCGATCACGCGCGAAGGCGGCAAGGTGCTTTCTGATGCGCGCGCCGAGGTTACGCGTTCCATTGAAGTGCTCGAAGCCGCTTGCGCTGCTCCTATGACGATGCAGGGCCGCGTGCTCGAAGGCGTCGCGCGCGGTATCAACTCGGAGACCTTCCGTCAGCCTGTCGGAGTTTGCGCGGCCATCGCGCCCTTCAATTTTCCGGCCATGGTGCCGATGTGGTTTCTGCCGTTTGCTATCGTTTGCGGAAACACGTTCATTCTTAAGCCATCCGAGCAGGTTCCCCTTACTTCGGAATTGATCTGTCAGATCCTCGAAGAAATTAACTTGCCAGCGGGTGTCGTCAATGTGGTGAATGGCGCGCATGACGTTGTCAATGCGATCCTCGACAGCCCGGGGATCCAGGCCGTTTCATTCGTCGGCTCGGTGAACACGGCGAAGTATATTTACCGGCGCGCGGCGGAAAAGGGAAAGCGCGTGCAGGCGCTGGGCGGCGCGAAAAACTACATGGTTGTGATGCCGGATGCGGTGGTGGATAGAACAGTGTCGAATGTGCTGGGCAGTGCATTTGGCAACGCGGGCCAACGCTGCATGGCCGGATCGGTGCTGGTGACTGTAGGTGGCGCGCAGGCGGCGATCATGGGCAAGCTGAAAGCAGAAGCTGGGAAGTTGATCGCCGGTGATGGCCAGGATCCCAAATCGAGCCTTGGGCCGGTTATTTCGCACACCGCATGCGAGCGCATTCACGCCGCCATCGAAAGCGGAATCAAAGAGGGAGCCGAGTTGCTGGTGGATGGCCGCCACCCAAAGAGCACTCCCGCTGGCGGCAACTTTGTTGGACCGACGATTCTCAATAACGTGAAACCGGGCATGCAAGTTGCGAGAGAGGAGATTTTTGGTCCAGTGCTCTCCGTGATGCACGTCAGCTCGCTGGATGAGGCAATCGCGCTCGTCAACAGCGACCCGCGCGGCAACGGCACGTTGATCTTTACCGAAAACGGCGCTGCCGTGCGTGAGTACAGCCGGCGGATCGAGGTCGGCATGGTAGGCGTCAATATAGGTGTCGCGGCCTCGCCTGCTTATTTTCCGTTTTCCGGTTGGAAAGATTCTTTCTTTGGTGACCTGCACGCCCATGGATGGGATGCGGTCGAGTTTTTCACGCGCAAAAAGACAGTTACCTCGCGCTATTTCTCTTCGGGAGTGTCGGGTAAGTTCTTTACGGAGCAAGGCGACAAGCACTAAGTGTGAAGCTGCCCAAGCAATTTGCAGTTCCGACGTGCCCTTGGTTGTTCTGGCTTCGACTAAACATTGGCTCGCATGAAGTTCCATGCGGTGCTGACTATGTTTGTCAGGTCACGCTGGGCGGTCCATTCTAAGACTTCTTTTGCTTTACTGGCGTCTGCAACAAGGATCGGGGGATCTCCGGGGCGGCGGGGGCCGATGTTGCGGCGGACAGGCTGGCCTGTTGCCTTTTCGGCTGCGTGGATGACTTCAAGAACGGAGTTGCCGCGCCCGGTGCCGAGATTGAGAGCCAACGATTCGCCGCCTTTTTCCAAATGCTGCAGCGCGCGGACGTGCGCATCGGCGAGATCGTTGACGTGGATGTAATCGCGGAGGCAAGTGCCATCGGGCGTGGGATAGTCATCGCCGAAAATTTGTAACTCCGGGCCATCGGCCGTCGATGCCAGAAGTGCAAGCGGGATCAGGTGTGTTTCAGGATCGTGAAGTTCGCCGAGTTCGCCGCTGTCGTCGGCTCCGGCGGCGTTGAAATACCGGAGACGCGCCGACCGCAGGCCATACGCCCGGTCATAGGCCTCTAGCGCGTTTTCGAAGAACAACTTGGAGGCGCCATAGGGGTTGACTGGCTCCCGCGGTGTTTGCTCCGTGATAGGAATCCGCTCCGGGATCCCGTAGACAGCGCAGGTGGAAGAGAAAACGACGTGGCGCACACCGGCATCGACAGCGGAATTGAGCAGGGTGAGCGCGTCGGCGACATTATTGCGAAAATATTTGCGGGGGTTGGTGACCGATTCTCCGACGTAGGCGTGCGCCGCGAAGTGCATGATGGCATCGACGCGCGAGAGCACACGGTGGAGCTTGCCTTGGTCGCCGATATCGCCTTCGATCAGTTCGAAGCCTTCTGCCAGACGTCGGAACCCGGTGGATAAATTGTCGTAAATGATGACGTTGTAACGCGCCCGCCGCAACGCGCGAGCCGCATGGCTGCCAATGTAACCAGCGCCTCCGACCACTAGAACGGACAAGTGAACCTCGCTTAGAAATTGCAAATCAGATTTCGACACCAAGACTGCGGAATCAGTTTAGTCTAGAGCGCGCCGGATAACTAGAACTTCGCTTTGAGCGCGAAACTCCCGCCAGATGCAGATTCTAGTAGGCAGCCGTTTTACCGGTTGCCGCGGCGGGAACGGAAAGCGTAATCGAATCAGGCTGTGTCCAGATTTTCTTCCCACCCTCAAAGCGCAGGCGATTCATGGTCACCTTAAGGTGTCCGTGGTCTACCTCAACCAGCAGGTAGTGATAGTTGATCTCCTTACTCTGGTAGGAATCGCCCGGCGCGCGAGGCACCGGATACGCATGTGCGCCTCCGCCTCCGGACACAAAGTAAGTGACGTCGCCGTGCTCTTGGCGCTCGTAGTTGTGCACGTGCCCCGAGAAAACTATGAAGCGCGCGCGAGTCCGCGCTTGCCGCACTTCAATCAGCGCCGCCACAGCGCGTTCGCTTGAGCGGGCTGAGTGGCCCTCGCCGTGTATATTCATCGACGAACTGGTATACGGCGGGTGGTGCAGCATCACGAAGACAAAGTCCACATCGGGAGGAACGTGGTCGAGGTTATTGGCGAGCCATTCACCCTGTGGGCCCGTAACCTCATCGACAGAACTGTCGAGCACCAAAAACATGGTATTGGCGGCACGCACCGAATAATAGCGGCTATTGTTGAGCTCGGGGAAGTGCGCAAAGTAATTGGCGAGATCCCTCTTCTCGTCGCCGTGAAATTCATGGTTGCCGAGTGCAGGGAAAACGGGAATGTGTTTGTCGCGCCAAACGCGCGTGTCGTCGTCGAAGATCTTCCAATCGTCGAGGTCGTAGCCGTTGTAAACGATGTCGCCGGTAAAACAAATGAACGAAGGGTTTGCATCGGCGATCGCTTGGACGAGAGCGGTGCGCACCACTGGGTTCGCGGCGTCGGTGTCGGCGGGATCGTGGAAACGAGTATCACCATAGGCGACAAAATGAAATGGGACGCTGACCTCAACACTCAGCGCCGCAGGGGCGTCGTTGACGGCGGGACGCGATGGGGTCTGACTTGCGAAGTTTGTCGAGCAGCCGGAGAGCGCGACGGTGGCCAGCGCAGCACACAGGAGCAAGAGCACCGTGGCACGGAAATCTGATATCCACAGAGCGCGCGGAGTGGGCATGAGGTTAGCCGGAGTAGGCCGCAGGACATCTGGACTTATGCTCTTCATTAGTCGTTGCCGGTGATGGTTTTATGTCGTGAGTACTGGCACTCTCTCCGTATATTCCGCGATCCTCACGTTCCATCGCAGTTCTTTCTTCATCAGATCGCGCAGTTGAGAAGCAGCCTGCGGTTCGCCGTGTACTAAGTAAGTGATGGCTGGTGTGCCTTTGAATGTCCGCAGCCACTCGAGCAACTCTGGCGGATCGGCATGGTCGCTGAACTGTTCGAGTGCGGCGACCTGTGCGCGAATCGGAATCATCTGTCCGAAAATCTTAATTTCATCCGAACGCCCTTTGATGATTGCGCCGCGCGTTCCGGGCGCCTGAAATCCTATGAATATGACGAGATTGCGCGGGTCGGGCAGGCGTTGCGCCAGATGATGCAAGATCCGCCCGCCGGTCACCATGCCGCTCGACGAAATAATAATCGAGGGAAAAACGCTGTCATTAATCTTCTTCGATTGCTCCGAAGTCAATGCGAAGGTAAAACTAGGCCAATCGGTGGGCGAGCCGTACTTTTTAATTAGTTCCGCTGCCTGTGGCGTATATTCCTCGGAATGCTTCATGAAAATCTCGACGGCCTTAATTGCCATGGGGCTGTCGCAATAAACGGGAATCCGCGGAATCTGCTCCGATTCCATCAGTTCCTTGAGGATGAAAATGAATTTCTGCGTGCGCTCAACGGCGAATGCCGGTACGATGACGCTGCCTCCGCGGGAGACGGTCTCGCGAATCAGTTGCGCGAGTTCCGGCCGGGGATCGTTCACCGGATGTTCTCGGTTGCCATACGTCGACTCCATCACCAGTACGTCGGCGGTCTCGCCCTCCTGTGGGCCGGAGTGAACGACTTTGCCAGGCGCAATGCTGTTGCGAACGCGCCCGATATCGCCTGTGAAAAGCATGCGGCCCGTCTGGCCATTCGTCTTCAGCGTCACTTCCACCATGCACGAACCCAGAATGTGCGCGGCACGCACAAAGCGGAAGGAAATCTCGCGGTTTAACTGAACCGTGGTTTCGACCTCGACCGGCTTGAAATACTGCTGGCACGCCTGCGCTTCTTCAAGTGTGTAGAGTGGCAGCGCGGGACTCGTGCCGCGACGTGCCTTTCTTATTGTGAAACGCCGCGTCCTCTTCCTGCAGGTGCCCAGAGTCTGGCAGCACCACCGAGCACAGGTCGATGGTCGGCTGAGTGGCGTAAATGGGGCCGCGGAAGCCTTCTTTCACAAGCCGAGGAATCCAGCCGCAGTGATCGAGATGGGCGTGCGTGAGAATGACTGCGTCGATCTCGCGGGCGGGAACAGGCGTGTCCTCCCAGTTGCGCTCGCGCCATTCCTTCTGCCCCTGAAACAGTCCACAGTCGATCAGGACCTGGAAGCCCTGTTTGCCGCTCGAATCGAAGCTCGTATTGATCAGGTGCTTGGAGCCAGTCACCGTGCCGGCCGCGCCAAGAAACTGGATATAAGGCAAGCGTCCTCCGAGAATAAGAAGTCAGATTGCGGAAGTAGATTGTCCGGCTTTTGACTTCCTTACCTGCTATTCAGATTTTCCTGCGGCGCAACGATCTTATACACGTTATTGGCCAAATCGCTTTCTGGAACGCTGCCATCGTTTACAACGACCTCAATTGGCACACATGGCAGTTCAATGCGTGTGGTGGCCGTGCTTTTCGCTCGGATCTCCACGCGATTCATTACTTCGCTGTCCTGGCAGCGAACGGTGAAAGGAACCTCCGCTCCCGCCGGGCCCAAATTCTCCAGCGTGACCGTCAGCATCTGCACCTTCTTATCGGCCTTCCCGTTTTCGCCTCGCCAGGGATGCGCCGACTGCACACGAAAGTCTGGCAGCCCGCGATCTCGGTAGACCCAATCGTCAAAGAATACACTTAGGTCGCGCTTGGCAGCCGCTTCGATCAGTCGCTCAACATATGTTGGATCGGTATCGTCCGCAGCACGGTAATTGCGAATGGTTTCTTTGAGAGCAGGTGCGCCAACCATGTCGCGCAACATCCACCATACATAGGCCGCCTTGCTGCGGTAGTAAGTTTCGTCAAAGGTGCTGGAGAGTGGCTGCCCGGCATCCTTTGCGCCCGCAGCGGCAACATCTTTTTCGGAGTCGACGAAGGCGGCGCGGTGCAAGCCAAGCAGATCGAGCGCCGCTTCCCGCCCTCCCTGTTGTTCGCGATATGCCGCCTCGGCAAAATGCGCCAGGCCTTCCGATACCCAGGGCTGCGGCGAAGCGAAAGCTGAATGCACCAGTTCGTGCACCAGGTTGATGCCCGCGAGCTTGTTATCTTCTCCGGCCATCGAGGCCATTAATAGGGTTCCACTCTCAAAAGGTGCGGCGTGCGGATCAGCGAAGTCGGCGATTGCAACGGGTGCGGTCGGCTTGCAGAACCAGTGGCTTACAAATTGCGATGCCGGATCGAACGCTTCGATATAGGTTGCCGCGCCGGACTCGTGTCCCGCCAGGGCCAGGACCGTCAGTGGAGGCTTCGATGAAGTTATATAATTTGCGGTCGCAAACGCTGGCGCGACTAATCCGAGTCGTTTCCACGCGCAGTCGGTTTCCACATGCCGGCCTTCTGCCGTTCACTTCCGGATGATTGTTTGCCGGTCTGGGGGCTTGTCGTGCCGATGGCCCCACTACTGCAGACAACCGTGGAAGCCGGATCTCCACGAAGTACCGATAATTCAAGCCTCGCGTTAAACTCGCTTCCCGTCTCTCGTGCCTTCCAGCGATTCACGACTTCAAACAGGCTGTTGCCTTCGGAAAAATCCGCTGACTCCGTCGTGATCGGATACCACGCCACATACCCCGCGCCTCGCATGGCCGTGAACGATCGGCCAATCTGGTCCCAGCTCGTGTGCCGCGCAATTTCCTCCGGTATGCCAACGCGCGTCAGCCGAGTCATATCCAGAGGGATCACGCCCTCGTAGCCGATTTCCAATTTCACGGAATCCTTCGGCTTGACTTCGGCGGGGAGCGTGACAATCGCTTCAGAAAGTGCGCCAGTGTGGTCCACGTCGGAAGTGAAGGGCTGAGAAACAAACTGCAGTGGCTTGCCGGCGGCGCGAAACGATCGCGAACTCAGCGAGGAGGAAATTTGCAGAGCGACATTCTTCTGAGGCTGGGCGGAGTCATTCCGCAAGACGATTGTTCCGCGCGCTCCGAGTCGTTGCTGCGCGGGTTCGATACGAACTTCGAGATCGTAAACTGTGATCGTGAATGCCTCGCGGTCAAGCGCGCCCGCCGAAGCGCAACCCCAGAGGACGCAGAGAGCACAGAGGACTCTCGTGATGGCTGCACGTTTCATACTTTCTTCGATGCGCCCAAGCGCCTTTGCCGCACCGACTTCATACAGGACCACACCGGCCGCAACTGAAACATTGAGCGACGGCACCTTTCCCAGCATGGGGATCGAGACCAGAAAATCGCAATGTCGGCTCACCAGCTCGTGCAGGCCCTTGCCCTCAGCGCCAAGCACAACTGCGCAATTCATTTTGTAATCGACGGCGTCGTAATTCTGCTGCCCGCGCTCGTCGAGGCCGACCACCCACAGGTCTTTCGCCTTCAGGTCTTCGAGCGCCCGCGAAATATTCGTGACTTTGGCGATGGGAAGATGCTCGCTTGCGCCGGCCGATGTTTTTGCCACCGTGCCCGTTACGCTGGCGGAGCGCCGCTCGGGGATCACAAGGCCATCCACGCCCGCGGCATCGGCCGTACGCAGAATCGCACCCAGATTGTGCGGGTCTTCGACGCCATCGAGTACGACGATCAGCGAGTGCTCGCCGCGCCGCGCCGCCACCAGGTCATCGAGATTGGTGTATTGCTTCGCCGAGGTCATGGCCACTACGCCCTGGTGAGCGCCGGCGATTGCAATCTCGTCCAATTCCATCCGCGTCATAACGCGCACGGGAACGCCAATCTTGCGGCACTCTTCAATGATGCGCTTCAGGCGAATGTCATTTCGTTCTTTTGCCACACCCACCCATTGGAAGGCGCGGCCACGCGCTTTGAGCGCCTCGGTGACTGTGTTGATTCCGTAGAGAACGTTCACGCAAATTAGTGTATCGCGGCGCGCCGCGCCGCGGACGAGCTACCCACCCAGTGCTAGACTAGGGCGTTCTGGAGGTCCGTTGAACCCCGTCTTCATCCTCTCCGCCGTACGTACTCCGATTGGCAAGTTTGGAGGCTCGCTCGCTTCGCAAACCGCCGTCGATATGGGCACAGTCGCAGCCAAAGCCGCCATTGAGCGGGCCAGCATCCAGCCCGAGCAGGTGGAAGAGACGATCTTCGGCAACGCGCGTCAGGCGGGCGGCGGGCCTAACCCAGCTCGGCAGATTTCCATCCGCAGCGGGGTGCCGAAGGAAGTCCGGCGTATACCGCGAACAAGGCGTGTGCCTCGGGAATGAAGTCCATCGCGCTGGCCTTCCAGGAGATTGCGGTTGGCGATCTCACTGTGTCCTCGCCGGCGGAACAGAATCCATGTCGCGCCTTCCTTATTATCTCGACGGCGCACGCTGGGGCTATCGACTCGGCAATCAGGAGCTGATCGACGGATCCATGCCGCCGGTCGATGGCGGATTGGAGATTCTCACCGACGACGGATCCTGGGCGCATCGAGTATCGCGCGGCGTGCATGCGCTCACCATCGACTATGTGCTGCGCATGCGCGGGCCGCTCAAGGATGATCTGGTGGAGGAATTTCGCGCCGCCACGGACTGCGAGGGCGAGCCGATGAGCATTCTGCAAGCCGACGCGCAGTACGGCGAAGGTTTCAACCACTGGCTCAACCACCCGTGCGCGCCACTCGCTCTGCCCAGGTCCGACATGGTGGGCGGCGCGCGGCCTCATCGTGAGCCGGCTGACCCCCGTCGCTTGGCCCGGTGGTCTCTGTCCTGGTGTCAACGCGCGGCCATGCTGGCGAGCGAGCGCAATGCGTTGATGAACGAGATCGACGCGGCGCAGCTCGCAGTCGAGGCGGCGAAACTCGGCACTCCTGCGGCCTAGGTCATTTGGCTGGGGCGGGCTGCGAGGCTTGGAGCAGTTGGGCGAGGTATTGGCTCCAGAGGGCGGCCCAGGTGTGGCGGCGATTGACC
>CAWDPB010000153.1:0-23517 GCA_963804075.1 uncultured Acidobacteriaceae bacterium | reverse complement strand
GACAACCAGGCCATCGGGCGAGCAACCGAAACGCGGGATGCGTGGATGAATCACAAACCCGCAGGTTTCGATCAGCACCCCTTTTACTAGCCCGTACTCTTCGCGCGCGTAAGGCTCGTTCTGCGTTCCCCACTGCATCTCCTTCCACGCGGTGCGGATGATCGGTTGCCCGGTGAGGATTTCCGAAACCACATCCATGCGGTAGTTGCGCCGGTTCGCGGCTTCGCCTTTTTTGCGGGCCAGTATGGCGATCACGTCGGCGCAGCGCGAGGCGGTAATCATCCCGCAACGTGCTTGGAGCCACTCTTCGCTTCCCTGCTCGCATTCGTAGGCTTCAAGGGGTGTCATCGCAGTTCTCGCTTTCTCGCGTCCTTGGCGGCGATGTAGGCGTCATGGGCAGCGTGATCTTTCGCGGCGCTCGCTTCGGTGTAGGCTGCGGCGAAGACCGTGCGCAGCTCTTCCATGTTGGCCGCGTTGGCGATCTTCGCGCACATTTCTTCACGGCGGGCGTGTGAGATTCCGGCCCTGGAATCCACCCCTCCGCCCGCCGCGTTGCCATCGTCGTCCCTTCCGATGGCAAGGTTGAAAATGCACTTGAGAAGATACCGCATCCCGTAGGAGACGGCGGATGCAACGGCGTGAGTCTTGCTCATCACATCGCCGCCGCGCGCTCCCTTCCCGTCGCAGGGTACGTCGATTTTGTACTTACGTGTGTGCGAGCCGAGCGAAACCCAGCAGACAACGCGCACGTGTAATTCGAGCGGCGAATCGTCGGTGTCGAATGAGAGGTTCAATCCTTCGCGGGTGTAGATTGGTCGGATGATCCGATCCAGCGCGGGATAGGATGCGTACTGGCTTTGTGTCTGCGGGTTGGTAAGGTCGGGCGCAATGCGCGTGACGGCGGCCT
This sequence comes from uncultured Acidobacteriaceae bacterium, assembly GCA_963804075.1. Lineage (GTDB taxonomy): Bacteria > Acidobacteriota > Terriglobia > Terriglobales > Acidobacteriaceae > Acidiflorens. Next base: position 22,610 of record CAWDPB010000153.1, on the reverse strand, counting down.
GCGCACGGCTCAGCGATTCGTTAAATGCGACTTCGGCTTCGCGCGCGGCGTTCTCCCGGCAGAGCACGGCAAGCCGCTCGATCACGTCGATACCGGCTTGGTGCGAGAGTGCAATCTGTAAGAGTGCGGCGGGGGATAGCTCTTGAATCTGCTGGGCCGGAAGTGGTTTCTTCGCAAGATGGTGCTCAAGAATTTGTGGGTTAGGCGGCTGCGGGACGGTTGCCATGATGATTCGCTCCTTTTCTGATTTGTCGTATCTGTAAGTCGAGTGCTGCAAATTCTGCGTAACCGGCGCGGAGTTGGGCCAATGCGTCGTCGTAGGTCATTGCCTCCGCGAATGCGATGACGTGCCAAACGGTTGCGGTCAAGGTGTAAGCGGCCATGTCGCGGCGCTGCATCAACCGCGAAAGCTCAAAGGCGCGTTCCTCTTCGGGCGTTCTCACCGGCGCTCCCTTTCATCTTCCGGCTCGCGGGCGAAGTTTTCGTCCACGATGGAAATCAAGGCGGCGATTGGGTTATCTTCTAAGGCGCGTTGACGTTTGAGGTTCGCGACCCGGTCGATCGCAGACTGTGGAAATTGGTGAGGGGGTAACGCGGTAGGATTCTGATCAGACATTTTGCACTCTCCTGTAAAGGGTGTGATTTTGTTTAGGCCCGCTTGGCCCCTGCAAGGGTCAGGCGGTGCCGCCTAGAAACTTTGGGGGGAGCTTACGTACTCCCCGCGAGGTACCACCCCCGACGCTCCTATACTATGCGCTTAGTATGATTATTTGTCAAGAACTTTATTCGTTTTGTTTTCATTCACTTACCAAGCGCTTAGTATCTATAATAAAAAAAGATGGTAAAACGAGCGTAATGACCCGAAAAAATGCGGCTGCGGTAGAACTTGGACGGCGCGGTGGAAAAGCGCGGATGACAACGATGACCCCGGAAGAGCGCAAAAAAATAGCTCGCAAAGCCATTAAGGCCCGCTGGGATAAGGAAAAGAAGAATAGTTAACTCCCTTGGAGGTGACAAATGAGCGGCCCAGAACTCATCGAATGGTTAGTGCGGGAATGCAACTTTCGCAAAGTTCCTCCAAGTGATTCGGCCATGATAGTGCTATTGCGCGAGTTGCCGGACATTGACGTGTGGGTGAGCAGCATCAAGCATCAACGCAAGGAGAACTGAAATGAGCGGCAGTTACCCGATTTTGCAGGGTCAGACGGATGAAGCATATGAGGCTCGACGGAATCACACGCTATACCCGCGCAGCATTTCATGGGAAGTGGTGAAAGATCACGAAAAACAGGCGCAGAGCAACCACTCACAGAGTCTTACTCGCTTTGCAGAGCGCGGCGGACTTAGCCCGAAAGAGCTTTGGTGCGTCGTGCATGACAAAAAGTTCTACGATCCTGAGTCTAACGGGATGACGGAAGCCTTGGCTATCGAATGGCTCCGCAGTCTCGGCGATCTTGTTGCCTGGAAAGAGGCTTAGGGAGTTATGTATAGTTCCCTTTGGTTTATTCCGTCGCTCGATCGTGTGGATTTAGTGTTTGCGGATGGATGCCGCTTGTTTGGCGAACGGGTGAAGCTCAAACCCAAGGTCTAGCCCCAAAGCAGCCCCTTTTGTGACTCTCGTACTCTTCCCTTTTCCCCTTCCCCTGCCTCACGATTGATCCCGGTATCCCCCACTTCGACCCTACTTTCGTTCGACCGCCGCATCCCGCGCAAAAGTGGGTGCCCAACCTGGCGGAAGAAGTGTTCCCAAAATCCTATGGCGAAAAGAATCGGTGTACTGGAAGTTGACGATCACTTATCGGCGGAACCGCGTAAACACGTATCTAAAAATGTGGCGAACTATCTTTGCCGCAAGCTCTTGGCTGTGCGCGTGGCGCCAATGTTGATTCGGATGTTGCGGGCGCAGGCGGCGCGGCTTTTCTCGGAACTGACTATCGGTTTCTGGGATGGTCCTCTGGGCGTCGGCAACGTCTTACCTTTCGCGAAGCAATCGGACGGCAAACCCCTTCACTATGAAATTCCGGCCCTCGGCGATCACCGCAGGCGCTGGATGAACCGCTTCATGGCAGGTCCGGACAAAGTAGAAACCGCATTGGAAGCCTGCTGAGTGCGCGACCCAAACCTACTCTCTGAGCTTGACCTTGACCAAGCCATTTGGAACTTCAAACGCGGACGGCCCCGGCCCGTGGAACAGTACGAAGGCCGCTCAAATTCGCAGCTCCGCGAGGATGTAACCCGCGTGACCGACCTATCGCTGAAATTGATCGGCGAGCGGGATCGGCTCATCGCCAGAGCGGAGGACGAAAAGCTCTGGACCCGAATCTTGCTCTACTCGCTGGGAGCTTGCGGATCTATCATCGCGTTCTTAGCTTTGGAACTCTTCGCCCGACTGAAATGACCGAAGTAGACATATATCTGGTCTGCGTGGGCGTGATCCTCTTCACCCTCGGCGCGGCCCTTGCTTGGCACGAACTCAAGCAGCGCTTCTAATGGCTACCTTCGCTCAAATTCGTGATGTAACTGACCGTCGGGTTGAGAATCTCTTCGCCTCGGAGGCGATCTACGACGGCTCCCGACAAATGTGGCGCTGCGTCGATTGCGGCCGCACACGACAGTGGGGGCACCACAAGCCGGAAAGCTTCGAGCAGCCGCTGCTTAACTGCCGGGACTGCGAGATTGAGACCAGGCATAGTTTTTTGCGGGTCATTGGCTAAGAAGTCGATGTCCCAAAATACTATTCTGGGACATTTTTTGATTTTTTTTTGATTTGCAGGCGCTCTCCAATGCGGAACTGCTGAGCCTTCTGGCCGCCGCACGCGCTCACAGCGAACGCGATTTTTTGATGATCCTCGTCGCTTATTGTCACGGCCTTCGGGCGTCCGAAGTTGTTTCGATTGTGCGAGATGATATCAAGGATGGACGGCTCGAAGTGCGCAGACTAAAAGGCAGCGAGCACACCGAACAGTCGCTGCACCAGGACCAAAATCCACTGCTAAATGAGCGTCAAGCGCTTTTTGATTTCGCGTCGAATTTCGAGGGGAATCAAAAACTTTTTCCGCTCACCAGGCGGCAGTTCGGGCGCATCGTTTCGCGGCATGCGATCACCGTCGGGTTACCGGAACACAAGCGCCATCCGCACATGTTGAAGCACACGATGGGCGCCGAAATCTACGAGAAAACAAAAGACTTGCGGCTTGTTCGAATGCGACTCGGTCACAAGCGGGAATCTTCGTCGCTGATCTATGCCGGACGGGTCGCCGAGCGCGCCGCCGACGCTCAGGTGGAATCTCTCATCGGGTCCCGCTCTTTGATTCTTTGATTTCCGCGCGGCTTTATCAAACGCGAAAGCGATCACGATGGTAATAGGTTTTCAGCGCATGCTGGCGGGTAGGGAGTGGCTGATTTTCGCCGCCGCCCTTTTGGCCGCATCGTTTGTCCGGTGATCTTATGAAATACAACTCGCAGGTTCCGCCCCCGGCTCTTTTTCCCTTCTATCCGCAGAATAGCTACCTGCTTTTTAGCGCTGAGCCGCTGACCACGGGCGAATTTTCTCAGCAGGTGCAAATCCCCCCGAATATTGTCGGCAGCGGCGATGTGCGCCTTCGCTTCCAGGTCGACTTCTCGGCGGCGCCAGGCGCGTTCGAGATCGACATCATGGAGTGCGACACCGACACGCAGGGCTCTGCGGAATATGCTGAGGTGCCGGTTGCTGGAGTCATTAACGCGATTAACGCGGGCTCGGCAACGCAGGCAACAGTTGATCTTGCGCCATTTCAGGGTCAATTTGTTTGTCTTTACGTGCGGACACAGCCCGCGAATGCCGTGACCTGCACGGCGCGGGTGACCAGGCGCTAGATGGATCGGGTACTTGTGAGACGTGCGACGCCGGCCGAAGTGCAAGACCAGATGCTGAACTATCTGTGGACAACGCCAGACGGCCAGCTCTTCGACATGGACGTGTTAGAGCATCGCCAAACGTTCACCTTGGCCGCATTCAATCAATCCGGGGCGCTCGGTTTTCTTCCCGTGCAGCGCCCGATGATGCTGGAAAATCTGATCTTTCGCCCCGGCCTGACGGCGGGCGAGACGGCGCAGGTAATTGCAAAGCTTGGCGAGCACGCACTGGAAGAGACACACACACAAGACGCGGGTGAAGCCTATTTTCTGTGCCGCGAGAAAACGACGTTGAGGTTCGCCGAGCGGCATGGGTTCAGGCCGCTGCCGGATAATCTGGTTGTGCGCAGATTCAACTTTCGGGAGACCTTCGCGTGGTGAAGCCGCAGCTGGCAACATAGTCCGATGACACAGCAATCAAGCCGCGGCGGCCGCCGCGAAGGCGCAGGAAGGCCAAAAAAAGAAAAGCTGGTTATCGGTGCGGCCGGAAATCCTCGCGGCATTGCGACCCGCGTGCTGAATGCAATCGACGAAGAAAAGTGGTGGCTGGATCTACTGCACTGCGACGATAAGCGGCTGCGCTTCGATGTGCAGAAATATCTCACCGACCGCCGCGACGGAAAACCGGCGCAAGGCGTCTTTGTCGGCGACACCCGCGAGAAGAATATTCCGGAGTTAGAGTTTGGCAACCTGCTCATCGGTACCACAACCGAGCGCCCGGCCGGTGGTAAGCCTGGAGAAGCTGGTAAACCCAACTGAACGCCAGCGTGAATTTCTTGCCGCGACAGCCAATTTCGATTTTGTCCTCTACGGCGGGGAAGCCGGTGGCGGCAAAAGCTACATCCTGCGCTGGTGGCTGGTTCTCTATCTTCTGTGGACGTTCAAGGTTCTGGGATTGCGCGGCGTTCGTGTCGGACTTTTTTGCGAAACCTATCGCACATTGGCTGACCGTCAGGTATGTCAGATCCGCGCCGAGTTTCCGCGCTGGCTGGGCGAACTATCGAAGGGCGATGAAGGTCTTAACTTCACGCTGCGAAAAGAGCACGGGTCTGGCGTCATCGCTCTCCGCAACCTGGACGATCCGGAAAAATACAAGTCGGCGCAGTTTGCGGCGATCGCCGTTGACGAGCTTACACTCAATCCACTGTCGGTCTTCAATCTCTTACGCTTCCGGCTGCGCTGGCCGGGAATCGAGCGGCCAAAGTTCGGCGCCGGAACTAATCCCGGTGGAGTTGGCCATCCGTGGGTCAAGAAATACTGGGTCACGAAAGAATACCCGCCCGAACTCGAACGCAAGCGCGACCAGTTTGTGCTCGTTAAAGCCAAGGCTAGCGATAACCCTTACGTCGATCCCAACTATCACGACAGTCTGCTCACCCTTCCGCCTGAGCTGGCTAAGCAAGTCGCGCACGGCGATTGGGACGTTTACACCGGTCAGTATTTTCCGCACTTCAATCCAAAAATCCACGTCATTAGCCGCGTCGAAGCGGTGGCTAGAATTCAGCCGTGGCATTCGCGCAGTTTGTCAGGCGATTGGGGCGACGAGCATCCGCACTGCTTTCACTGGCACTCCAAGGATGAGCGTAATTGCATAATCACCTACAGGGAGTTATGGGGTCGGCGGACCACGGAAACCGACGTGGGGCGGCAGTTGACCGAGATGGAGGCACAGGACTTCAAATTGTCGCCTCTCAAGGGATTTGTGTTCTCGTGGGACGCGGGCCGGTTGTCGCCGAACGCATTACGCGAGGAACCAAAGTCGATTCTGCAAATGTTATCGGATGCGCTCGGCCCGAAGATTCCCCGGCCCTTTCCTGCCGACTCAAGCCCCGGCGTGAGACTGATTCGCGCCCGGTTGATGTCGCAAGTTCTCTTCGCCCGTACCTGGTTGATCTCGGAAGACTGCCCCAAATTGATCGAGTCGATTCCGGCGATGATTCACGATCTAAAAAAGCCGGAAGAGATGCTGAAGGTGGACTGGAACGAGGCGACCATCGGCGACGATCCGGTCGAACTCGGCGGGAATGGGTTTGCAGTGGATGATCGGCTCAACCGTAAAGCCGGACTCGGTCAAACTGGAAGAACAGATTCAAGCCGTGCGGCAGCAGTTTGCCGCCAGAGCGGAACCGGAGAAACCGGGCGAGGACTGGTTTACAAAGTTCGGCGGAGAACCGGCTAAGAACAAGCGATGAGCGCCAGCCCGAACGTCCGCATTATCGCCCCGACAGGAAAGATCGGCTATGTCCCCGAGGAAAAACTGCCTGAGGCCATAGCCGCCGGGGCGACGGTGCTGACGCTCGAGAAAATGCGCGAATTGCGGCAAGCGATTTTCATGGAGCACGCAATCTTCGACGACAAAAAGCCGAAGCCTCTGCCGACGCGGCATCGTCGGAAGTCGCTTTGGAAGCGGGGAGCGCGGTGAAGCGCAAACATCACTCCCGTCATTTCCAGTGCGAGCGTGTAAATTCGGTTGATCCCTTGCGCTTGAAAAATGAAAGCGATGAGGCGGAGCCGGGGCGGAAGGTGAAATTGTGACCGCCGCTTTCATCAGCGCAATGATTGCCGTGCTTATCGTTGGCTGGTTTGCCTTTGAGCGCCAACGCGAGACATACGAAAAGTTGATTGCCATCGTGGAACGCGACCGCGAGCAAGCGCGCCATGAAGCCAGTGTTTTCCGCAAGATTGTACTTCCGATTTACGACCGGGCCGAAGGGTCGAGCGAGCCCGCCGCGTTGCCGTCCTCGTCTTCCGCAGCCCCTGCGAAACAGTCGGTGCCGGCGGTCTCGCCCGCCTCTTCGGGCTCGGTTCTTACGAAGCGGACGCCGTTTCGTATTCGTTTCAATAAATTCCGGCAGTTCACCAACACGAAGCAGCAGGCGCACGACGCTCTGGCTGGGGCTTTGGAAAAACAGAAGCCTGCGGCCTCGACGCAAGCCGCGATTGATTTCCTATCTCAACAGGGAGCAGTAACCGCCAAGGAGACCGCAGATGCAGGCAGGTGAAGTAGTCGCTTATACCGCGTATGGCCGTACCGTGAACGCCATTGTGTTAGCCGCCCGCGTGGCCGAAACCGGCCACCAGGGCGCAAGCGGCGAGCCGCTCGTCAGTATCGCTTTTATCGACCCCGAGCGCGAATCGGCAATTGCAAAGCGCCAGATCGGTTGGTTCCCGCAAATCTATGTGGAATACGACGTGGTCCACGCCTCGCACGAATTCTCGGCGGAATATAAACGCGTTCATGGCCTGACCACGCCCGCCCAGATTGCGGCGAAGCGGGGGGCGGGAGAGTGGACGGAAATTATTTCGGCAAACGACAACCGAGGATTGATTGACGAGATCGAGCGGCTCAACCGCTTGGTTGCCGATCTCAGCAGCGACAACGCAACGCCCGACAGCGCCGCGCCAGATTCGGAAGCGAAGCCCGAGTAGGTCCCGCAACTAAATTTACAGATCGAGGTAACTTTCCCATGCGCAAAGAAGGAATGCCATATTTTCACGGCGTCACCGACCGGATGGACGAATCGGTCGGGGAACGCGAGACACCGGCCCACGGCGACAAGGACGGCAATAAAGCCGAAGCGAAAGGCGATGGCCTTCACCATCACGAAATTCATGAAGACGAAGGCGGCGGCTATCACTCGAAACACACTTTTCCCGATGGCCGCGTAGAGCACGCCGATCACGCCTCGTATCAGGAAGCCCGCGATCATATGGACGCGATGCACGGCGAGGAACAAGGCGAAGACGCAGGCGAGGATTCCGGCGACAATTTCGCCTCTGGCGGCGAAGCCGATGGAGATGCCGACGACATGGCCGGAGACTACGGCCGCGCCGGCTGCCGCTAGTAAGCCGATTTTTTCAGCAATTATGTCCTTTGTTTTGCACGTAGGTGACAGCGTGGAAGTCATGCGCCGTGAGATACCGGACGCAAGCATACAGCTTACGGTGACCTCACCGCCGTATGACAATCTCCGCAAGTACAACGGCTATGCGTGGGACTTTGAAGCCGTGGCGCGTGAGTTATTCCGTGTCACCAAACCGGGCGGCGTGGTGGTTTGGGTTGTGGCGGATGCAACGGTTAACGGGTCCGAGACTGGTACTAGTTTTAGACAAGCCCTGTACTTCAAAGAATGCGGGTTTAACTTGCATGACACGATGGTTTATCACAAGATGACACCGCCTAGCGTGGATCATTTCCACCACCGTTATTACCCGCATTGGGAATACATGTTTGTCTTTAGCAACGGCAAACCGGGCGCGGGTGTGCTGCTACGTGAGCCAAAGAAGTACATGGACAAGCGTAAAAAGAAGGAAGGACGCCGGGAGATAGATGGAACGGTCATAGACACCTATCAGCCGAGTGCCAAGCTAGACAAGATACGCGGGAATGTCTGGTATTACAACGTAGGTCTATATGGTTCTACCGGTGACCGCGAAGCCTTCAAGCACCCGGCTATCTTCCCCGAGGCATTGGCACAAGACCACATTCTAAGCTGGTCTAACCCCGGCGACACCGTGCTAGACCCGTTTGTCGGTTCTGGCACTACCGGCAAGATGGCGGTATTGAATGGCCGTGAGTTTATCGGCATTGACATTTCACCGGAGTATGTAGCCTTAGCAAATGGACGCATTAACGGGACGGTGACCAATCACGGACGACATGGCCGCAGACTACGGCCGCGCCGGCTGCCGCCAGTAAACCGATTTTTTCGCGAGTCACCCACCACAAATCAGAGGAGAACACTACCACCATGAAACTCACGCTCATCATCGCTTTGCCCCTTGCAGTTTGCGCGCTTTTCGCCGTGCCGGCGATGGCGCAGCAGTATACCGCTCCCGGCTCGCAGATTTCTTTCATCGGCGGGCGCACATTCTACGCGGTGCAGTACAATCTTCGCGCTGCCGGCGTTTTCGTTGTCGGCGGCAACTCGACGACCGGGTCGGGAACTTCGATTACAGTTTCCGCCGGTAGCGTCAAGTTGCAGGACGGGCGCACCGTTGTTCCCTTTGCCGTGGGCGTACCCATCACGCTCAACGACTACAACCAGGAGACGGTCACCTTGACGGCAGTTTCCAATTGCTTTCCTTCTGGCGTCACTCTCGATCCCTTCAACTCGCAACAGGGGCAATGCACGCTGACCGGCAACTTCACTAAAACCCACGGCTACGGGGCGGGTGTGTGGTCTGGCGATAATGGATTTCTGGAAGCCCTGAACGATGCTGGAAACAACGGCGGCGGCTGGGTTTTCTGGTCTTACGATTGCGGCCCGGTCGCACTTTCGACCTCAAGCGCGACAACAACAGTTGCCAGCGGGCCGTGCACGCAGATCCCGAAAACCTTCCTTGAAGGGGATGCCTCGGTCTACGTCAACACGACGATTACCACGGCGGCTAGTTATTCGCTTGGGATCTCCGGCGCCACGGCCGTGTTTCTCACCTCGTGCACGTCGCTCACGGCCGGAACGAATTGCTATCTGTTCCAAACCGCGCCGACGGTGGTGTCGCAGGGCACCGGCGTGGGGCCGCTTCTGATTACGACAAACGCCACGGCGGGCGCGGGCGTAATTCATCCCACGGTGTGGGGTTATACGGCGGCACAGTCCAACTACTAGCCGTGCCCGCCTTGTCCATCAAGCAGCGCCGGGTGATGGCTATCGCCGAGCATCACCCGGAAAAACTGAAGCCAAGGAACCGCGGCCTGCTGAAGATGTCGCGCCAACAACTCCACGAGTTTGCCGACACGCCCGAAAAAGGTTTGCCGGCGCGGAAGAAGCCTCGTGGCTAACACCAAGGCTCAAATTCTCGAATTTCGCCGCTCCATGCGCGCTCTGGCAAAGCGGCTCAAGAGTAAATCGAATGGCAAAGTGGATCCAAAAAGCAGTCCGGCATCCGGGGGCGCTCACGACGGCAGCCAAGCGGCGGGGAGTGTCGAAGAAACAGGAAGCGGAGCAGGAAAGCCACAGTAGCAACCCGCACATCCGGGCGCGCGGCATTCTCGGCAAACGCTTCATGAACGGCGATCTGCATCGATAACGACTTAGCTGTGTCCTTAGCTCCCGACATCCTAGAATCCGCTTTCGAGGCAGGCAATCTCACCCGCTCACAGGACGATACCGTCGACGGCAATCCCTACGCCGACGATTTCTCCAACCTGCACCCGGATCGCATTGCTGAACTGAAGTCGATTTGCACGACTTTCGATGAGCGCGACCAGTGGGCGCGCATGATCGAGATTATCCGCTGCACTCTTCGCCGCTACTTTTACATCGGCATTCAGCATCCCTACTGGAACGCCGACGCCTCTCAATTCCAGGTCGGCCCTGCGGGAGCGACGCTCGGCGGCGAAGACGGCAATCAAGAAGAGTTTTTCGAGGAAGAGTTCAACATCTTCACCGCCAACGCCAAAATTTTTATGGCCGTCTTCTCCCAGAATGCCGCACCCTCGCGCATGGAACCGGACAAGCCGAAAGACGGCGGATCGGTGAAAGCCGCGAAAGAGGCGGAAAAGTACCTTGAGGTCTACCAGAAATACAATCCCCCAAAACCCACGCAGATGGAAGTGGCGCGGCTGATGTGGACCGATGGCCGCGTGCTCGCGGTCACCGACTACGAAGAAAACGAAGAGTTTTGCGGCGTCGATAAGGACGGCAATCCGCAGGGCGCCGAGTTCACAAAGTATAAAGGGGTGCTCGAAACCAAGGTTCCTATTGTCGGCGAATTTAACAGCTGGCCATACTGTAAAGTCTCGCGCGAGATCGATAAAACGATTGCACAGGAGGAGAATCCAGGCGTAGCCGATAAGATCGAAGACTCGGCTCGCGGCCAGGTGCCGAATAACGAGATTGCGCGCATGTCGCGTATCGCGGTCGACGAAGGAATCGCCCAGGTCTCCGCCGACACCCTGGCTTACTTGGTCACCGAAGACACCTGGTGGCTCCGTCGGGCGGCGTTCAGAACGCTCTCGAAAGAAAAACAAGACTTTTGGATTGGCAACCGAAAAAGAGGGATCAAAGGTCTCGCGGAGAAGGGTTTTCGGTGTAAGTTTATCGGCCCGATCTTCTGCGGGGCGAAACAGATCTCGATGGATGCGCAGGTGCGCTGTATGCACGCGCTTCCAGGCACCGGCAATGCCCGCCCGTCGCTCTCCGACCCGATGGTGCCGATTCAGATGGAGTTCAACGATGCCGTGGGGATGTACTCGGAACTGATTCACAAGTGCATCCCGCGCACCTTTCTGAATGTCGGCGCCGAAGACATGCAGGCGATTACCGAGTCGTTCTCGCGCTGGGGCGAATACTCCGCCATGCAGCCACAGAACGGACTGCCGCTCGCCGACAACATTTTCCAGGAAGCCCACCTAGACGTCCCCGCAAGCTTCCCGGCATGGGTGCAAAACCTGCAAGGGCCGCTCTCGCAATTTATCACCGGCAACCAGCCGGCGCTGTTTGGCGCGAACATGGAAGACCAGAAAACCGCGGCCGCCTACAAACAGGCCAAGGATATGTCGCTCGGGCTAATGGCGATTGTCTGGGTGCCCTATCTTGAATTTGCTTCCGGGATTCGCTGGCAGGCCGCGCGGTTGGCGGCGGAGCGTGAGCAGGAATCGATCCACGCCGTTCTGCCCCTTAAAGCTGGTAAAACGAAAACGATCGATATCGATGTGGGCGTGCTCAAGCGCGGCGGGTTCTTATCTTCGGCAGTCACGGATCAGAATTTTCCCGAATCTTACACCGACACGTCGAACAAGTGGCTGGGGCTGTTTCAGGCTGCACCGACGAATCCTATCGCGGCGCAATTATTCATGGAGCCCGACAATCTGGTGGGCTTAAAGGATGCGACCGGCCTAGACCTGACAATCAAAGGCGCGGCGGCCAGAGACAAGCAGTTGGCTGAATGGGAAGAGATGCAGGCGGGCGATGGGCCAATTCCAGACCCCGAAGCGACGCTGGCAAAAGAGAATCAAAAGCAGCAAGCCGCGCAGCAGGCCGTCGATGCTGTCGCGCCGGGGGCCGAAGCCCCGCCTGTCCCGGAAGAGCCGATTGTCGAAGTTTCCAGTGTGCCGATTCGTTTAGCCGACGATCACATCGAAGAATCCCGTACCTGCGTCCGCATCCTTAACGATTCCAAAACACTCGAAATGCTGACTACACGCCCGGAAGTAGTGAAAGACTTGGAACTGCATCTGGTCGCACACCTGACGAAGGCGCAAAAGTCCGGCATCGCCATTCCACCCGACCTTCTGGGTATCATCGAAATGCCCGCGCCACCGCCGGGAGCAATACCTCCAGCGCCAGCGCCCACCGATAAACACCAGAAACCGCCAGCGGCGGCAGCCGCGCCGATTGCGCCGCCGCTCGTACCCCCGACAGGAGCTACACCCAATGCACTCACTGCTTAGATTTCTGCTGAATCATTTGCTGTTTGGAAGCACGCTATTCTTCGCCGCTGGGGTGGTTGCCGACGCAGGTGCGGCGGGAGCGGTATCCGATGGCTCCGGGAACGCGAATACTGGCTCTGGTGTTGGGGAGTCCGGGACGGACGACAACAGCGGGAACACTGGCGCGGGAGATGGTCAATCCGCCGATGGCGATGCCGCCGAAGATGGTAGTGAACCTCAACGCGCCATCGATCCCAATGCTTCCGTGGATCTTGGTGACGGACGCACAGTTCCCGGCAAGTGGAAGAGTCTTTTCGACGCGGCGGAAAAAGCCGGCCTCGGAAAAGAAGTTCGCTCGCTCTACTTCGAGCGGCAAAGACTCAACAAAGTAATTCCCGGCGGCGTCAAGGCGGCCATCGAAATGGCCGATCAGGTTGAACGTTTTGGCGGAGTGGATGGCATCGAGCAACTCCAAACCGACCTCGATACCTACCATCAAGATTCGGAGGCGTTCGAGCGAGGCGACGCCACGTGGGTCGAAACCGCGTTCCAGGAAAATCCCGATGCGGCCCTGAAAGCTTTCGACAACTCGCTTGCCTACGTTGGCGACAAGCATCCCGAGCACTACGATCACGTGATGGCGAAAGTCGTTCTCGATACTGTCGACAACGGCTCGCCTGTTCGTGAAATCTATGCCTTGCTGGCCGACCCGAACAGCACCCCGGAGCAACGGAAACAAGCGGCCACCAAACTTGCCGACTGGTATAACACGATCAAAGATACCGCCCGGAAAATTCCAGAGAAGAAAGTCGATGCCCGCCAGAAGCAGCTCTCCGACCGCGAAGCGCAAGTCGAACAGCGCGAGATGGGCACTCGCTACACGCAGGTGAATGCGCAGTGCTTCCCCGTTTTAAAAAGCCAGGTTGCGGACACGATGAAGGCGGAAGCGAAGCTCGCTGGGGTGGATCTCGACAAGCTGGCAACCGACTATCCCGGCGAATTCCGGCGCATGCTGAACGACATCCACGACCGCATCAAAAAGACGGCAATCAAGGACGAATCTTTTGTTAACAAATACTATGCACTAGTCAAAAAAGGCGATCTGCGCCGCGCACAGGATGTAACCAACAAAAAGCACGCAAGGATCGTGCCCGATATTGTGCGGGAAGTCGTTGGCGAAAGCGGCCTGTTTAAGGGCATAAAAAAGAAAGCTGCAGGCGGCGAATCGAACACTGCGAACAAGGGCAATCAGCGGCAGGCGATGAACAAGGACTGGAAGCGCGTCACCGCCAAGCCGCCGAACTCCGAAATTGATTTTTCAAAGTCCCCAATGAGCCTGACTACCGAGGGCAAGTACATCCTCAAAAACGGCCAGCGGGTGCAGGTCGCGTACTAAACAAGTTTTTTTCGCCTTTTTCCCGAGCAGAGCCGGACTGCTACACCAAACGGGGGAACATAAGGCGGACCGCCCGGACGGAATTCCGGCACGCTCGTAAACCTCGAACACAGCACAGTCCCAAGCCGGTCACTCGCTGACAAAAAGGGATGGTTGGACGAAGCCCACTTTTACAGGTGAGCCTCGATGGCACAAGGTAACAACGCACAAGCGGTAGCCTCTCAGCTAGAAACCTACGTCCGGAAAATCACGGATGCCATGCAGCGCGATACGATGCTGTTCGACAAGATCGAAAAGCGCCCCACCGAAGTCATGTCCTCGCGCGTTCTCTGGTGGACGCTCGATCTGGTACCTGGAACCCTGACGCGGCAAGTCGACCCGGACGGCGGACCTGCCGGACGTGGAGCGGCCATCGTTCAGGCCCGCGCCCAGGTGACGGCCGCTTTCTTCCTGGCTTGCACGGAAATGACCGACCTCGCCATGTCGGCCACCGACAGCCCGAAGAAGGCGGTTGGCGATTACAAAAAGCGCAACCTCGAAAAACAGATTTCGCAGTTCCGCAACCTCTGTGAATCCCTGCTTAATAGCGATCAGAACGCGGCTGGCGTCCTCGACTCGGTTGTCGCCATCAACGGCAATCAGATTCAGGTCAACAACCCGAACAAGTTCCAGGGTCAGAAGGTCTATCAAGTCCTTCCCGCCGTGGGACAGCCGTCGCGCGGCCCGATCACCACGCTGAACATCGATGTCAACGGCAAGGTCACCTCGACGCTCGCCGGGGGCACGATTTACATTTCCGGCGCAACGCCTCCAGGAATGGTTGTCGGCGATCTGCTGGTAGTCGACGGCTCCCCCGGAATCGTCAACTCGTCGCTCGGCTCGCTGGCATCGAATCATCTCGACTCGAATACCGGCAACTGGAACAACCTCGGCCGGCCTTCCTTTCCAGGACAATTAAAGACGCCGCATTTGGCGATGAACAATTTCGCCATTTCGCCGTCCGCTTTCGATCTGGGACTAGTCTACCTGCGGCGTGTGCTGCCGGAAGACGAAGGCGAGCAATTGGAACTGCTGGCGCATCTCGGTTACGACCAGCAGCAGAGCTTGTCGAACTATGCATATCTAGCGGGCAATAACTTCAACTGGCTCGACGCCAAGGGCGACCGCAACGTCGACATGATGAAGAAACAGGGAGCGCCCACGCTTGCCGGTTACGACAAGCTGGTTTCCAAACTGGCGACTCCTGGCCGCATCGACATGCTGGCAGTCAAGAAATGGTTCCGCGGCGAATTGCAGCCGGTCGGCCCCTTGACCCGCAACGGGCAGACGGAATTCCAGACCTACGGCGACGACGGCGGCCTGGATATGTCGATTATCACCTATATCTGGGGCGGATTCCAGATTTGCATGGAGCAGCCGAAACTGGGCCTCTACTACGACGGATGCGCGATTGGCGCCGGACTCTAAACTGGAGCCGGTAGTCGAACGCGACTTGGTGGCCGCGCTTGAATTCCGCATGAGCGCGGCCATCGATTTCATTTATCAAACCTCCGAAGATGCCTGGAAAAAACAAATCAGAGCGCACTTCCGCCAGCGGTGGCGGGAAGAAAGAAAGGAGCGGCATGAGCAAAGCACTCACGGTTCCCGAACGGTATCCTGAGCACTTCATCGACATTGCCAGAGCGCCAGAGCGCGCGATTGCGTTCGTCGACAGCGAGACCCACGCACTGAAAGAGGACACCGCCGTTCTAATGGTTGGCGACCGCCTCTTAGTCCGGAAACTTCCGCAGATCACGAAAACTCACGGCGGCCTAGTGCTTCCGGATCTCGGCAAAAGCGAAGCTGCCTATGGAGTCGTCGTTGCCGCCGGCCAGGGACGCTACAACATCGCAGGCCAGTTGATTCCCCTGCGCGTGATGGCCGGGGCAGTCGTCTGTATGGGGAAATATGCGGGCACAAGCTGCGCCGTCCTCGGCTTCGGCAACCAGGAAGGCGAATGTGTGGTTGTGCGCGAGGAAGAGATTTTCTTTGTCCTGGCCGATCGCGCCACGGCCGCGGAAGTTGCGGCCAAGGGTAACCCGAAGATTTCGCCCGTGGCCCCAGTGGACGCGGCAAGAAGCGTCGAAACGAAATGACCGACCTCCTCAACGATTGCGCGGAGCTGTTCGAGCCGCATCCTACGCCGGAGTGGGCGAAACAGGTCTGCGCCGACTTCGGCCTGACCGAAAGCGGCCAGCCTTTCTATCGCGTGATCTGGAATCCCGACCGTGTGCGCGTGATGAACTGTATGGACGTCGATACGCTGGGGCGAAGGCAGCGCACGATCCACAAGTACCCCATGATTGGGTACCGCTGGATTGTCGAAGCGCTGCTCCCGTGGGACAAATACGGGCCTTGGCATGAAGAGTTTTTTGGCCCGAAGCCCCCCGATGGGGAATACTGCCACACCCACACGATCCAGATGGGCCTGAACCAAATGATGGAAGCGCCGGCGGCGGAAGAAACCGAATACATGTCGCTCGACGACTTTGGCGCCGACAATCTACGGCTGCTGTTGACGGTGATCGAAAAGAATAAAGCCATCAAGGCGTGGCAAATTCGCGACTACGACGAAGAGCTGATTAAGCTCGAGGAAAAGGAATTTAAATCCCAGTTCGATAACGT
This sequence comes from uncultured Acidobacteriaceae bacterium, assembly GCA_963804075.1. Classification (GTDB taxonomy): domain Bacteria; phylum Acidobacteriota; class Terriglobia; order Terriglobales; family Acidobacteriaceae; genus Acidiflorens. The sequence continues at coordinate 6,279 of CAWDPB010000153.1, read as the reverse complement.
CTACGACGACAACATGGCGGAACTGGAAAAGCTGGAAAAGCTACAGGCACGATCCGGGCTGCTTACCTCGCTCGACCCGCTACCGAAACAGATTGAAGCGGCGCGGCGGGCGCGGGCGCGGAAGCAGGGAAAAAATCTGATTCACTGAGGTGATACATCATGTTAGTTCCCGTTCACAGGGAGGCGAATGCGATCCGTTCTTCAAGTCTGCGACGACGGGCCATGGATGTCTCCTTCTCGAGTGGGATGCTTCTGCGATGCGGCGTAATGCGTCGGCATGCGATGCGATGCGATTCCCGGAACGCGGGCGCGCACTCCCGACGTCCCCGGCCCCGACGAGGGGCCGGCCCAGGCGTGTGTCAACATCAAGGGCGACTGAGCGGGGCTGTTCTCTCTCCTTCTTATGCGGTCATGCGAGCCTCCGCGGCGGGCCGGGGTGGCCCGTCTAGAACACAATGCGAGAAACAGGGGCCGAACCCGTAAATTTTTTTCCCGGTCGGTCTGGGCGGGTGGCCGGACATGTGGTCAATCGCCACCCGGAGCCTGCTCCGGGCGTACGCCCAGCCCTTTTTTTCAGAAAGAAGCCTTTCGGCCAGACGGTCGAAGGGCTTTTCGATTCGACGAGCCCGCCTCAACCGGCGGCGTTGTCGTCGAGCCAAATCGACCTCAAGCGATCTCGCGCACGGGATCGCCGCCGCCTTTCCGCGACGGCTGGCCATGGATGTTTCCTTTCGAGTGGGATGGCCTGGGATGCTGGTCGTGACCACGCACGTCAGTGCGTGGTTCGTACGGGACGAACGTCCTCCAACCTCGGGCGTCAGCCCGATCCGCGCCCGAGTCGCACTGACGCGAGTCGCACTAACGTGCGAGGCTGGGGGCTGCGCACGTCCGAACCACGGTCTCTCGACCGTGGTCACCACGGTAGTGCTCACCGGCTACCGTCTACCGCACGCGCGGCGATGGGGCCGCGACCTCGCGCATGAGGTCGCCGCCGCATTTGCCACCCTGCTACCCGGCAGGCCGGATCACGCCAAAGAGGCCGTTGATCGACACGTCCGGTGCGTTGGGCCCCGCGTCAAAGAAGAGCTGGTTGGTCTTGCCGCCGTCCGGCTTGCCGTCGCCGAATTCCAGGTCCCACAGGCCGGTGATGGCGATCGGGGTGCCGTCCGGCTGGTCCAGCTCTCCGAGGTAGGCACCCGTGGTCGGGTTAAAAACGTTGATGTTGCCCGCCCCCGCCACGTTGCCGATCAACACGTCGTGGCTAAACGCGCCGAAGTTCGCCGGAGCCTGGATGATCCCCCACGGGTTTTCCAGCGGGCCCGCGTCGAAGGCGTTGGCGGCGAAATGGTTGGGCGTCAGCAGGTTGCCGTCGGTATCGAACACGTCCACCACGCCGCCATGCGTATTCGCGAGCGAGGCGAAGGTGACGAAGAGCTTGTTGTTCACGGTTTGCACCGACCAGGCGCCAAAGCTTGGCTCAATGCTCGCCACGGTCGGATCGGTGAAGGAGCCGATGGCGTTATAGTGGCCACCGAACATCTCCACGCGGTTCTTGGTGAAATCGGCCGCATACAAGACCTCCTGCCCGTGGCTGTTCTTGGCCATGTCCAGCCCGGTGTAGATGTCGCCGGCGGCGCCGTTGTCCACCATGACGATCGCTTGCGTCGGATCGACCTTGGGGTTCCAGCCGCTGATGGTGCCGTCAAACGAATCGAAGATCAGGCGGGCCGGGGCCGACTTGCCGTTAGCCGAAATCACGAAGTCCTTCGTCGGGTTGTACACGACGCCGGTGGGGTGGCCGACCGACCCGGACGGATCGCTCGCCGACGCCGGCACGGTGATCTTCCGGAGCGCGTGGCCGGAGCTATTGTAGAAGGTGGCCAGCCCGGTGGTGAACGTGTTGGCCACAACGAAAGCCCCGTCCGGCATGGACGCCATGCCCCAGCCGTTCAGGTTAGAGTCGGTGAAGTGCGCGATGCCGGGCTTGTAGCCCACCAGATTAGTTTGCTGGTAGCCGCTGAGCAAAGCGCGGTCTTCCAGCGATTAAACGCGGGCGGAAGCCGGTGCGTTGGCGAGGGGACGTTTGCGTGCGCCGCCGTGCCCTAGGCGCGGAGCGTTTCGAATTTCGCAGCCAGGAAGAGAACAACATGATGCTTTTCCTTTCGAGAGCTGGTCTGCGATACAATGAAAAAGACATCGCCCCGTGCGCAGACCGATCGCCGGGGATGGTGCCGGGCCGGTGAGGAGCTAGCTTCGCGGCAGAGCCTCACCGGCCGCTTTCCCTGAAGCCAAACACAGGACGTTCACAGGGCTACTTCTTCAATTCCAAGAGCGTCTCGGCCTCCGCGCGGAAGCGCCCTAGTTCTTCATTCTTGGGCTCGTTCTTCTCCATCCACTGAACCGCCCGGCCGTACCATTTTCGAGCGTCTTCTTTTTCGCCCTTTTTCCAGCGGGCCATGGCCAGGAAAAACCAGTCGCTCGCGTCGCCGCCCTTCCGGAGCGCCATCGACTTCTCGAGCGTTTCGATCGATTCGTTCCAGTCGCCCGCGCGGTAGTGAGCCGCGCCCAGGGTGTTCCACCAGCTTCCTTCCTTCGGCGCCAGCCCGACGGCTTGCTTCGCGAGCTCGACCGCCCGTTTCGGGTCGCGGGCCTTCAAATTCGGACTGGTGGCCAACAGCCAGGCAAAGTTATTCAGATTCGTAGCGTCTTTCGGGACGAGCTCAAGACACTTGCTCAAGGCCCGTGCGGCTTCCGCGGAATTGTCGGCGAGCTCCAGAGACCTGGTCCAGGAGCGGAAGCGCCGGGACTGATACTCGGGCACATTGGGAAAATCTGCGGCCAGCTTCTCATAAATCTCGATGGACTTGTGAGCGGCTTGCTCCGACTCCGGCATCTGGCCGGCCTCCCTGAGCAGATCCGCCATCTTCTTATAAGCATCTGCCAGGGCTACCCGAAATGCGGGCTCGTCCGGGACATTCGTAACGAGCTGTGCATAGAAATCGATGGCTCGGCGATCGACTTTCAGTGCATCCTGCACTCGGCCATCCGCTTTCAATACGTTCACCAAGCAGTCGTAGTTGCTCGCCAGCCGGGGCCAAATTCCTGGATCGAGCCTGGGAGAAGCTGCTATCATCTTCTCGTGGGCATTTAGCCCGCGCCTAAAGATTTGCTCCGCATCTTTTCGGCGGCCGGACTGCGCCTCCAGGAACGGTCCCAACATCGCCCAACAAGTATGGGCTGCTTCAACCTGGTAAAAGTGTTCCTTCGGGAAGTCAGTCACCAGTTGCTCGAAAACCGCAAGAGCCTTGCGAAGGACCTTTTCGACCTCTGAGGTTTGGCCCACGGCGATAAGCACTTGGGACAGGTGCCACAAGCTGTGCCCGAACTCGAGCCGATATTCGGGCATTCTGGGAGAATCAGTGGCTAGTCGTTCCCAAAGTGCGATCGCACGACGATGAACTTCTTCAGCTTCTTTGAATCGGCGGGCCTCCTTGAAACGAGACGACATGCTATCACAAAGTATCGCAAGGCTCTGGCGATAGTCGGCTGAATTGGGAAAATCGATGATCAGCTTCTCATTGATCGCCGTGGCCTTGGCAGAATCTCTTCGGCTTTGCGGAATTCGAAATCGGCCTCCTGTCTGCGGCCGGCATCGCGCAACAGGAGGCCAAGTTGGTCGTGTTGGTGAGCCAGCTCACCCTGGTCGGCGATATCTGTTGGGGACTTGGTCGCGATCCTTTCATAGAAGGCAATGGCCTGGCGATAGACTTCTTCGACGTCCTGACGTCGGCCCGCGGCCGAAGAGCGCCGACCATTCTTGAGCGAAAGTTTTCGATGTCACGCCGATAGTTGACCAGATGAGGTTCGCCGGCCGCGAGTCCCTCGAAAAGCGATATGGCCCTCCGGCAGGCCTCTACCACATCACCCGGCCGGTTAGCCTTGGCCATCACGTCGGCCAGAAACCAATAGCACGTACCCTGGTCTCTCCGATATTTGCTCTGTCCAGGGAATCTTGCCGAGAGTTTTCCGAAAAGTTCGATGGCGAGTTTCTGGTACTTTTCGGCTTCTTGGCTCCGGCCGGCGGCCGCGTGTGTGTGGGCCAGGCTGACGTGGGCAAGGGCGAACTCCACCTCGAACGCTGGCACGTCGGGAAACTCGGCCGCCAGCTTCTCGCTGATCTCCAATTCACGGCGTGCAGCCGTAAGGGCTTCCTGGAGCCGGCCATTCTTGAGAAGGATATCAGCGAGAACGTGGTGGCAATTCGCCAAGACCACTCGGTAGTTAGGGACAGTTGGGAACTCGCGTGCCAACTGCTCCTGCAAGGCCACTGCGTGCCGGCACACATCTTCCGCTTCTCGCTCACGGCCGCATCGGACCAAGAACCAACTCAGGCCGTTGCGGCTCTCCCCAAGGGCTGCTCGGTAGTCGCGCGACCCTGGGTTTTCGCTGACAAGCTGCTCGCGCAACGAAGCGGCTTTCTCGTAGGCGCAATGCTCCTGCATGGTCACCGCGATCCCACACAAAATTGCCGATATACGTGGCGAAGGCGGCCAGGTCGTTCCGGAACCCGGGGGCACCTGGATGGTCGCGGGCTAACTTCTGCCATAGCTCCGATCCCCTTTCCAAAGCGCGCATTGCGCGCTCCGGGTCGGACGGCTTGGGCGAGCTGGTGCGCCCGGAAAAGAGGAGGCGTTCCACATTCCAGAAGCCGGCAACGCTCGTCTCTAGACTGTCGTCTTTCGACTCGCCTCGACAAGCCGCCCGACAATTTCCAAAGCCTTCTCCAAGGCGGAGAATGCTTCATCCGCAGAATCCATCGCGACGTGGATCATGAACAAATGCAAGTGGGCCGCGGCGATCTCGGCCTGGAATCGGGGGTCTTTCGCCGCTGCCCCAGGAGATCCTGATAGTACTTCAGCGCGCTGCAATAGCTCCGCACGCAAGGGTTGTAATCCGGGCCTGTCGAGCAACGTTGTTTCGCTGACATACGTGTAGAAGTCGTCCACAGCACTCTTGGCCTGGCGGAAGTTCCCCTCAGCCTGGTCTGCGCTGCTGCTCGGCTCGCCGCCACTGCCACACGCTGACCAGAACCCGGCCACGAGCACCATCACGAACGCCGCGGCAGTCACCAGTAACTTCCGGTTTTTTCGGCGAACTTCCGCAGCCGGTACCGCGTCGAGGGCGGGCACGCCCGCACCGGTTCATCCGCCAAATAGCATTGCACGTCCATCGCGAAGCCGTTGGCGGTCTCGTAGCGGCGGTTGCGGTCCTTCTCAGCGCCTTCATTACGATCCAGTCCAGCTTGCCGCGCACCAGCTTCGCCAGCCGCCGGTTCCGTCCCGCGGTTGGCGGCCAACGTCGGCAAGCCCTCGGCCGTGCTCAGCTTCGTGCTCGGTTTCGTCGGCTCTTGCTCGCGGATCACCCGCAGCATTTCCAGCATGCCGGCCTGGGTCAACACCTTGCGGCAAAACGGCGGGCTGCCGGTCAACAGTTCATACAGCAGCACGCCCAGCGAGTAGATGTCGCTGCGCGTGTCGATGTCGAGCTGGTTGACCTCCGCCTGCTCGGGCGACATGTATTCCAGCGTGCCGACGATCGACCCGAAGCCGGTGACCAGCGTCTTGTCGGTCAACTTTTGCCCGGCCGCCTTGGCGACTCCGAAGTCGATAATCTTCGGCACCGGCTTGCCGTCATAGAGGGCGACCAGCACGTTGGAGGGCTTCAAGTCGCGGTGGATGATGCCCTTTTGATGCGCGTGCTGCACCGCCTGGCAGACCGGGATGAACAGTTCCAGCCGCTGCCGCGGCGTGAGGCGGTGCTCGTCGCAGTAGCGGGTGATGGGCACCCCATTGACGAGATCCATGACGAAGTACGGCCGGCCAACGCTGGTGGTGCCGCCGTCCAGCACGCGGGCGATGTTCGGGTGGTCCATCAGGGCCAGCGCCTGCCGTTCGGCCTCGAAGCGGGCGATGACCTGCCGGGAGTCCATGCCGGCCTTGATCAACTTGATGGCGACCAGGCGCCTGACCGGCTCGGTCTGCTGAGCCATCCAGACGCTGCCCATGCCCCCCTCGCCGATCTCTTCAATGAGCTTGTACGGACCGATCACCGTGCCGGGGCTCTGCGAGGTAGGTTCGTGGATGGTCGCCCCGAGAGCGGCCGCCGCCGGATGGTCCAGCAGGCTGTCGGGGCCGACGGCGGCCGCCAGCAGCTCGTCTTCAACGTGGGCAATCCGGGCTTCGTCGCCGCCGCACGCCTCCCGGACGTACTCCCGCCGGC
>CAWDPB010000152.1:0-21013 GCA_963804075.1 uncultured Acidobacteriaceae bacterium | reverse complement strand
AGGTGACTACCGTTGCTGCAAAAAGTACAAAAAAGATGGATACCTTAGTTAGTAAGCTGTATTTCTCCATGTTGCTGCCCTTTCCGGTCTCGCGTCGGTTGTGAAGGTAAGTGACTCAAAAAGTCCGGGATTGCGAAGCCTCGCAGGTGGCACGAGTTCTTTTGCGGGAAGGGTCATACGAGTCGACATCGCATCCTGGGATCTGAAGCGTGTTCTGGAGAGGGCCAGACAAGCAGCATGCCGATTGTACTCCCGCCCGATTGAGGGCCCAAGATAAATCGCGAGAAACACGCCCTCCATGTGCATGGATTTGCACAAGAGTGCAATCCAGGATCTCCTTTCCGCTCCCAACATCAGGCCGACATTTCAATGCCAAAACGCTCATCCAGCTCGCGCACCAAGAGCAGACCACTGTCGGAGGTGACGCGAGAGCCTTTGTCAAGGGCGGAGCAAGAAATAGACCACGGGGGCGGAGTAAAAGTGGACCCGGAGAGCTGGTAGAAGATTGGAAATTGTCGGGGAGGAGGGCGTCTGGCGCGATGACAGGCAGTGCACTTCACTGCTGCACACGATGACCACCTCGTGCACGTACCCCTTTACCAGCACGTCGCGATGTCCCTACTCGGTGGGCACCGAGTAAAACGCGCTTCAGCCATTCTCCGGCGATGTCACCGCGCTGGTAGCGCTATCAACAACCCATGAACTGCATTGCAAATTTACAGAACGGCGCAGAGGAGGGACTGTACCCTGGCTCAGGCAGAGTGTGATTGCGGTGGTGAGATCCAAATAGCTGGTCGCGGCCAGGGCACCGTGCGAATCTTCGCCCTCGAACCGTGCGCCCGCTTCGAGAGTCGCCAAGCCGGGAAGTAACTGCTGCAACATTCATTGGGGTGAGGTTCCACAACCACAGCAGACCAAACGACGGAACGAGGTAGTGATCAATCACTCCCTGGTACCGGTCCTGTGTACTCTTGGCCAAACTAAAGGGCGAGGTCAGAACGACGGCTTGGCGGCGATGGCTTCCTCGATCGTAATGCGCCGATGCTGCCGATAGGCCAGGTTCGCCATGTGCGCGGCAACGGCGGATTTGTATCCCGTCTCAATCGGCGCGTTTGTCGCCTGATTGCGCGACCGGACGCACGCCATCCAATTTGCCATGTGATCCTGTCCGCGAGACTTGCCCGCAATATCCGCGCCGCGTGGACGATTGTCTTTCTCCGAATAGTAGCGGATGAAGGAGTCGGACTTGCCGATGACCATCTCCGTGCTTCCTTCCACGTGCTCAATGGTTCCATCCGAGCCCAGAATGTGTTCACCCAGCCCGAAACGCTCGTTGCTGAAGGTGGACTGCCACACCACGACCAGGTCGTTGGCGAATTCGAGTGTGACCGCGATCGTATCGGGCACCTGGCGTCCGTCTTTCTCGGAGAACACGCCGCCCGACATCGTAGCCGCTACCGGTTCAGCCAGCCCGAGCGCGCTCATGATCCAGGCGATCTGATGCACCATGTTCTCGGTCACGTTGCCGCCGGAGAACTCCCAGAACAATCGCCAGTTCACATATTTTTGTGCGTCGAAGGCGGAAGCGGGACGGTCGCCCAGAAAGAGCGGCCAATTCACATGCTGCGGGTCGCAGTCGGCGGGAATCGGCCGCACCCACTGTCCCTTCCCGTGCGGAGAATTACGGCTCATCCAGGACTCAACCAGCGTCACCTTGCCCAATCGTCCATCCTTGATCCACTGGCGCGCGTCTGCCAGTTCACCTTCACTCTCATGCTGCAATCCGACCTGCACCACTTGGCGTGAGCCCTTCACTAGCCGCAGACACTCGACGGCTTCGGGAATGCTCCAGGTGAGTGTCTTTTCAATGTATGCGTCTTTGCCCGCCGCGATGGTTGCCAGCAGATGCTGGGCATGCAAATGCAGAGGAGTGGCGATGATGACCGCGTCAATATCCTTACGATCGAGCAGCGGCCGAGGATCGTCGTAGAGCGCTGCGCCGGCAACGATGGCTTTGCCTTCGTCACGGCGCCGGGAATAAATGTCGGCGATGGCGACGCACTCGGTGTTGGGTTGCTGAAGTGCGTCCCTAAGATCCTCCTGACCGCGAGATCCCGCCCCAATCAGCCCGAGGCGTATGCGTTCATTCGCGCCCAGCACGCGCGATGGCGCCATTCCGGCGGCTATAACAATCGCTCCGGCGGCCAGAAACTCGCGCCGGTTCAGGCCGGAGCTTTTCTGCGCACTATTCAATGAATTGATTTTCATAGCAGCGCACCTGCTTTCTGCAATGCGGCCTTCATTCCTGCCCAACTTTGCCGCGTGGACTCTTCCGGCGTCGCGGCACCGCCCCAGTGCGTCTCCAGGCTGACGGCGAAGCGGTATCCGGACTGGCGGAAAGCCTGGAACTGTCCCACCCAGTCGATAGTTCCTTTGCCAACCGGCGCCCATTCGGTGCCGTCTTTCTTGGCGTTCGGAACCGCATCTTTGCAGTGGCAATGCCCGATACGGTTTTTCGGCAGCCGACGATATCCATCCGGGTAAGGCACCTCGCCAACAGCCGCTGCGTTGCCAGGGTCCCAGTTCAGCATGAGGTGCGGCGATTGCACCGCCGCCAATGTTTCCGCCGCCTCCGCGCCGGTCGCGGTGTTACATTCGAACTCGTTTTCGAGAACGAAGATGAGCCCGTGCTTGCCGAGCGTCTGGGCGGTTTCGGTCAGCTTGGCGTTGATCGCCTTGCGATGAGGAGCTGGATCGTCGAGGCGCCAGAAATCGAAGCCGCGCACGCGCTCCGTGCCGAAGGTCTTCGCCAGTTCGATGGATTTCTCCAGCACCTCAGGTTGTTCCTGGAAGGTGAACTCGCCGTTGAATTGGTCGCGCTTCGGACTATATTTTGAAAGCGGTGCGTCCGGCCAGTTGACCTTGAACAGCGGGCTGGCAATGTCGGTAACGCGAAGATGATAACGGTCAACGATGCGTTTTGCCTCGGCAATCTCAGCGGCTGTGAGTTTGAGGGCGTTCTTATCCCAGAGGCCGCGGATTTCGACCCACTCCATGCCGAACTCGTTGGCGGCGATGGCGCAGGCATGATCGAAGTCCTGGGTGATCTCGTCGGTGATCACCGCGATACGAAATGGCGAGCGTAGACGGGACAGGCTTCCCTTCTCCGTTGCCGAACCCGGCAGGGCGCGAGCCGCAACCAGCGCTCCCGCACCGGCCAAGAAACTTCTGCGTGAAAAACCGTTCATGCTTTCTCCTATTTAAGCTGCCCCTGAGCACCTGATTTCAGCAGGTCACGTCGACTCGTTCTCGTCGTCATGATTGCGTATTCCCGTCAGAAGCGCTCCTGGCTTGCGGAAATAGTCGTCCCCACATAGTCCGAAAACGCGATCCGGCGGCCTTCTTCCAGCGCACGGTTGCCAAGTGCGACCGTAACCCCTTCTGCTCCATCCCATATTCTCATCTGCCTCCGGACGCCGCCGACTGCGAATGCAGTCGATGAACTCCCGGCAGGCCAGCAAATCCGCATCTTCCGCCTCGCCGCTGATCGGGCTCTCGCCCTTGCCGTGGTAGGGTTGTTCGGCACGGTAAGTAGGTCCGGTAATGAGCTTGCGCTGAATGGCGAGTTCCGGGCGGCACGGCCGAGTAGGGATCCGAAGGCTCTTTGAAATAAGTGGCGTCGGTGTGCGTCAGTACGACACTGCCACCGGTGCCGAAGATGCGCTCCTGGGCGCCGTCCAGCCGGTTCGTGGTGATATAGCTTGCTTCCAGGGTTTGTCCACCGGGGTAGCGGAAGATGACTTGCATGTTGTCGGGGATCTCCCGGCCGTCCTTCCAGTAGTCAATCCCACCCGAGGCTATCGCGGATTCCGGCGGGGCGCCGAAAACGGCGTTGGCGAAATTGATCTGGTGCGATCCCAACTCAGCCAGCAATCCTCCCGACCACTCGCGGTAGAGCCGCCAATTCAACAGCCGCTCTAGTTGGGCCTCCTGCCCTCTCGGCACGGGACGGCGCCAACTATGGTTGCGGTGCCAGCAAGCGTAGATGTGCGTCACCTTGCCGATGCGGCCCGCCGTGATGCGGTGTAGGGCCTCCCGATACCAGGGAGCGTAATGATACTGCAAGCCCACCTGGAAGATATTGCCCGTGCGGCGAACGGCATCGCGAATCCGGTTGCAATCCTCCACTGTGCGTCCCATGCTCTTTTCGCCGTACACGGCATGTCCGCTATCGAGTGCGGCGATAACGTGCTCGGCATGAAGCCCAAGCGGAGTGGCCACAAACACCGCGTCGATGTCGCGCGCCTCCAGCAGTTTGCGATGTTCAGTGTAAATTGCAGTCGGCTCTCCGGTGACCTTGCGGCCTTCGGCAAACCTGGGTTCGTAGATATCGCACAGACCGGTGATGCGTACTCCAGGAACGCGCAGCAGCATGCGCATCATGTGCTGTCCGCGTCCGCCGACACCGATTACGCCAACGTTGACCCAATCGCTCGGAGCAATCGAGTGCGGCGATCGGCAGGCGTCTAGGCCCAGTGCAACTGCCCCGAGTCCCGCCGCGGTAATTCCGATAAATTCACGTCTGTCCATGAGTTTCCGTGTCCACTATAAAGTGCTCGGGCCAGCGGTGGCCCATCGCCCATACTGGATGCCGTCTGCATCGGAGTAAATCCAAAGCGCGGAGCAGTCTGTGAACTGCGCCAGCGCAACGCTTCCATGCTCGTAGCCGAGGATAAACATCGCCGTGGCAAGCGCGTCGGCCAACGCGGAACTTGGCGCCAGCACCGTGACCTGCAATGCCTGCCGCGCAGTCTCGTACGTTCCCGGCGCCGGATCGCGCGGATCAATCAGATGACTATACTTCCGGCCCCCATGCACGAAGCTCTGCTCGCTGATCCCTGAAGTAGAAAGGGCGCGCGCGCCGAGTTCCACTTCGCAAATCGTCACGCCGCGGTCCACGGGGCTGGCTACGCCCATCTTCCAACTCCTTGCGAATGCTTCACCCGTAGCCGCTATACTGCTCGATCCAGCATCAATCAACGCGGACACGCCGGCGGATCGCAGCACCTCAATCGCACGATCGACCGCATAACCCTTGGCAATCGCACCGAGATCGAGTTCCAGCGCTGGGCACGTAAAAAAAACCGTGCGCCATTTCGCGTCGAGTTCCACATTGCGCCAGCCCACGAACTCTTTCGCCTCCGCCAATTCCCGGTCATCGGGAATTCTCCCCTGCCGCTCCCCAAAGCCCAAGGCGCGAATCAACCGGCCCACAGTGATATCGAAGGCGCCGCCGGTCTTTTCGCTCACTTCAAGCGCGAAAGAGAGCAACTGAAAGACTTCAGGATCGGTGACTGCCGGCCCTTGGCCTGCGTGACGATTCAGGCGCGAAAGCTCGCTCATCGGTCGGAAACGGCTGAAGGTAAGTTCGAGGCGATCGATTTCATCGAAGACGGTATCGAAGCAGGCTTGAGCCTGCACATCGTCGGCCGCGTCGAGATAAACGGCAAACTCTGTGCCCATGGCGCGATGCAAGCGGACACTCAGGACATCGGCGGCAGCAACCTCGGGAGTGTCTGCGCCGCGAGGGCTCGGGAACGTTCCGCGACGGCGAGAGCGGGAGATGCTGCGCTTGCCTGCGACGTTCCGGAATGGCTCATCAGTCTGCACGACGCTCCCCGCCCGTTTCCGCGATGAAATCGTTCTCGATTATAAACACCCACAGAAGCGACACTTACAATGGCTCGTGCTGTTTAAGTGCATGGCGGAAAATCTATTTCTGTCAAAACCCAAGCGGTCGGGACGCTCGCCTTCCAAGCCACTTTGCCCAAGGCCAAGTTGTGGCACTTTGACCATCCCCATCTGTACCGCCTCGAATGTTCCATCTCGGATGGAAATCACGAACACCGGTTCACAATAAATTTTGGCGTACGCAAGTTTGAAATTCGAGACGGCGCTTTCTACCTGAACGGCGAGCGTGTGCGCCTGATGGGCGTGGAGCGGATGGCCGGCAGCAATCCAGAATTCGGCATGGCAGAGCCGGAAAGCTGGATCGCGCACGATCACGACGATCTGAAGGAATTGAACTGCGTCTACACGCGCGTGCATTGGCAGCAGGACCGCCGCGTACTGGATTACTGCGACCGGCACGGCATCCTGATTCAAACCGAGGTGCCTACGTGGGGCCGCGACACGTTCGCGGGCATGAGCGCCCAACCGGATGCAGACATCTTGGACAATGCTCTGGAGCAACTGCGCGAAATGATTGCCGCGGATCGCAACCATCCCTGGTTGTGGCCTGGGGGCTATGCAATGAAATTGACGGACAGGATCCCGCTGCGTATCAGTTCGCCCGGCGGCTATTCGAGGAGGCCAAGCGCTTGGATCCCGGTCGTCCTTGTTCCTACGCATCAAATTCTCTTGAGGGCGCTCTGCAGCGAGACGTCGCGGGACTGATGGATTTCATCGAGGCCAACGAATACTACGAGAAGCTGGGCCCCTGGAACGGCAGCGGACGCGGGGCACTATCTGGACGAAATTCACGCCGCTTTTCCTGGCAAACCGATCGTAATTTCCGAATATGGATATTGCGCCTGCGCCCTCGACCGGCCGGAGGGCGACGGACAGAGAATGGAGATTCTGCGCTCGCATGACGCCGTAATCCGCTCGAAGGACTTCGTCGCTGGGGCCATTTTCTTCTGCTACAACGACTACCGTACACACGTGGGCGATCGTGGTGTCGGCCCGTTGCGGCAAAGGATCCACGGAGTCGTGGACCTCTATGGCGCGCAGAAGCCGTCCTATGAGCTTCTCCGGCGAGAGTCAAGCCCGATTGAATCTCTTACTGTGGAACGCGAGCTGAACAGATTCCAGGTAACGATCAGAGTGCGGCACGACCTTCCGACGTACACACTCAGAGGCTAAAAGCTGCGAGGTTTGCTTTTCGGGCAAGGCCACATTCCGGTTGAACGGCAGGAAGTGGAACTGCCAGAGGCTGCGTCCGGTAGTGAGACGAAGCTGGAACTGGCGTTCACCACGTCTGCAGCTCCTACTCGCGTCGAATTTGACGTTCTGCGGCCCACTTCTTTCTCAGCGTATTCGTTGAATTGGAAACCTTAGGCAGCCGCTCAGGCAAAACCACTTATCGTCGTCTCAAGAACATCAATAAGCGGCAGGGCCTCCCCAACAAAGTCCTTGTGGTGACTCCCCTCTAAGAGCCTCACTGGCAGCCTGACCGGATTGAACTCAAGTTCCCACACCCACAGGACGTGCAACCTCAACATCGCTGGGCTCGCTACCTCGAAGAACCCGCCGAGCCTGGAGAACTAGTTCATCGGGCAGGAATGGTTCTTCGAGGAAGTTTTAGAGATCGTTGTCGGCGAGGACGCAGCCCTCTAATTATGTGGGCGAGAACGCTCGAACTGCGGCTGTAGATAGAAGAGGCTTACCGCGTAAATGAGCGGCGCTGGTTCGGGGGCCGAATCATCCCGGCGACACACTATTTTGACACACCCCGGACAGTTTTCCCTTGACAATCATTTCAGATAGGGGTACACATGGGTGCGAAACGCAACCAAAAGTAAATGTTTCGCAATATTTCACAAGATCACCTGCCGCCAACGCGGGAGTTCTGGCTTCCCAGGAGAAAAGTTCATGAAACGCAATGTATCAGTTATGCAAAATGTCGGCGTTGTTCACACCGCCCTCCTCCTACTCGTCCTGCTGCTGGCGCAGTCGGTTGCGGCACAAGTTGGGGCTATCTACTATGTGTCAACCACCGGCAACGATAGCAACCCCGGCACGTTCGCCCAGCCTTGGTTAACCATCCAGCATGCGGCAAATACAGCAACGGCTGGTGCCACGGTTAACGTGATGGGCGGAGTCTACAACGCGTATGTGAGCTTTCCGAATTCTGGAACGGCATCGGAACCGATTATCTTCCAAAGCTATCCCATTCTGGTTGGAACGACCATACAACCTGCAGTGATCGACGGGACCGGCCTGACCGTATCGGGCACACAGGGTCTCATCACTATTTCGGGAGCCCGGAGCTATATCACGGTCAACGGCTTTGAGATCCGTAACCTTACTGCGACGACCAAGTCGGCGGTTCCGTGTGGAGTGTGGATCACGGGCTCGGGCACGGGAGTCCAGATCCTGAACAATCAGATACACAACATAGTGACCACATCGGAAAAGAGTGGCAACGGTTGCGGCTTGTTTGCTTACGGTACGTCGCAGACTCCCATCACCCAGTTGGTGGTGAGCGGCAACGAGCTCTACAACCTGAAGACCGGCAACAGCGAATCGTTTACCTTCAATGGAAACGTGACCCATTTTCAGATCACCAACAACATCATTCATGACAACGACAACATCGGCATCGACATCATTGGATACGAAGGCACCGGTCCCGTTGGCTACGACCAGGCTAGTTATGGGATTGTCGAGCGGCAACACCGTCTACAACATTAGCGGCATAGCCAATGTCGGTGAGGGTACCTCTTACGATGCCGACGGACTCTATTGTGACGGATGTGCTTGGATCACGTTTGAGCATAACGCGGTCTTTCAGGTCGACTACGGCATCGAGACGACCAGCGAGAATCAAGTTTGTCGGGCCACCGGCACTGAGTGGACTGGCGCCTACGGCGTCGGAACCCCTGCCAAAGCGAAGTTACCCTGCTACGGCATGTATGCCACGGTCCGCAACAACCTCTTCTATTATGAAAATGCGTGCGGGAACTCCATAGGCGGGTATGGGCTCGCGACCACCAAGGGCGGCGGAAGCAACGGAGGAGGCAGTAGCTTCCACGACGTTTTCGTCAACAACACCCTATTCGACAACGGCACGCAACCAGGCAACGACTCTGAAGGTACCCCAAGCGGCGATTTCCAGATTCAATATCAGGTGGGCACCTCTCAAGACGACTACTTCGAGAACAACGTTATCTACGAGTCCGCCGCTTCGCCCTACTCCACCTCACCCAATATGTGGATCAACAGCTTCGTCCCCGCTAATCAGGCGTACCCCGCCACGCTGACGGCTGCTGGCCTGACCTATCCTGCCCCGCCGGCGACGCTCAATTGGAACCTGTACGGTTCTGCCGCGGGTTACCTGGAAGGAACGTCAATCTTATGGTCTGACGTAAGTAGCTACACGGATTTCTTAAACTACCAGACCACCAACGTCGGCGGAGAGGATGCAAACTCTGTGAATGCAGATCCTCTCTTTGCCGGTCTAGGAGCTTACCCTCCGAACGCCTACACCTCCCCGGGTTCGCCGACCGTTGGCGCTGGCAGCACCAGCCTATCGTGCAGCGTGGGCTGGTGTGATCCGAATGGGAGTTCTCCCACCTCGATCTACGGCAGCACCGACTTCCTCGGAAATCCTCGAACGAGCGGTTCGAACATTGATATTGGCGCCTACGAAAACACTGGAGTACTAACCGAGAACTCAATGGAGGTGAATCTGTCCTCGGCGGCGTCAGGTCTCAACGGAGGCGAGTCGACCACTCTAATGGTGACGGTCACGGCGATTCCCGGCGGCGGCGGCGCACCGAGTGGTACGGTGAGCATCATGGATGGGGCAACCCTGCTGGAAACCGCAACGCTAATGCCGACCGGCGTCAACTCTACTGCAGTAACTCTGCCGCTGAGTGCGTCGCAGCTCGCGCAAGGCAATAACACGTTAACGGCGGTGTACTCGGGGAATTCGGTTTTGCCATGTTGTAATCCATCGAACCCGCCAGGAGGATCGCAAACGCCGGTTCCGTGGTACCCAAGCGCGACCTCGTCGTCAATCAGCGTGACGGAAACTCCTACCACAAGTCAGACGGTCACGTTCACGACGCCGCCTCCTGCAAGTGCAGCTTACGGCAGCAGTTTCACGGTGGCGGCGACGGCCAGTTCGGGCCTAGCAGTAACGTTCACCAGTTCGGGAAGTTGCTCCAACTCTGGCGCGACTTACACTATGACTGCCTCCAGTGGCACCTGCTCGGTGACCGCGAATCAGGCGGGCAACAGCGTGTTCTTAGCCGCGACTCCGGTGACAGACTCTACCAACGCGACGCAGGCGGCCACGTTGATCAACGTCAGTGTAAGCCCGGCCTCTGAGGACTTCGCGCTGGATGCGCCGGTGACCATCACCGCAGTCTTGTCGTGGTCGGGTAGCGGAAGCGCACCCACGGCGAGCGCTGTGACGATTGACGGCAACGGACCCAGCAGTTATGGAACGACGAGCTGCGGCGCGGCCAGCGGCAACACGATGACCTGTACGAACACTTACACTCCGACTACTGCGGATACACCGGCCTCCTACACGGAGACGGCGGTGTTCTCGGGTGACGGGAACTACTCCGGGTCGGGCAGTCCACAGACGAATGACTTCACCATTAACCAAGCGACGTCGTCGACGGCCGTAACTTCGACACCGAATCCGTCAACGTATGCGACATCGGTTACGTTTACCGCGACAATCACTGGCGAGAACGGGGACGTCAAAGGTCAGAAGGCTGGCAAGAGCGGGATGAAGCCGATGCAGCTAAGCGGAACGGTGACGTGGAGCGCGAATACCGGATGCAGCCCGAGCTCGGTTTCGGGTGACTATCCGGCAATTGCGACCTGTACCACGTCAAGAGCGTCATCGCTGCCGGTTGGGACGGACGTGGTCACTGCCACCTATTCGGGTGACGGAGACCACAACAGCAGCGTAGGCAGCGTGAACCAGGTCGTTAACGGCGGAATCGCGACCACGATTGACGTGACCAGCGTGAGCCCGTCGAGCGAGGAATTCGCTGCGGATACACCGGCTACGATCACGGCAGTGTTGTCGTGGGTTGGCAACGGTGTGGCGCCGACGGCGGCGAACGTGACCATTAGCGGCAACGGAAGCGGCACCTACAGCGCGACCAGTTGCGCGGCTCGTGTGCACGAAACCATCACTTGTACGGCGACCTATACCCCGACGAATGCGGATGTGGCGGGCACGTACACGGAGAAGGCATCATTCTCCGGCGATACCAACTACACCGCGTCGAGCAGTCCGGAAACCAACAACTTCACGATTGGATCGAATTTATCGACGACGAGCGTCAGCTCGAGTGGTCCGTCGACCTACGGCCAGTCAGTGACGTTCACGGCGACGGTCACGAGCGACACCGGCGATGTGAAGGGACGGAAGGCTGGCAAGAACGGGATTCGTCCGATGCAGCTGAGCGGAACGGTGACATGGAGCGCGGACACGGGATGTGCGCCGACGACGTTGTCGGGCACGTTGTATCCGGATGGCGCGACATGTACAACGTCGAGTCTGGCAGCGGGCAACTACACGGTTACGGCCACCTACTCGGGTGACAGCAACCACAGCGGAAGCTCGGGTTCGGTAAGCCAGACAGTCAACCAGGCGAGCCAGACGATCAACGTAACCACGCCGGCACCGCCGCAGGTGGTGAAGGGCAGCAGCTTCACGGTGGTGGCGAGCGCCACTTCCGGACTGTCGGTTAGCTTCGCTACCTCGGGCGCCTGCACCAACTCTGGTGGCACGATCACGATGTCGAACACCGCCAGCGGCACCTGCAACATCAACATCACGCAGGCCGGCAACAGCAACTACACAGCAGCGCCGCCGGTGCCCGAAACCACAACCATAGCGGCGGCAATCGCACCGGCGGTGACCTTCACCGGCGCGCCAACCAGCTCGCCGTACCAGTCCACGTTCACCGTGTCGGCAACGACGAACGCCAGCACCACGGCGGTCATCACGGCGACACCGGCCACGGTTTGCACGATCAGCGGCAACACCGTGACGATGATCAGCGGAACGGGGACGTGCATGATGAAGGCGTCATGGGCAGCCGACGATGTCTACAAGGCTGCGACAGCGACGCAAACCACCAAGGCGGCAAAGATTACGCCGACGGTGACCTTCACGGGCGCGCCATCGACGGCTGCGTACCAGTCGACGTTCACGGTTGCAGATAGCACGAACGCCAGCACGACGGCGGCAATCACAGCGACACCGGCCTCTGTCTGCACGATCAGCAGCGGCACTGTGACGATGGCGAGCGGCACAGGCGCCTGTACGACGACGGCGAAGTGGGCTGCGGACGCGAACTATCTGGCCGCGACTCTGACGCAAACCACAACCGCGCAGGAGTTGACCAGCACAGTGAGCTGGACGGCTCGTCGCCGATTACCTACGGGACGACGCTGAGCGGAGTCCTGGATGCAGTTGGCAGCGTTGCCGGCAAGTATGCCTACACGGCGAACGGGAACGCAGTGACGGCGACCACGGTACTGCCGGCCGGCAGCTACACGATGGGCGTCACGTTCACACCGACGGCCAGCAAGGACTACACATCGTCGACGGCCAGCGTGTCGCTGACGGTGAACCCGATCAACACCACCACCACCATCACGAAGGTGATTGCCCCGAAGGCGACGCCTCTGGCAATTACGGTGAGCATTACGGTAGCGAACGGGCTGACGGCCACACACGATGCGACCGGCAGCGTGACGGTAACGGCGAGCAGCGGCGAAACCTGCACGGCGACGTTGGCGTCAGGCAAGGGTAGTTGCGTACTGACGACCGCGGTAGCTGAGTCGGGAACACTGACGGCAGCATACGCGGGCGACAGCAACAACAACGGCAGCACGTCGGCAGCGGTTTCGTTCACGGACTAAGCGGGGAGACGGCAGTTCCGCAGGCAGTGCACGAGTAGAAACGAACAACCGCGGCCCAGGGAAACCTGGGCCGCATTCTTTTCAGCATCAGAAGTTGCAAAAAGGGTAATCAAGGATACAAGAAGGACAAGTGCAGAAATCGACACGCCTTGTCGCTCCACCTTAGTTGTAGCAGGCGTCGTCGAAGGCAGGCTGAGTCACGTTGGAAATCATCGGATCGCCGGACCGCTATCGACGCACATCGTAGTACCGGTAACGAAGTCCGATGCCATCGAGCCCTCACGCCGCTCTGTTGTCGGCGAGAACTCCGTCAATCCTGCTCAACTCCTCGGTCGAGAATTTGAGGTTCTTCAGTGCGGCTACATTGTCTTCCACCTGAGACACTTTACTGGCTCCAACTAGTGCGCTGGTGATGCGCGGATCGCGCAGCACCCAGGCCACCGCCATCTCCGCCAGCGTCTGCCCGCGCCGCGCGGCGATTTCGTTGAGCGCGCGAACCTTGGCAAGAGTCGCTTCCCCGATATCCTTCTTCTTCAGAAAGAAATCGCGCGCGGCTCGCGAGTCGATGGGAATGCCATGCAGATACCGATCCGACAGAAGCCCCTGCGCCAGCGGGCTGAAGACGATCGATCCCACGCCCTCTTGCTCCAACACATCGAGCAATCCCTTCTCCGGGTCGCGCACGAACATCGAATACTTCGGCTGATGAATCAGGCAGGGCGTTCCCAGTCCGCGCAAAATCTTTATCGCTTCGGCCGTCTGTTTGGCGTTGTAGGCTGAAATGCCCGCGTAGAGTGCGCGCCCCGAGCGTACCGCTGTATCGAGCGCGCCGAGCGATTCTTCCATCGGCGTGTCGGGATCGGGCCGGTGATGGTAAAAAATGTCGACATACGCAAGCCCCATTCGCTTCAGGCTCTGATCGAGGCTGGCCAGTATATATTTGCGCGAGCCCAGATCCCCGTAGGGCCCAGGCCACATGTCCCAGCCCGCCTTGGTCGAGATGATCAACTCGTCGCGGTAGGGAAGAAAATCTTTCTTCAGAATCTGCCCGAAAGTTTCTTCCGCCGATCCGTAGGGAGGGCCATAATTATTCGCGAGATCGAAATGCGTGATGCCGAGATCGAATGCCCTGCGCAGCATGGCGCGAGAATTTTCGAAGTTATCCGCGCCGCCGAAGTTGTGCCACAGCCCCAGTGAAACGGCGGGAAGTTTGATGCCACTGCGCCCCGAGCGGCGATATTGCATGGAGTCATAACGCTTGTCATCGGCGGCATACATGCTGGTTCTCCTCTACAAAACGCGGAACGGCCACCATTCTATGCTAAGAGGAAACGGCACATCGACCCGGGTAGACACGAGTTTTCCGACACCCACGGGATATCGCCCACAACCGCATCCCAAAACTTGCTGGATGATGCCCGCCAGCGCTATGAAGCAACCTTGAAAATACAGTCTCCACTGGCGGAGGAGAGTTAGACCCGCAGCTCGGGGCTAGGGATTTCCAAACGCAATCTAAAAGTTGGAAGAAATAGAAAACCTAACCGCCTGACGCATTTGAGTTCACTGTTTGCGTGCTCGAAGCGGATGCCGAACCGTAGTTGGCATTTCCTGCATAGGTGGCCGTCACCTGATCGGTACCGGACGGCAAAGTTGTCGTCGAGAGCGTTGCTTTTCCCCCCGTGATCGTGGCGCTTCCCAGCATCGTGCCGTTGTAGCTGAAGGCCAGGGTCTGACCATTGGGCAGCATACCGTTGCTGGTCAGGGTTGTCGTGAACTTCACCGATTGCCCAGCCGTTGAGGGATTCGGGGACGAACTCAGCGTCATGCTGACCACGGCCTGATTCACTGTCTGCGTCAGGGGCGCGGAAGTGTTCTTGGCCGTTTCCGAATCGCCGTTGTAGGTCGCGGTGATCGAAAGCGTTCCGGCCGGCAGGTCGCTCTTGGTCAGGGTGGCTATCCCCCTCCCGTTAAGCGTGGCCGTCCCGATCATTGCCGTGCCGTTCTTGAAGGTCACAGTTCCTGTGGGAGTCGAAGGAGCCGTGGAAGTCACCGTTGCCGTGAGCGTAGCTGCCTGTCCGTAGTTCGAGGGATTGAGGCTGGAACTTAGTACAGCCACGGAACTGGGGTAAAGCTGTACAACTTGTGTTACCGTGCCCGTACTGCTCTTGAAGGTGCCATCTCCGCCGTACGTGGCCTTTATGGTGTGCGTCTCCGCGGACAGAGAAGAAATCGTGAAGGACGCGACTCCGCTAGCGGTGAGGCCGGTTCCGAGAGCTGTCGTGCCGTAATAGAAGGTGACGGTTTCTCCATCGGGAATTTCGCCGTCGGTCGAGGTTGTCGTCGAGGTGAGCGTTACGGGCTGATGGATATAGCTCGGGCTGCCCGAGGTGGCCACCTTGGTCGAGGTTTGCGCCGGCAAGGCCTTGACGGATTGTTTAACGACCGCAGACGTGCTGCCGAGATTATTGCTGTCGCCGGAGTAGACGGCGGTGATGGAGCGCGTGCCCGTCGTCGTGTATGTCGTGCTGTACGGAGCCGGATAGCTTAGCTCCGCCACCACGTTGTTGCCCTGAATATAAATCACCTTGCCTGTTACAACCCCACCGTATTGCGAAACGATTGCCGGGGTAAAGGACACCGTCTGATTTACATAAGACGGATCAACGGTTGAGGACAATTGAATCGTCGTTGAGCTCCGGTTCACCGTCTGCGAGACCGTCGCAACGCTCGGGGCAAATTTGGAATCGCCACTGTAAGCTGCGCTGATGTCGTCGCCCCCTGCACTTAACGCCGATGTGTTCAGGGCTGCATTTCCACCGGCCAGAGTCACGGTCCCCAGAGGGCTACCGCTGTCTGCGAATGATACCGTTCCCGTGGGCGTGCCGCGCGCGCCGGTGACGCTGGCGGTCAAGGTGACCGCTTCTCCGTAAACGGACGTGGGAAGCGACGACACCAACGTTGTTGTGCTATCGCATCGAGAGCTTGAATCCATGGAAATGTTTAGCAGAACCGTGACGCCGCCGACCGCCAGGTCGGGCTGTCCGTCCCCGTTGAAGTCGCCGGTTGCCGTTCCGGAGCCGCCCGCACCCAGCACAAGCGGGCTCTGAAAGGTGCCATCACCATCGCCCAATAAAAGAGCGTTCGCGCTGCCGATCGCAACGTCGAGCTTGCCGTCGCCGTCGAAATCGGCAACTGCGATTCGGCCAAAGCCGATGGCGGAGTCGGGGGCGACGATCGGGATCGGCGTCGCCTGAGCCGCCAGAAAAGTGCCATCGCCGCGGCCCAGCAGAACACTTAAACTGCCAATGTTGGCGACAAGCAGATCGAGTATTGCCGTCCCCGTTCACATCCGCCACCGCCACGGCATACGCATAAAAGCCTTCGTCGTTGTACCTGGCCGCCCTTTGAAATGTGCCGTCGCCCTTGCCCAGCAGCACACCCATACCGCCGTCGTTACCCGAGCAAATCGGCACACTGGTTGGTCACAAGCAAGTCGGGCTTCCCATCGCCATTCACATCCCCCACCGCAACCGAATACGCATTATAGCCGCCAGAGTTGTAGCTGACCGCCGCTTGGAACGTGCCGTCGCCGTTGCCCAACAGCACACCAATCCTCAACGCCGCCACTCGAGCAATTGCCACTGCTACGCACTCGTTGGCCACGAGCAGGTCGAGATGCCCGTCGCCATTCACATCCGCCACCGCAATCGGAAGCGCATATTCGCCGCCGGAGTCGTAGGTGATCGCTGTTTGAAACGTGCCGTCGCCGTTGCCCAGCAGCACACTTACCACGCCGCCACCATCGAACAACTGCTGACGGTACAATTGTTGGCCACCAGCAAATCGGGATTGCCGTCGCCATTCACATCCGCCACCGCAATCGAATACGCATCATAGCCGCCGGAGTTGTAGTTGACCGCCGCTTGAAACGTGCCGTCGCCGTTGCCCAACAGCACACTTACGCTGCCATTAGCGCAACTGCTGTCTACACACTCGTTGGCCACGAGCAGGTCGGGCTTGCCGTCCCCATTCACATCCGCCACCGCAATCGATAGTGCATTCTCGCCGCCGGAGTTGTAGTTGACGGCGGATTGAAACGTGCCGTCGCCGTTGCCCAATAGCACGCCTATGCCGCATCCGCGCAATTGCCTGCCGAAACATCAGTTAGCCACGAACAGGTCGGGATGGCCGTCCGCCATTCACATCCGCCACCGCAATCGGAATCCGCATAATAGCCACCGGAGTTGTAGGTGACCGCAGCCTGAAACGTGCCGTCGCCGTTGCCCAGCAGCACCCCTACGACGCCTTCGACCTATGTCGCAATCGCCACCTGCTGGCACAGTCGTTGGCCACGAGCAAGTCGGGATAACCGTCGCCATTCACATCCGCCACCGCAATCGAATACGCCTCATAGCCGCCAGAGTTGTAGCTGACCGCCGCTTGAAACGTGCCGTCGCCGTTGCCCAACAGCACACTTACAACGCCGCCATTCAAGCAATTGCCGCTGCTGTCACACTCATTGGCCACGAGCAGGTCGGGATTGCCGTCCCCGTTCACGTCCGCCACCGCAATCGAAGTCGCAGATTCGCCGCCGGAGTTGTAGCTAACCGCCGTCTGAAACGTGCCGTCGCCGTTGCCCAACAGCACACTTACCATCGCCATTCGAGCAATTGCTGCTGGCACACTAGTTGGCCACCAGCAGGTCGGGCTTGCCGTCCCCGTTCACATCCGCCACCGCAACCGAATAGCGCATCGTAGCCGCCGGAGTTGTAGCTGACCGCCGCTTGGAAGGTGCCGTCGCC
The DNA here is from genome assembly GCA_963804075.1 of uncultured Acidobacteriaceae bacterium. Taxonomy (GTDB): domain Bacteria; phylum Acidobacteriota; class Terriglobia; order Terriglobales; family Acidobacteriaceae; genus Acidiflorens. The sequence goes on along the minus strand of CAWDPB010000152.1, from coordinate 3,527 downwards.
GTTGCCCAACAGCACACCCACGCCGCCATTCGAGCAACTGCATGCGGCACACCGTTGGTCACGAGCACGTCGGGATTGCCGTCCCCATTCACATCCGCCACCGCAATCGAAGTACGCATACTGGCCGCCGGAGTTGTAGCTGACCGCCGCTTGAAAGGTGCCGTCGCCGTTGCCCAACAGCACACCCACGGCACCGTCGACAGCGCGACGAGCAAGTCGGGATGGCCGTCCCCGTTCACGTCCGCCACCGCCACGGAATACGCATAATAGCCGCCGGAGTTGCAGCTGACTGCGGCTTGAAAGGTTCCGTCGCCGTTGCCTAACAACACACCCACCGTGCCATTCGAGCAGTCGCTGCTGCTGGCACAGTAGTTGACCACGAGCAGGTCCGGATGGCCGTCCCCATTCACGTCCGCCACCGCCACCGCCGTCCCATACTCCTCGTAGCCGCCGGAGTTGAAGGTTGAGGCTTCCCGAAAAATTGAACTTGCATCTGCGGGCGCGAGCAGAGCCGGGTGAGAGGACGCGCGCGGGAGTATCCCGTGAGCGCGAGCCCGCGGCGGCTCAAGCGGACACTGCTGGCCCGAAAGGGGCATTCGCGCCCCGCGGCCGGAAGGGCGGGGTCGCCTGCACGGGCGAGCGTGGGACGCCCACATCCTGCGGCGAGACGGCAGGCGAAACTGCCGAATGCTGCTGCTCACCGTCGCCGCTCTGGGCAAATACAGCCAGAACAAGGGCTAACAACACCACCGAAAACACAGCGGGCGAGGTCAAAGACAGGGAGTGACGAAATAACATGGATTCCCTCGAGCTGGAATTCCCTTCTTAGTAACAGGAACAGGCCCTTTTCTTACCATCAGCCCGTGTTTCGCGTCAATGATAGCTATCACGACTGCGCGTGATTCCATCCTTGTCCCCACCAATGTGAACCGGGATCTCTTTCTTGGCCCACAAACGTCTTGGATATTTCTCCCAGTCACTGTTCGTCTAAAGTGCAAGGCTTTTCACCCGGAATCTCTCCCCTAGGGTTGATCTACTGGCAATGATGAGAAATCAGTCGGTCAGTCGGTCAATACCAGCCAGGGCGTGGGCATGTTCTGGTGTCCGAGCAGAGTCCCAAAACTGCCGAATGAGCTTACACTAAGTGAGGTTTCGTACCCGAGTATGACTGTAAGTGACTGGCATTGCCAGGGCGCCGTCAATAGAGATAATTGCTAAACTGTTATATGGGTTAACACCTGTATCGAGGGTTCGAATCCATCCCTCCCGCCATAACGTCTGAAGTGCAGAGAAATCCGCCTGGATTGCTCTGAGAAATACGCGAGAAATTGGCGCAATTCCGCGTTCTTGCTTTCAAATCGGAACCGGAGAAAGTGTTCGGCACTGTAGGCAGGTTAGCAGGCATTTTCTCGGAAGGCATCGAAGCAGTCCGGATTCAAAGACTGCCCCCGGCGAAAGCAATGCGATCAGAAACCGATCATGAGGGGAAAGCGAGCTTGATTCTTTCTGGCAGCATGCATGCCCGGTGCTCGGAAACAGGGTCGCTTACTACGATGGCGTTTCTCGTTATCTATGGCAATGCCTTTCGTTGCCGCATCTACTAACGCGTGTTCAGCTTGTCGAGTGCGCGCTTCAACTCTTCAAGCTTCTGTCCAGCCTCGCCGAGTTTGCCTTCCGCCGTCAGGCGCTGGTAGTCGGCAAGGTCTTTGGCGGCTTCCGCGATCAGAGCATTAAAGATCCGCCGCGGGTTGGGGTGACGCGGCGGATGCCGGTTGGCTCGCGCGGCCCCGCACGGGCCAGATGCAGCGGTGGTGGACGCGGCGGTCAAGGACGAGACCGCCCCGCCAAAGAGGGCCGCCATCGCCGACTCGAAGGTTGGTCCGTACGCCAGCCGATCCTGCAGCGCAAGCACGACCAGACGCAACTCGGGCATCGGGCTCCGCTCGGCCTGCAGGTAAATCGGTTCCGCATACAAGAGCGCTCGCCCGGTCGGAATCACCAGCAGCGCTCCGCGCCGCACGTGCGAGCCCTGCTGATTCCACAACGTCAATTGTCCGGAAAGCTGCGCGTTCTGATCGATTCGCGCCTCGATCTGCAGTGGTCCGTCGACCAGCTTGGTCTTGGGAAAGTTGTAGACCACCGACGTACCGTACTTCGCGCCGTCGCTGCGCCCCGCGATCCAGCCAATCAGATTGTTCCGGTTGGCGGGCGTGAAGGGCAGAATCTCCGACGAATTCCATCTCCGGTTTCGCCCGGCAGTTTCATCAGCACGAAATTCGGCTGCATCGCCTGCGTGGTCTGCTCGCCGCCCTCGCCCATGCCGACTTCGGTGGCGACCGTCCACAGATCCTCCCGGTTGTAGAACGCCTCCGGATCCGTCATGTGATACAGGCCGTAGACCTCCGCCTGCAGTTTGAGCAACAACTCGGGGTAGCGCACGTGTTTGCGCAACCCCGGCGGCATCGTGGACGCATCCTTGAATAGACTCGGAAAGATGCGGCGGTAGGCGGCGATGATCGGATCCTCCGTGTCGAACACGTAAAACGTCGTCGTGCCATCGTAGGCGTCGATGACCACCTTAACGCTGTTCCGCATGTAGTTAATGAGATTGTTGTCGAGACGGTAATGGGTCGAGTACGGATAGCTGTCTGAAACCGTGAACGCATCCATGATCCACGACAGCCGGCCATCGTCGCCAAGCACGATGTAGGGATCGGGATCGTAGGTGAGGAACGGCGCCAAGGCCGATGACGCGATCGCGCATGTTGCGGCGCATCAGCAGGCGGCTATCCTGGGTCACGTCATCGCTGAACGGCAGCTTCGCGAGGTCGTCGCGGTCGAGCGCAATAATAACGCGGCGCAGGAAACCGCCGAGAACGATGCCGCCGTTGCCTTCATAGGATGTCAGGTTGTTGCTCTGGCCTTGCGGATAGTTGAATTCCTTCTGCCGCGTCTTCACGTAGACGTCGGTATCGGTCAACTCGCCGAAATAGATCTCCGGGCGCGTCACGCTGAGGCCGGGCACCGTGCTCTGGACGGGCATGTTGCTCAGAATCAGCGTGGGCAGCCCTTCCGGCGTGAACCCATTGACCGGATTCATCGTGATGCCGTAGCCGTGGGTGTATATCAGCTTCTCGTTAATCCAGTTGCGGCTGCTCTCCGGAAGCTTATCGACATTCAACTCGCGCGCGGCGAGCATCACCTCGCGAGTTGTGCCGTCGATTTAGTAGCGATCAATGTCGATGTCGGGGAAGTCGTAGTAGGTGCGGATCTCCTGAATCTGGCGCAGCGTGTCCTGCAGGGCGTGCCAGTCCCACAGCCGGATGTTCTGAAGCGTAGCCTGATTATTGGCCGCGTCGGCCGCATCCACGGTCGTCTCCGCGGGAAACTCGCGCTGCGCGACCCGGTTCAATCCGTAGGCCTGCCGCGTCAGTTCGATATTGTAGGCAATGTAGGCCGCTCGCGAACCAATTCGTTCGGCTTGACGATAAAGCTGTTCACGTACCATGCAATCCCTTGAACAGCGA
>CAWDPB010000151.1:0-9252 GCA_963804075.1 uncultured Acidobacteriaceae bacterium | reverse complement strand
ATTTATCGTCTGCTACTGGTTTCAGCGTATTGCTCTTGCTCAGGCCATCCTGCACAATCCGAGAGTCGTTTTCCTGGATGAACCGATGTCTGGCCTCGATCCCATGGGGCGACGCGAAGTCCGGGAACTGATCCAACAGCTGCGCAGCGAAGGCAAGACGGTATTCTTCTCGACGCATATCTTGTCGGACGCCGAGGCTTTGTGCGACCGGGTTGCGGTCATCCATCAGGGAGAACTGCGGGGAGTTGGATCGGTTGCTGAATTGACGAAACAGGCGCAGGGGAAAGTCGAAGTCATTTTTTGCGCGAAGGGCGTGCCAGCGGCGTTTGCGAGGCTTGGATCGGAGGCGCGCGCCAGCGGTGACCTGGTGAATGCGATCATCCGCCAGGAACAGCAGGAAGAGGCACTGGAAATACTGCGGCAGGAGCGGATCCGGCTGATTTCGCTGGCGCCGGTGCGTACTTCGCTCGAGGAGTTCTATGTCGAGAAGCTGCGCCCGGCGGAAATCAAAATGGGGGTGGGCGCATGAATTCCCGGATCGCATTCGTCGCCTTCAATACCTTCCGCGAAGCCGTCCGCGATCGCGTTCTTTACAACCTGATCGCATTTGCGTTGCTGATTTCCGCAGCCGCAATTCTCGTCGGCCAGATTTCGATCGATGTCGAGAGACTGGTGGTGATCAATCTCGGGCTGACCGCAGTCTCGCTGTTTGGAACCGTGATTGCCATTTTCATTGGCATCGGCCTGGTCTCGAAGGAGATCGACAAGAAGACGCTCTATACGGTACTTTCGCGGCCGGTACGCCGCTGGGAGTTCGTCGTCGGCAAGTTTTTCGGACTAACTGGAACGCTGGTGGTCAACACGTTCTTCATGGCGATCGGTGTGTTTCTGGCGCTGCTGTATGTGGCCCCCCACTTTGAAAAAGCCGATTGGCCCGTGCTGGCGGCACTCTATTTTATCGTCCTTGAGTTTTTCATCGTGTGCGCCCTGGCGCTCTTCTTCTCGTCATTCTCGACCCCGATTATGTCGGCGGTGTTTACCTTTGCGTTGTTCGTAGTTGGCAACCTCGCGGAAGATCTGCGTGGCATCGCGCACACCATGGCCGGGTTCACGGGTGCAATCATGACCGCGGCATCCTACCTGGTGCCCAATCTATCCGCGTTCAACGTTATCAATCAGGCTGCACATGGAGATGGCGTACCGGGCCGGCTGATTTTCTATAACAGCCTGTATGCACTTCTGTATTCCGCCATGGCCCTGTCCGCGGCGGTCCTCATCTTTCAGCGCCGGAACCTGAAATGAACTCGTCTCGCCACGTCAACGTTGTCGCGACCATCGTGCTGGTTGGAGCAATGGCCTGCGGCGCCGCGACCTTAGACGCAGTCGACGGCCTGCGCGTTCAATCGAACGCACAGCAGACTCTCTATATTCGCTCGGCCAAAGCCTTGCGGCGAATGAGCCTGGGCTATACGGGCTTGCTGGCGGACATCTACTGGACACGCGCTGTGCAGTATTTTGGATATCAGCACCACCGGCAGTCCACCGACTTCCATTTACTAGGGCCGCTATTGGAACTGACCGCCGAACTCGATCCTCAACTGCTTCCGTCCTATCAGTTCGGAGCGACCTTTCTAGCGCCTGCTCCCCCAAATGGTGCGGGAAGGCCCGATGAGGCGCTGAAATTACTCAAATTCGGCATTCAGAACAACCCCGACAATTGGAGCTTGTACTACAACCTTGGCTTTCTGTACTACACCGAATTCAAGGACTACGGCAAAGCGGCCGAGGCATTTGCAGCCGGTGCCAAGCTTCCCGTAACACATCAGTTCATGCCAGTGCTGGCTGCGCGCATGGCGCAGCATGCCGGTGAGTTCGATACGGCGCGCATGCTCTGGTACACGGCGTACGAAACGTCAAAAGAGGCGGACATCCGGCAAAACGCCGTGCAACACCTGGTTGCGTTGCGCGTGGATGAAGATGTAACCCGCCTCGAAGAAGTGGTCGAAAAATACCGCCAGCAAGAGGGACGTCTTCCCACAACAATAAGCGATCTGGAACGCGCCGGGTTCATCCGTGGCACGCCCGCCGATCCGAATGGAAAGCCCTACAAGCTCATGGCGGACGGGCGGATCGAGGTGCAGGATCCGAGCCTCACTCTCTACATCACCAAGGGCCTTCCGCCCGGCATGAGCAAGCCGTAGACGGCGGAAACTCACATCAGAGACTAGAGCGTGTTTCATAGATGGTTTGGGAAGGGCACGGCTTCAGCCGTGCCGTAACCGCCTGCAAAAATGCGGGGCTTCAGCCCCTGAGGGCCAGCGTTTTGCGCGGAGCCCAAACCCAAAATGCAAGCCGGTCGCCGACAACGTTCTTTTGTTAGCATGCAGGCGTGGCGCAGGATTTTTCCCAACAACTTTGGACCGCGCTCAATGAATGGTGGCGCGAACAGGCGCGAGCCAAAGGCGCGTGCGGAGCGGCTTCTCTGCTCGCGAAAGAACTTTGGGGATTTCTGCGCGACTCAACCCCAGAGCGCCGCCGCTCGCGCTACGGCGACATGGACTACGACTGGGAGCAGCGAGTCGATACCACCAGCGGGACCGTAGGCTGGCGCGAGCGCCTGCTGGGAATCTTTCATTCGCCGTATATGCCGAGCGATCCCGCGGAGTTCCGGGAAATGATGACCGCGCTGCCGATTGATTTTCATAAATTCACCTTCATCGATGTCGGTTCGGGCAAGGGACGTACACTGCTGATGGCGTCGGAATATGGCTTTAAGAAAATTGTGGGCGTGGAATTGATTTCGGAGTTGCATCGGGCGGCGGAGAAAAATATCGCGGCATGCAGGGATAGACAACTTCAGGGCAACCCGCAGCGCAACGGTCCTCCGCAGCGAGAAATCGAAGCCGTCTGCATGGATGCGCGACAGTACATCTTCCCGGAGACGCCGCTGGTCGTGTACCTATTCAATCCTCTGCCCGAGGCTGGATTGCGGCGCGTAATTCACAATCTCGACGAATCATGCAAGAAAATGCCGCGGCCGGTTTGGATTGTGTATCACAATCCGCTGTTTGAGTCCGCCCTAGCTGCATCGCCTGTTCTGGCAAAAGCCGGTTCGACACCTTACTACTCGCTATACCGAACCAAGGGAGCTCAAGAGTAGAGCTGTTTAGTTTTTGGTGTGATCCGCGCCTCCTCACTCTGTCATCCTGAGCGCTGCCGGAGCGCACGCGACGGCGAGTCGAAGGACCCCTATTCCCTTTGACGCCTGCCGCGCCTCGGGGAGTTCTCCTCGAACCTTCGGCCCACACACTGCTCTCGGAACCAGATGGGAGACAGCGGAATCATTCATGCGGTCACAACACCAAATGTCTTGCTCACAGGCCCAAGGCCTGCACTTCTTCCTCAGTCTCATAGCCGAGCCAGTGGGCGACCTCGTGCCAGACCACTCGTTTCACTTCGGCGCGCAGGTTGCCTCGCGAACAGCGGAGGATCGGGCCGCGAAAAACGAAGATCAGATCGGGTGCTACCTTCATTTGCAGGTGCGACTGCTTCGTCCGGACGACGCCGTTATAACAGCCCAACATCTCGGTGCCGCGAGGCCAGTTCTTTTTCTGCAATACGTCTTCGGGAGGCTCTTCGGCAACTTGAATACCGGGGAAGTCGGGCTGGTCCCTGACCTTCTGCGGCAGCGTGCTGTAGGCCCACTCCACAATCTCGTCGAAGGTTTCTGGGGTTGCGGGCGGGGGCATGAGAGAACTTTAGCATTGGGGGGTGTAGGGCAGCGCGGGCATAGGATTGGTACGCCGAAGTCTCAGTGTGTGAAACGGCCTGCTTGCGCCTGCTTGGCCGTATCGGGTAGGACGGGCTAATCGCTCTCGAATCTACCAATGTGCAACCGTGCAAGGGTTCTCGTTCTTGGCAGTTCCTCCGGTTGAAAAGTGAAAACCGAGATGACCGTAGAACGCGACGGCTTTCCCATCTTGCTTCATGGGTCGAAAGGTCCAGTCCTTGGCCGCTTCAATCGCAGAACCAGCAAGCATCGGATGCCCGCTAACCAACGCTACGCACGCGACTTTCCCATTGGTGTCAACTAGGACATCTACGAGGACTTGCCCCTCAATTCTGGCTTGACGTGCAAAAGCGCGCATTCGGGGCGCAATATACAATGCGTTGCTCTTTTGAGGAGGGCATCGGTGTCTAGCCATATCGGCTTTCCATCCCTGCCCGCAAATAGCTGCTCCTCAGAAGATGCGCATAAACCCTTAGGGTCTGCACTGCTCAGCTGCGAAATAATTTCCGTCTGTGCAGCGCTGTAGGGTGAGAGCGTCCACGTCATTGCGACTAGGAGAATGGTCCGGCCAATCAGCTCCATGCTTCTAAGGACACCGGCCCCATGGTTCTTGTTCCTGTACCCGGACTCCACTGCATAACTCATTACCGTTCGAAGCGCCGTTATGGCATGGCATTTTGGCGTGGACGTTCCGGCGCGCGGGCCTCACGAGGCGAGGTGTTTGTCAGCTTCGGCTTAGCGAGCGCTGGTACGACTTCCATCCTGGGCACTATCCGGTGTGCCAACGCTAAGAGCAACTTTAGCACCGCCGGGTTAGGTGGGGCGGCGTGGGCAAAGAATTAGTTGGCGTCACTTACTCCAAACCTGCGATAGGATTGTTTTAAACGGGAACGGATGATGGACACTTCCGAACTGCTGAGAACACCGCTGAATGTCTTCTTGCTCACATTGGTATTAGTGCTGGCGTTCCTCGCAGCCTATCGCATCAAAAAAAAGTGGTTGCGGCTTCCGGTTCGGATCGTCTTCTCAATCGGGGCAGCCCTCAGCATCCTGCAGCTTGTTGCGTTCATGCTCTGTGCGCGGGGTAAACCCGACGAAACAGTTACGGAGGTCAGAAACGGCTCCTATAAGGTCCTCATTCGTTCTCAGGAATTTCATCATTCAGGGTCTATAAACGTTGATGTTTGCGGGCCGATAGCTCAAGCCTTGCATTTCCTACGAACGAGAAGCAGCACTGTTTTCTTCACGGCTACGACTTTTCCGGACTGGCTGTTAAATGGCGATCGCGGCAGAACATCGAAATTGCATTTGATTGCGGACGAGTGACAACTTTCACAAACTCCGCGTTAGTGTACCCGAGCGGCCCTATCCCGGTTGAGTTCCACGCCAGCCTGCGCGATGGATGCGGGGACCAAGTTCCGTAGTTGGCGCAAAACCGCCGGGCGCGGGATTAGAAACTGGCGGCTCCAGCCTCGGCTACTGCATGGTCCTGGTCGCCTGATCCGCCGCTTACACCGATTGCACCTACCGCCTTGCCATTGCGCTTCAGCGGTATGCCTCCGGCAAAGATCATGATTTTCCCATCGTTTGAGGCATGTATCCCGAAAAACTGTCCGCCTGACTGCGAGTGGGTTGCCAAGTCTTTCGTAGCGATGTCGAATGCCCGCGATGTATAGGCTTTCTTTATGGAAATATCGATGCTGCCGAGCCAGGCTCCGTCCATACGCACGTGGGAGACGAGATTCCCGCCTTCATCCGCGACTGCGATGTTCATGGGTTGGCCGATTTCTTTGGCCTTCTTTTCGGCGGCGGCAATCACGCGACGCGCGTCTTCCAGTGTCATAGAGTTTTCTCCTGTGTGTCTTCGGAGTCCGGCCCATCCCTCGGCCAGATCACCAAGGCGAAAATCTTACGTGGGGCGACGCGGGCACGTCAATGAAAGCGATGGTGTAGCACGACCTCAAAGACGATCACTCCTGCATAGCATGTTGGCGCGGATGTTCCGCCGCTCAGACCTCACGCGGCCGGGCGTTTCTCCGCCTCGGCCAGCGACCGCTGATACGACTTCCACCCTGGGCACCATCCGGTGTGCCAGCGCCAGAGACGGGCAAGCAAGGACTGCGGTTTTTTCTCGGCGAGCGCGCGCAGGCGGCAGGTTTCACAACGGTGGTGCTTGGGTTCCATGATTAACCTCGATTCGACAATCTGAAAGCTTATTGTGAGCCGTCGGGGTGTGGTTGTCTGTGACGTGACTCGCCGTCAATAAAGTGCTCGACTAGAGGGTAGGGGTCCTTCGACTCCGCATGAATCCCGCTTCGCGGGATTCGTGCTCCGCTCAGGAAGACACACTTGCGAAGATGAAGGGCGCAGGAGAGGTAGAATCAGGGGTGGGGACTTTCCGATTGAACAACTTTCGCATGGTCTGGCTGGGTAGCTTGCTAGCCAGCTTCGTGGTCGTCGGTGGAACCGCTTCCTCTGCTCAGGGTGTCGCCCAGTCAAATCCTGGTTCGCGCATCGCCCATCCAACCAGCCTTTCGCGGGAAAATGTTCGCCTGCTCGCCCAGGCAGTTGACGACCACTACAACCACCTGCGCAACCTGGAAGCGGATTTCACGGAAATCTACCGTGGAGAAGGCGCAGAACGAGAAGAATCGGGCACGTTATGGCTCAAAAAGCCGCGCAAGATGCGGTGGGAGTACCGTTCTCCTAGAGTGAAGCTGTTTATAAGCGACGGCCAGAGTGTGTGGTTTTATGTGCCGTCCGAGCGGCAGCTAAGAAAGACCGGCTTGCGGCAGCTTGACGACGTGCGATCACCCATTGCATTCCTGCTTGGCAAGACCAAGCTGGAGAATGAGTTGCAAGGACTATCGCAAGCAGTAGATCAAACTCCAACCAGCCCTGGAAACGTCGTGATTCGAGGTGTACCGAAAGCCATGGTTGGCCAAGTAAATGAAGTGCAACTCGAGATTACCCCCGCTCATCAGATCGCGCGAATTGTGCTTGTTGATCCGGGCGGCGGAAGTACGGAATTTCGATTTTCCGGTTGGAAGGAGAACATGAATTTGGCCGACAGCCAGTTTCACTTTGTCCCTCCGGCAGGCGTTGAGACGATAGAAGGAGCATTCGCACCCTGAGGAGCTTCGGCCCGAAAGGGCTGGCGCGGGGGGGCCGTGTTACCTGCGTACCACTGCCTCCCCAACGCGCGTAAGCGCTTTGGGAGCAGGATGTTACACTTTAATGAGTCCCCAGAATTAAGCGTCGCCCATGGCAGAATTTCTGGTCAAAGTCGCTGACGAGCAAGGCAACATGCGCGAGCAGGTGGAGCACGGCTTTTCCGAAGCCGAGGTCCAGGAGCGCTTTAGCCAGCAGGGATACCTAGTCTATTGGGTTAAGCCGCGAACCATCCTGACCGGTTCTGGCAAGTTCGGCAAGCGCGGCAAGATCAAAGCTGCGACATTCCTCATCTTCAACCAGCAGTTTCTTACCCTCATTAAGGCAGGGTTGCCGATTTTGACGGCGCTCGATCTGCTGATCAAACGCCAGCGCGACAAGAGCCTGCTCCGGCTGCTTGAAAACGTGCGCGAACGCGTCAAGAGCGGTGAGCTGCTTTCCGATGCCTTTGCCGCACAGCAGGTTTTCCCCAAGATGTATACGACCACACTGCTGGCTGGTGAGAAGAGCGGCAGCATGGAAGAAGTCCTGGGCCGCTTCATTGCGTACCAGCGCATGGTGCAGACTTTCCGAAAGAAACTGGCCGTGTCGCTGGTGTACCCGGCGTTGCTGGTCTCTGTGGTTACGGTGATGCTCGGCTTCCTGATCACGTATGTGGTTCCAAAATTCGCCGAACTTTTTGACAACATGGGAGCGCAGCTGCCGGCAATCACCGTGTTCATGCTGTCGGTTGGATTGCACGCCCAGAAGTATGCATGGGTCGTTCTCCTGGTTCTGGTGGTCGTAGGCGTCGTGGGATGGCGGTGGAAGCAGAGCGACCGTGGCGCACAATCCATCGATAAATTCATGCTCGCGCTGCCCCTGCTCGGCGAAATTCGCATGAAATACCAGGTCGCCAATTTTTCGCGCATTTTGGCGACGCTGCTGCAAGGCGGTCTCCCGCTGGTCCCGGCAATGGAAACGGCGGGCGCCTCGTTGAGCAGCCGCCAGATGCTGAATGGAATTATCAAAGCGGCGGCGCGCGTGCGTGAAGGCCAAACATTGTCCAAGAGCCTGGAAGACCAAAATCTGTTTCCGGACCTCGCGGTGGAAATGCTCGAGGTGGGCGAGTCTACGGGCGCTCTGCCGGCCATGCTGAGTTCGGTGGCGGAGTTTTACGAGGAAGATGTGCAGACGGCTCTGGGAGCGGCCATGGCTCTGATTGAGCCCCTCATCCTGATCTTTATGGCGGTGATCGTCGGCGGCATTTTGATTTCGCTGTATATGCCGATCTTCACTTTAGGGGCGAGTGTGCATTAAGAAATTGGGCTTTCGGCTTTGGGCTTCAATGTAGGGAAACAAAGGGCGTCACAAAAACCCAGAGCCCAACGCCGAGAGCCGGTTATACAGACTGGAACGAAAATGGCGGACAAGAAAACAGTTGTGTTAAATCCGGGGAATGGCGGGAAGAATTTACCCATGCCGGACGCGATCCCGGTCGGGGACGAGATTGAACGCGCGCGCGACATCGCTCGGCGCTATCGCTGCGAATTCATCGATCTGACCGACTTCCAGCTGCAGCACGATCTATTCGAGAAGATTCCCGTCCATCTGATGTTCCGCTACAAGTTCGTGCCGCTCGATGAAACGGCGGACGGACGGCTGGTAATCGCGATCGCCAATCCCAGCCAGTTGATGATGATCGATGAAATCAGCTTGCTGCTCGGCAAGCGTATCGTCACCAAGGTTTCAACCGAAAAGCAGATTTCGGAGATCCTGCAAAAGACCGAGCAGTCCAAGCGCGTGTTGGAAGACGCCAGCGAAGGATTCACGCTCGACGTGATCCGCGAGGACGACGCCGGAAACGACGAAACCATTTCCATCGACAAACTGACGGCCACGGCGGGCGAGGACATGAGCCCGATTATCCGCCTCGTCGATACCACGCTGTTCACCGCGTTGCAGCGCAGGGCGAGCGATATTCACATCGAGACGCGCGACGACTCGGTGTACATCAAGTTTCGTATTGACGGCGTGCTCACCAATGCCATGCCGCCGATCGGCAAAGAGCATCATTCCACCATCATTTCCCGTATCAAGGTCATGAGCGAGCTCGACATCTCCGAGCGCCGCGTGCCCCAGGACGGCCGCTTCCGCGTGAAGTACAACGGCCGCGCCATCGATTTCCGTGTCTCGATCATGCCCTCGATCCATGGCGAAGACGCCGTGCTCCGCGTGCTCGATAAAGAGTCGATGAGCGAGAAGTTCAAGAAACTCAATCTGGAAGTGGTCGGTTTCGATGAGAACGACTT
>CAWDPB010000150.1:0-13325 GCA_963804075.1 uncultured Acidobacteriaceae bacterium | reverse complement strand
TCCCGATCACATGCAGGTGATCGCCGAGGAACTCGCCAAGCGCGGGCAACCCGCGGCGGTGATAGAGAAAGTCTTGGGCGCTAACTTTCAGCGGGTCATCGGCGAAATATGGGGCTCGGACTAGCGAGTGTTTCTTAAATCGACTTCACAGGAATCGCCATTACATCGTCCACCAGCCCGACTTCCTTTTGCACAAACGGCTCGGCGTAGGTGACGCCTCCAAGCATGCCGTAGAAGCGGGCCATCGATTCAATCCGTGCGCGAATCTCGGCTTGCGCGGGAAAGATTTCGCTGCCAGCTTGTTGATCGGTGAACTGCGATTTGTACGCCATCAGCGAAGCAAAGCGCGTCTCGAACTGGTCGGTGATATCGACGACGAAGGTTGGCCGAACATCGCGGTAAAGACTAGCGTAGATAATCTTGAACGGACGATGCGGTGCAAGGCCCGCGGATCCGAAGTCATAGAAGGAGCGACTGCCGCTCGCTGCCACTGGATGATCGAGGATCGGGAGCTTGGCCAGTCCGGCGAGAAAGCTGGCCTCATAGCCAAGCACCGACGCCGTGTAGTGATCGGGATGCCGGCCCTCCCAGTAGGGAAGGATCAATACGCGCGGCTGCAACGCGCGAAGTGTACGGGCAACCTTGAGGCGGTTTTCCCAAGTGTTCTCGACGCGGCCATCGGGAATATCGAGCGCATATCGCGACGACACCTTTAGAATGCGCGCCGCTTCATCCGCTTCATGGGCGCGTTCTTCGGCCGTACCGCGCGTACCCATCTCGCCCTGAGTCAGGTCAAGAATGCCCGTTCGGTATCCGCGCTCGGCCATCTTGAGGAGCGTGCCGCCGCAGGTTTGCTCTACGTCGTCGCGGTGGGCGGCCAGGGCGAGGATGTCGAGAGGGGGCGAAGCGTCGTTGGTCGTGGGGCGTTGGTCGTCAGGCATGATTGTGGATACCAGATTACAGGACTATCCGATCCAGCGTCTTTCCCGGCGGCTGATGACCGATGAGAGTTCGTCTAGGCGGCTGGCTTCGTTGTGCGCCGATTCGCGAGCACGAATGCGAGCCCGAACATAAATAGTGCGAAGAGAACCAACGTCATGATGGATGAAGTCAGCGAAAACGCGGCGGGCGCGTCAGGATACATCAACGTGCGCAGCGCTTCAACACCGTACGTCAGTGGGTTGGCATACATCAGCCAGCGAATCCAGCCCGAAGCGCCGGACAGAGGGAAGAGCGCGCCCGAGAGCAGCCATAGCGGAATCAGGAACAAATTGATGATGGCGTGAAACGCCTGGGTGGAATCCATGGGCCAGGCGATGGCAAAGCCGAGCGCCGTCAGCGCGAACGAAACCAGAAAGACCGTCAGCACGATAAGGCCGAAGGAAGCAACCGTCATGTGCACGCCCACCAGCGGCGCGAACACAAGAAAGATCAGACCCTGTAAAGCGGCCAAGCGTCGTGCCGCCCAGCACCTTGCCCAGCACGATGGCTGCACGCGGAACCGGCGCGACCAGCACGGAGAGCAGAAAGCCCTCGTTGCGATCTTCAATCACCGACATCATGGTGAAAATCGCGGTAAAGAGCACGATCATCACCAGCGTGCCCGGATAAAAATAATCCAGATAATGCTGCTGGCCGGAGGCCTGGCCGGAGCGGAACGAGGTTCCGAAGCCGGAGCCGATGACGATCCAGAAAAGAAGCGGAGAAAGAATCACGCCGACGACGCGCGCGCGCTGCCGATAGAAGCGCACGACCTCGCGCCACCAGAGCGTGAAGGCGGGGAGCATGACGCCTACGGATTGTGGAGCTGCCGCCGGGAAGGTTGCTGTCTGAGTTGCCATCTCTAGTGTTTCTTCGCTCCCTTTTTCGTCTTCACTGTAGCCGCGGCAGCCTCGGCTTCTTCGTTCCAAAACCGATGCCCAGTGCGGTGGATAAACACATCCTCCAGCGTCGGCTTGCTTACGCTGAGCGACTGAATTTCTCCCGGGAACGCTTCCACCACATCGGGCACAAAACGATGCCCATTTTCGATCTCGATACGGACATGCTTGTCGAGCACCGCGGCATCAACGTGAAATCGCTCCCGAATCCGGGCCGCCAGCGACTCTGGATCGCGGACTTCAAACAGGATGACGTCTCCGCCGATCTCGCGCGTAAGCGCCTCCGGAGTGCCGAGAGCCATGAGATTGCCCTCATTCAAAATCGCCAGCCGGTCGCAGCGTTCTGCCTCTTCCATGAGGTGCGTAGTCACAATGATGGAGACGCGCTCCTGGTCGCGCAGAATCGCCAGGTATTGCCAAAGATCGCGGCGCGCGCCGGGATCGAGCCCGGTCGTAGGCTCGTCGAGCAGCAAGACCTCCGGATGATGAAGCAGGCCCTTTGCCAGTTCGATGCGCCGCTGCATTCCTCCCGAGAAAGTTTCGACCCGGTCGTTGGCGCGATCGAGCAATCCAACGCGGGTGAGAATTTCGTCGATGCGCGTGTTAAGTTGCGAGCCGCGCAAACCGTAAAGATGTCCCTGGTGCCACAAATTCTCGCGGGCCGTCAGCTTGAGGTCGACACTCTGGGCCTGGAATACGACACCGATGTGCCGGCGCAACGCTCCAGGTTGGCGGACGGCATCGAGACCGGCGATCACCGCCGTACCCGACGTGGGCACCATGAGCGTGGAGAGAATGCGGAAGAGAGTCGTTTTGCCGCTGCCATTGGGGCCGAGCAGGCCAAAGAGTTCTGCTGGCTGAACCTCGAATGAAACGCCGTTCAGCGCGACGCGGTCATGGTAACGGTGAACGATATTGCGAACTTGAATGATGGCCGCGCCCGCCGGCTCGGCGCATTGTTCGGCGGTTACAAAGTCTATTGCGGTTGAGTTAATGCCCACATGATCATTCTACGACATTCCCGGCAGCGAGGAAG
The DNA here is from genome assembly GCA_963804075.1 of uncultured Acidobacteriaceae bacterium. Classification (GTDB taxonomy): domain Bacteria; phylum Acidobacteriota; class Terriglobia; order Terriglobales; family Acidobacteriaceae; genus Acidiflorens. The sequence goes on along the minus strand of CAWDPB010000150.1, from coordinate 10,409 downwards.
ACGACCTACGTACCTTGCCTCTCGGCCATGGCACGCACGGTGTGCAATTCAGACGCAAGACTGCATGGTGCTTAGGCCGCCGCTGGGTTCCGCTCTGCCCCAGGCACGCGCTCCTCGAACGACACCGGAATGTGCCGCCATACCTGTATGGCAAGAACAACCGTGGTGGCCAGCAGCAGTGCGCCCACGGCGACGTGGACGACAGTCGCAATCACCATGGGCAGCTCCGGTTGCGCCGCATCCTGTCCCCACATGACGCGTGTAATAAAGGCCAGAAAACCCAGGCAAAGCTGTGCCACCATCAGGCCGAGCATAATGACAGCTGGCCTCTTGACCGCGTCAACATTGGAATAAACCGAGATGGCGCGGATCGCTGTCCATGAAATCACTATGGCAACAACCGCCGCGTGAACTACATGCGGCCACCAGCTCAGGCCATGATGACGGAACATCGCGCCCAGGAGAAGTTGTACGTACAGAACGAAAATAGAGAGCAGTGTGAGTGTGAACAGCGTTGGCCGGCGCGTGTCGAACTCTGTGCGCGGCTGTTCCTGAAGCCAGCGGCGTCCGGTGAATACGGCGATGGAGACTGCAATACAAAAGAAGGTTTGCGCGACGGCGGCGTGTGCGCTGGAAATGGGAGCCGGGAGAAGGAATATCACAGTCAGTCCACCGAGGATTCCCTGGGCGATCACGGTTCCAAGAGCGGCTAGGCCGAGAATCCGCAGCCAGCGCCGTTTCTCAGCTCGCCAGGTCCAGACGGCCAGGATGATCGTGAGCAGCCCGACGAACTCCGCAACCATGCGATGCGTGTGTTCATACTTAATGCCACCCACCATGTGCGGAATTTTGTAGATGGAACCAAATGACGTGGGCCAATCGGGCACTGAAAGTCCGGCGTCATTACTGGTAACGAGCGCCCCGGCCACGATGAGAACCAGTGTGACGCTGGCGGTGAAAATAGCGAAGCGGTGCAACCCCTGGTTATACGGAAGATCGATTCCCTTCAGCACAAGCCCCCTGCGGCGCGCCCGATTCCGGCGCAAATAAGTGCAAACTTCATCTCCAACCGCCGCATTCTACCAGATACTCGCCATGCTTCGAAGACAATCGCCCGTGCAAGGACTGAGCCCGGCGCAATCGCCTCCATTTTTATGAATGCACCGGTTTTACGAAGGCACCGGCATTGGCGCGGGATTTACCGGCGCTTCCATCGCCTGAATGATCGCGTCGGCAAACTCCGACGTGCCAGCCTTGCCGCCAACATCGCGAGTAAGCCTGCTCTGATCGCGATAGACCTGATCGATGGCGTTACGAATCTTCCAGGCCGCTTCGGCCTCACCAATATGGCGAAGCATCAGCAAACCGGAGCGCAACACGGCGGTTGGGTTTGCGATATTTTTCCCGGCAATATCCGGCGCGGAACCATGCACGGCTTCGAAGATGGCACACTCATGTCCAAAATTCGCGCCCGGCACCAGGCCCAGCCCGCCGACCAGTCCCGCGCACAGATCGGAGACAATATCGCCATAAAGATTTTCCAGCAGCAGCATGTCGTACTGATACGGGTTCATCACCAGCTGCATGCACGTGTTGTCTACGATGTGCTCGGCGTAGGCGATCTCGGGATACTCCTTGGAAATCGTTCGTGAACAGCGGATGAAAAGGCCGTCGGACATCTTCATGATGTTGGCCTTGTGAATGCTGTGGATTTTCTTCCGCTTGTTCTTGCGCGCGTAGTCGAAGGCAAACCGCGAGATGCGCGTCGATGCTTTCTCGGTGATGATCTTCAGGCTTTCGACGACGCCGGGGACGACCTCGTGTTCGATGCCGGAATACAGGCCCTCCGTATTTTCGCGGACAACAATAATATCGAGATCGGGATAGCGGGTCGGGATGTGGGGCAGATTGCGGATGGGACGGAAGTTCGCAAACAGCTCGAACTTTCTGCGCAACTCCACGTTGATGCTGGAGAACCCTCCACCGATCGGCGTGGTGACCGGCCCCTTCAGGCCGACGCGCGTGCGCTCAATCGATTCGGTCAGTTCCTTGGGAATGTACTCGTGATATTTCTCGAAAGCTTCGCTGCCGGCGGCGAAGCTCTCCCATTCGAATTTCACGCCGGTAGCTTCAAGAATGCGAACGGTGGCCTGGATGACTTCAGGGCCAATGCCGTCGCCGGGAATGAGAGTTACTTTATGCGTCATAAATCGGATCGGATGATCGGGTCATCGGATCATCGGGTTATCGAAAAGCAAAACCATGCAGAGACAGGTTTTGATCTTCGATGGCCCGATGACCAGATCACCCGATGACCCGATTAGGCTTGCCTTTTGCTTCCGGCGTGTCTTTTGTTTTCAGCAGATCTTTCAGTTCGTTCATGAACTCGCCGACATCTTTGAAGTCGAGATAGACGGAGGCGAAGCGCACATACGCGACTTTGTCGTGGCGGCGCAGGCGGTTCATGATCAGCTCGCCAATTTCGCTGGTCTTGCGCTCGCGCTCGGGAGACTCAATGACAAAGCGTCTCGGCCTCGTTTACGATCTGCTCCAGCTTGCTGATCGGCACGGGCCGCTTTTCGCAGGCTCGCATCAGGCCGTTGAGCACTTTCTGACGGTCGAAACGCTCGCGCCGTCCGTCTTTCTTCACCACCATGTAGGGAATTTCGTCGATGCGCTCGTAGGTGGTGAAGCGCTTCTCGCACTTCAGGCACTCGCGGCGGCGGCGAATCGAATCGGCTTCCTTGCTTTCGCGCGAGTCGACTACCTTGTCGTTTTCAAAGCCGCAAAAAGGGCATTTCATGGCGCGTCGGAGAGTACCGATGATTGTAGCAGTTGGGGGATTGAGTCATTGAATCATTGAGTGATTGAATCGTTGAGCCATTTAGGCATTAAGAAGCATTTGCTGGAATCGGCCGGTCAGACATCAGGTACGAATCGCCATTGGGCGCTCCCAAAGCGTCACAATCACCCGCACGACGTACCGTAACTTCGGGCATCTGGTGCTCAGGGGTCTTCTCGGTGTCTAAATAGAACATGGGTGTGCGAGTGCCGCGAAGAACCTCCCATCTCCGAAAGCGTCGGACACGACTATCCACTGCTGCGGAGGCACCCGCTAAGAGCAAGGTTCGCGGGCTTACCACCGTTTCGACTCGCCTACACGATAGTCTTAGCTACTCTGATAATACCGAGCTTCCTTATTTTCATCTATTCATGGGGATTGGATCAACGATCCGTCGGGATTCGAGTCTCTGTTTTGAAATCAGGTTCGACCGTCGATTACTCGACCATGCCTGCGCTTGTTCGGATAGAAGACGCAGGCGCTGAGGTACCCCCACACTTGTACTTGAATTCCAAGCCCGTCTCGTGGGGCGAATTGGCCGATGCATTGAGAAGCCAGCTCAAGCTCCGCCCGGACTGGGTCGTTTATGTCGAGGCGGGTGAGCATGTCTCGTGGGCAGATGTCGTAAATGCAATGGACATCATCCGGGGGACAAATGCGAAAGTTGTTCTCCTTACGACAAAGGTTCCTGCACGTTAGTGGGCCGCTTGTCCCCCACAAATCGTGATTGAAGCTCTTAACGGCGTCAGCACCCAAATCCCACACAAACGCGACTTGCCAACGCATTTGCCGCTTCGTCCAATGATTCAATGACTAAATGGCCCAATGACTAAATGACTCAATGATTCAGTCTTTCTCCGCCTTCGCGCTTTCGGCGGAAAGCTTGCGCAGCGACACGCGCTCGAAATGTGCGAGCAGCAATCCTACGGGAACAATCGACACGAATGTCACCAACCACAGCATGATCCCGCAGCTTACGGTCAATTCCTTAGGTACGATGTGGAACACATGATCCATGGCACTGATCGTGGCCAGTTGCGATCCGCCGCCAACCCCCGGTAACTGCACCATCGATCCCAGCATGCTGCAAAACATCAGCAGAAGAACCTTTGTCGAGCTTAAGGTTTCCAGCGTCCCGCCGTAACTCGCCGTCACCTGCACATAGGCCAACGCGATGACGCCCCACATCAGTATCGACACGGCTGCCAATTGAAAGAACTCAGACGGCCCGTGAATCGTGTTGAGCCCAACCGTGAATTCCCGAATCTTGTGCGCGATCCGATGCCCCAATCCCTCCGAAAGATGGGAAAACCGCCGCTCCACCCACAGGGCAATCCGCTCGCCGCGGTAAGAAATCGTCACCGTCACCGATAACAGCCCGAGCACAAGCAAGATCAGGAAATATCCTGTGAGATGAATCCAGTGCCTGATGTCAGGGGTGGCATTTTGCGTGAAGGTGTGCAGATCGAATAGCGGCAGGAATATGGCCGAGACCAGCAGAACGGCGAAGCCGCCGAAATCGAATATGCGCTCAACCGCCCAGACGGCGACCTGGGAAGCGAAGCTAAGATTCGCATGCTTCGCAATCAGGTAGGGTCGAATCAACTCTCCGGGGCGCCCCAGCAGGGCGAGTCCGGTAAATCCAATGACCGTCGGCGGCAGCAGTCCCAGAACCGATGCGTCACTGCGAACCGGCTTTAGAAAAATCTTCCATCGAACCGCGCGCAGCACATAGGCGAAGTACGTGAACAGCATGGCGTATACGATGTGACGCCAGGCCAGATGCGATTGAAACAGCAGAGCCCAATCAAAGTTGCGCCAGGTTCGAAACTGAAGATAGATAAGCGCGACCAGGATAAGGAAAACGACCGCGTATGCCAGCCATTTCTTAATATTCATTCGTGTAGGAAGCGGGCTGCGCCGAGGGCGCGCTCAGTTGAAGGTAAATGAGGGAGCAGGCGAGGTCAACGCGGAGAACTGTCGGGAGCGGGACTTGAAGGCAGCGGAGGTGCGCTCGATGCCGTGTGAGAAGCTAACTTTGCCGATTGCTTTCTCGTGGTGCTCGAAGCCTTCGCCGACTTAGAGTGCGTGGTCTTCGCAGTCGGCGTCGTTGCGCTTTGCTTATTCGCGCTTTGCGGTGCAGCCTGTTTCTTCGCTAAAGCCTCCGCTTTTTCCTGCGCATCGATCTTGCGGTTGTACTCCTTAATAATGCGCGCGACGTAGGCGCGAGTTTCGCGGAACGGCGGCACTCCGTGGTACTGTTCCACGCGCTGCGGCCCGGCGTTATAAGCCGCCAGCGCTTTGACCAGGTCGAAGTTGTATCGCTCCAGCAACTCCCGCAGATACTTGCTGCCCCCATCCACATTCTGCGCCGGATCGAATGCATTGTTCACGCCTAAGGCGTTTGCTGTCGAAGGCATCAGCTGCATCAATCCCTGCGCGCCCTTCGGCGAACGAGCGCGTACGTTGAATCCGCTTTCGGCATGAATCACGCTATTCAGCAGGTCGGGGTCAAGTTTGTACTGCGCGCCCGCCGAACTGACCACCTGATTCAAATCCACGGGAGGCGGTGCAGCGGCGGGACGTGCCGGACCCGTGGCCGGGAACGAAGGCGCCGCAGTAGGCTGAGGAGGCGGCGTCAGATCCTTCTCAAACCCAGTGATCTCAGCGGTTGCGATATCTGTAAAGCTGGAATCATCGGCGGAGGTAAAAAGCCGAGTCATCTCGCCGACCACGATCCGATGGTCATGGCGAATCGTGAAACCGTTACGCAAGACGGCAATATCCGCACCCGAAGCAGCTCCGGCGAGCGCCAAAACCACCCCAGCGCAGAAGATCGCCACGAAGATTCGACCCGGCTTGAGCATGACCCGATTCACAATTCTCGACCGTAGCGCCGCACCTTGCCGACTGTTCAGCAGGCGACTTACCCAAGCGCCGCCGCCCTCAAAACTCTCTACTCCGCCCCAACCGGCTTGCCATCCAACACAGCCTCAACCGCCGCCGCTACCCCATGCTCGGCATTCGAGCGCGTCTGCCGTCCAACCCCGCTCCAGCAGCTCGGCAGACGCATTCCCCATGATAAAAGGTTGCCCGGCAAAAGCCAGCATCTCTATATCGTTGTAATTGTCACCAACGGCCATGACCTGCTCGCGCCCGATGCGCCTGTATTTCGTCCAGCGCTCCAGCGCGTGGCCCTTGGAGCAGCCGGCATTGAGTATGTCCACAATCGACAAATCCCGGCCGGATATTCTGTCCGCAACACCGTGATCGGCAGTCCGCTGGCTTCCAGCACACGCAGCGCCTGCTGCATTTACGCAACCGGCCCGCAAAACATCGCCTGGATCGGGTCCGACTTCAGCGCATCCTCTATAGGAATCACGAACTCGATAAAATCCAGATTCTTCTCCAGCCAGCGCTGAATGCTTCCTTCCAGTTCCCGCAGATGCTCTACAACGATCGCTCCGCTGCACTCCGTGTCAAATGTAATGACTGTCTGCCCGCGAAATTCGCGCATCACACCGACCAGTTCCCGGCAGACCCCCTGCGGCAGCAGATCGCGATGGAAAGTTTCTCCGCTCAGCGAGCGCGTGATCGCGCCATTGCAGCAAATCAGCCAAAGATCGAACCCCAATTGCTGGGCGATGGGCAAAGCAAAGGAGTGCCGCCGACCGGTTACCAGGATGACCTCAATCCCGAGCGCGTTGGCGCGCCGCAGCGCAGCCAGATCAACCGGAGAAATCTGAAACTGAGGATTCAGCAACGTGCCGTCGATATCCACGGCAATCAGGCGAAGAGAGTCGGCAGCCACAGTCGATTCTAGCATTCAGCGAGTGCCGCCCGAACCATGCGATTCAAGATCGGTCGCACACAGATTTGCTTGGCCGAGTCATAATTGACTTGCCGTCCGCTGGCGAAGATGAATGAAAAGTCGCTCCGTATGCCAGAAGTCTAGTTCGTCTTTTTGTTGCGCCAGTCTCTTATTCCTGCTCTTGTTTTCTGCCCACGCCCGGCACATACAAATACGTTCGCATTGGCCAAAAGAGACGATGCCACGACCGAACCTTCGCCCGGCATTGCGATGATGGGCGGGGGCAACGATCTGGATGAAGCTTTCCGCTGGTTGTGCAACAAAGCTGATGGCGGAGATTTCCTCATCCTTCGTGCTCATGGCAACGACGAATATAACTCCTACGTTAATGGTTTGTGCAAACTGAACTCTGTGGCGACACTCATCATTCTAACCGCCGTGCAGCCGGGGATCCCGCTGTGGCCGACGATCATTCGCCATGCCGAGGCAATTTTCATTGCCGGAGGCGATCAGGCACACTACGTCAATTTCTGGAAAACGACGCCGGTGCAGGATGCCATCAACGAGGCCGTGGCGCGCAAGCCGATTGGCGGCACGAGCGCGGGCCTGGCCATTCTGGGAGAATTCTCCTATGGCGCGCTGAACGATCCTCCCGACGATAGCGAACTAAATCGAGAGAAGCTCTGGCTAATCCATACTTTTCGCGTGTGACCGTTGTCCGCGACTTCCTGAAGCATTCCAGTTCTTGAGGACAAATTACAGACAGTCACTTTGCTAAACGGGATCGCATAGGGCGCACTCTGGTTTTTCTTGCGCGGCTGATCAGGACGGTGGTCGAAGAAGCCCCGCGAAGTCGCGATCGATGAAGCTTCAGCCGTGCTGGTCGAACCCGATGGCAAAGCCGCCGTTGTTGGCACAGGCCGAGGAGCGTATTTCCTGCGGCCGACGAAAGCCCCTGAACGGTGCGAAAGCAATAAGCCGCTCACCTTCCACGATATCACCATCTACAAGGCCCCGTCTGGCGCGCATTTCAACCTATCCACATGGACCGGCGAAGGCGGCGTAGCTTACATGCTTTCCGTTGATCAGGGGATCATTCATTCGAGTCAGCCCGATCAGCCGGTTTACTGAAGGATGTCCCATCTTCACTTCTGATCGGCATCGTTGCCTCCGCCGTTTGCAAAATTCCATTCCGTGAGAGACGATAGAAGGTTGTTGGTGACGGTTGGTGACCAGCCACCGCCACCAGAAAGGCACAGAAATGTATCAAAAACGCCCCGGAGCTTTTATGGCCGACTGGTGGGATGCTGACGGCGGTCGTCACCGCAAGCAGTTCTCAACCGCGCAAGCAGCGCGTGAGCACGAACATCGCGAGACCGCATTGGCCCATGCCGAACGGGCCACGCCGAGAGATGGGACTCGCCCGGAGTGGCGGAAAACGAACCAAGGCTCAAGAGACGAATAGCGCCACCATGGCTCCCGCCAAAGGCAAACTGGGTGTGATGATCCCCGGCATGGGGGCTGTCGCCACCACGTTTGTTGCCGGAGTCGAAGCCGTCCGCAAAGGCTTGTCTGCCCCTATCGGCTCGCTCACCCAGATGGGAACCATTCGCCTCGGCAAGCGCACCGATGGCCGGTCTCCCAAGATCAAGGAGTTCGTTCCGCTGGCCCGCTCGACGATCTGGTCTTCACCGGGTGGGACATTTTCGAAGACAACATGTACGAAGCCGCCAGCAATGCCGGCGTGCTCGAGCGCGATCTGCTCAACAAGGTCAAGAGCCGCCTAAGCGCCATCAAGCCGATGAAAGCCGTCTTCGATCACAACTACGTCAAGAAGATCGACGGGCCCAACGTAAAAAAAGGGAAGAACAAGCTCGATCTCGCCGAGCAGCTCCGGCAGGACATTCGCAACTTTCAAGCAAGTCGAGCGGCGTCGACCGCCTTATCATGATCTGGTGCGCGCTCGACGGAAATTTTCATCGAGCAGACGGCCGCCCATCAAACGCTGAAAGTCATTCGAAAAGGCGATGAAGGAAAACGACGAGAACATCGCGCCCTCCATGATCTATGCCTATGCCTCGCTCATGGAAGGCGTGCCCTTCGCCAACGGCGCGCCCAATCTCACCGTCGACATCCCTGCGATGCACGAGCTTGCGCACGAGCGCGAAGTGCCCATCTGCGGCAAGGATTTCAAGACCGGCCAGACGCTGATGAAGACCGTCCTCGCGCCCGGCATTCAAGGCCCGCCTGCTCGGCCTGAGCGGCTGGTATCTCCACCAACATTCTCGGCAACCGCGACGGCGAAGTGCTCGACGATCCCGGGTCCTTCAAGACCAAGGAAGAATCGAAGCTCGGCGCGCTCGAGCACATTCTGCAGCCCGGCGCTCTACCCCGAGCTTTACGGCAATATCTACCACAAAGTCCGCATCAACTATTACCCGCCGCGCGGCGACAACAAAGAAGGCTGGGACAACATCGACATTTTCGGATGGCTCGGCTATCCCATGCAGATCAAAGTCGACTTCCTCTGCCGCGACTCCATCCTTGCCGCGCCCATTGTGCTCGACCTGGTCCTGTTCCTCGATCTCGCCCAGCGCTGCCGGAACTGCGCGGCTCGGCATTCAGGAGTGGCTCAGCTTCTACTTCAAATCCCCGATGACCGCGCCGGGCCTGTATCCCGAGCACGACCTCTTCATCCAGCCCATGAAGCTGAAAAACACGCTGCGGCATTTAAAGGGAGAAGAGTAGCAAGACGCAACCGAACCAGTGAACAGGACAATAACATTACGTATTGCTATCCGGACTACGCGATCGGCTGGAGATTAGACCAGCGCGCCGCGCAAACACCACCGCCGGAGCCGCTCCCGATTCCGGCTCCCTTGAACCGACTCCCCTGGGAGCTCGCGAAAGACCAGTTCGGCTCACAAGGCGCAGATTTCATTGGGGTTATGAGCGCATTAATGCTGCGTGCCGCGAAAGACCAGATCCGCCCGTATCTCGCTGATCGCAGCGGGAGTTCCGGGCAGACTTCCCCTTTCCCGAAAAAGACCAGTTCCGGCCTGCCGCATACTGAATCCCGAGCAGGGACGATGCAACTGGAGTTTCACCAACTGGACCGGCGATGGGAACATCTGCGAGTCCGTGAGCCGCAGCGGCAGCGGCGGTTGCTGGCCTCGCTGGCCGACAGCGGGCAGCAGACGCCCATCGTGGTGGTGGCCGCCGCAGATGCCGGATCGTTACCTGGTGATCGATGGGCACAAGCGCATCGCCGCGCTGGAGCAACTCGGCCGGGATACGGTCGAAGCTACGGTCTGGGCGATGAGCGAAGCCGAAGCGCTGCTGCTGTCGAGGTCGCTGCGGTTCAGCCCGCAGGAAAGCGCGCTGGAACAAGGCTGGCTGCTGGCGGAGATGGAACAGCGCTTCGGTTATGCTCGACGAACTGGCGCGCCGCTTCGACCGCAGCGCGAGTTGGGTGTCGCGGCGTCTGGCGCTGGTGGAGTTGCTGCCGGAAGCGATCCAGCAGCAAGTGCGCGAAGGGAAGATCGCGGCGCAAGTGGCGATGAAGTATCTGGTGCCGGTGGCGCGAGTCAGACGCCGAGCGATGCACGCGGATGGCGGCCGCATTCGTCGCAGCATCGTTGCGATACGCGGCAAGCCGGGCAACTGTACACGGCTTGGCGCCAAGGCTACGCGCGCGGTCCGCGAACGTATTCTCGCCGAGCCGGAACTGTTTCTGAAAACGCAGCGGCAGGCGCC
>CAWDPB010000149.1:0-17614 GCA_963804075.1 uncultured Acidobacteriaceae bacterium | reverse complement strand
TCGTGGGGCGCCCTGAAGAGGAAACTCTTCCATGGATTCCGCGATTCGCACGCGCGATCTGCGCAAGGTCTACCACACGCCGCCGCCGACCGCAGCTCCCGGACGAACTGGATTTTTTAGCCAGTCTGGCGGCAAAACGAGCAAAGAAAAGCAAAGACAGAAGCCCGCAGATCACTGCGCTTGATGGCATTGACCTCGAAGTCGCACTTCCGGCGAGATTTTCGGCCTTCTCGGCCCCAACGGCGCAGGCAAGTCGACCACGGTCGGCATCTTGACTACGCGCGTTCGTCCCACCAGCGGCGCGGCCTGGATCGGCCAGCACGATGTTTGGCGCGAACAGGCCGCGACCAAGCGGCTGATCGGCGTGGTGCAGCAGCGCCCGAATCTCGATTTCTCCCTGACTGCCCGCGAGATTCTGCTCTTCCACGGCGCGTACTTTGGCCTCGGGCCGAGAGCGCACACCCCGCGCCGACGCATTGCTCGATCGCTTCAAACTGACCGATCGCGCCGACCAGCTTGTGCGCGGTTTCTCCGGCGGCATGATGCAGCGAATGTCGATTGCGCGCGCTATGATGCACGATCCCCAAGTCCTCTTTCTGGATGAGCCGAGCGTCGGCCTCGATCCGCAAACCCGTCTGCTGCTCTGGGAGATCATCCGCGAATACAACCAGAAAGGCCGCACCATTCTGCTGACCACGCACAACATGGAAGAAGCCGATACGCCTATGTCAGCGGCTTGCCATCATCGATCATGGGCGGATCATCGCTTCCGGCACGCCCGCTGAACTCAAGGCTTCCATCCCCGGCGGATATCTTCTGCGCTTGCGTTTTGGGCATCACTCCGCGCCGCTGCTGGAGCGCCTCGGCACGCTCGCGAGCGTGACTGAAGTCCGTCCGTCGGAAAATGGCGGAGCCGATCTCTACGCCAGCCGCGGCGGTCCGCTCATTCCGGAGATCGTGAATACGGCGGCCGCTCTGGGCGTGGAGTTGTCTGATGTTCATATCTCCGAGCCCAGCCTTGAAAATCTGTTTCTTCATCACACCGGCAGGAGCCTGCGCGAATGAACCGTAAAACGTTCTTGGCATTACTGGCCCGCGACGCACACGTTGCCCGGCGCAATCTGGTCCCGCTCATACTGCAAACGTTTTTGCAGCCGCTGCTGTTTGTTTTTATCTTCGGTCGCGTGATGGTGGGCAGCGGTTATATGCCGGCGGCTTACAAGAGCCTGCTGCTACCCGGCATTATGGCCATGAGCATGGTGTTCACGGGAATTTGGGCCGTCGCCATGCCGCTGATTGCGGAATTCCAGTTTACGCGTGAGATTGAAGACCGGCTACTCGCGCCCATTGACATCTCGTGGGTTGCCATAGAAAAATTATCGCTGGATTGATTCAGGCCGCTGGTGGCTGGGCTTGGCGGTCGATTCCGCTGGCCGGATCATCCTTCGCCCGGGCCTCGAATTGCATATTGAGATCCGCTGTTGTTCGCCGGCATTACGTTATTGGTCGCCGGTTTCTCCGCCTGCGGAGGCCTCGCGCTTGGCTGCAGTGTCAATCAGCAGCACATCGGCTTGATGTTCAGTATGGTGATGACGCCGATGATATTTTTCGGTTGTACTTACTATCCGTGGAGCGCGCTGGCCAAATTCCCGATTCTGGCGAAGCTCGTGCTCATCAATCCGCTCGTCTACGCAAGCGAAGGCCTGCGAGCCACGCTCGTGCCGCAGTTTCCGCATTTGTGGCTTCCCTTGATTCTAGTGGCCCTGTTGGGTTTCGATATCTTGTTGTTAGTCGTCGGCCTGCGGCAATTTCGGAATAAGGCGGTGAGCTAGCTATTTCCCGCTCTCAAACTCCGTCCATGGATACGCGTTCATATCGCGCAGCAGACCTTGCTCCCAGCTAAACTCCGGATGCTCGCGCAGATGCTCTTCCGCTTTGAAGTCCTTTCCGCACGCATGACCGGCTGCTGCTGTGAACGACATGTGAGCTACCATCGCGGCATCGGCTGCCTTGTTCTGCACTGCGCCGGCGGTTCCATAAGGGGGCATCCAAGGTTGCGACCCGCGCGGAGACAGATCGATATGTCCATCCAGCGTGCGCTCGTCCGGCTCTTCTTTCTTTGAGTAAGTGTCGTAGTGATCGGCCATGAAGCGTTGCGCCGCCGCCACATTGATCTTTCCTTTGTTCTCGGCCATTAACTGTTCCCAGCGCACATGGCGTGCGTTGGCGCTCATGCTCATGTCCTGGGTGTCGAAATCGGTTTCCTCGCGAATGAGTTTCTCGTTCACAGGAAAATTCGATCCCATGAAATATCCGTCTTTCTTTCGCTGCAGCGTGACGTTCTTCAGGCCAAGTTCCAGGCCGGCGATCTCGTTGTTCTTGATGTCCGCCACCAGCCAGTTGTTGGCGTAGCCGCCGTTGTTGCCGTCTTTCATGATGCGCGCATAATCGTCGATCGAAGTGAATACTGCGCTGCCTTGCGCGCACGGACGAACTCCGGAATCCCCGCCGTGTCATACCCGGAGAAATGGCCGATCGTCGTCACCTGATTAGGCCCGCCGAGTTCATCCCGAAATCGTCGCGCGCTATGGATCACGCCAGGGCAACCGTCCATGAACATGCGATTGCCTTTGGCCGGGACGATGTCGAACATGATCGTCCATCGCTGGCCATCCAGATAACTCGTCCAGTTATTGTGGCGCGATGACGATCTTGCCATCCTTGGTATAGCTGCCCGTGGCGACAAACGCGCTGCAATGGTCGGGCGCAACCAGAGTTGTCAGAGCCTTAATCCCATGCTCCTTGTCATATTGCTTGATGTAGTAATCCCATTCTTCGGCGGCGTTCAGCGCGACCACATCCCAAATGTCGATCTTTAAACCCTTGGCATTCGCGCCATCCGCGATGCCCTGCAACTCTTCGCGATATTCCTGCTCGATGTGCGGCCACATCATGGTGCGCGCCGCCTCGCGAAAGAACTGCCAGTCCTTCTTGACTCGCGTGCATCTCCTCGGCCGCGACCACTTTTAGCAGATCGTCAATTTCGGGAGCCAGCAGGTAGCCGTTCTGAAATCCAATCTCGCCGGGCTGGCCTTCGAGGTGGACATATGTCCAGCCATTCTTCGCGGGCCGGCGAAAACTATTTTTCAATCGGGGATCGCCGGCGCCATCCTTTGCCACAAGCGGCAAGACCAGCGCAGTCAGGAAAAGTGCAATGCGGAAGACGCTTCGGAAACTGCTTCGGATCATGGAACCCCCACGGACAATGCGAGGATTCTAGCAGAGTGTTTCTCCCAATCGTCCCGCTATTCGCATACCCTCCAGGCGTTCTAAAATCTATACATGTCTCGCCTAGAACAAATCGTCGATCTCGAAAAGCGTTTTCTACTTCCAACCTACAATCGTTACCCGGTAGCCTTTGAGCGCGGGAAAGGCGTTTTCCTCTTCGATTTCGAGGGCAAGAAGTACCTCGACTTTGTCGCCGGACTGGGCGTCAATGCTATTGGTCACGCGCACCCGCGTATTGTGAAGACGATTCGCGAGCAGGCCGCGCGCGCCATACATCTTTCCAATCTCTACTACAACGAATATCAGGGACAGCTGGCCGAACGCCTGTGCGAACTCTCCGGCCTGGACCGCGTCTTTTTCTCCAACAGCGGGACGGAAGCGATGGAAGGCGCAATCAAGCTGGCGCGTCTGGCTGGCCACAAAGCCGGAGGCGATGCCAAGAGCGGCCTGGTTGCGCTGCAGGGGTCGTATCACGGGCGCACCTTTGGCTCGATGTCGCTCACAGGCCAGGACAAATATCGCAAGGGATTCGAGCCTCTGCTTGAAAATGTGACGTTCGTCGAGCGCGATAACATCGAGTCGCTGCGCGCCGTCGTCAACTCGAACACCTGCGCAATTGTGCTCGAACCTATCTTTGGCGAAGGCGGGATCTTGGAGTGTTCGCCGGAATTTCTCCGCGAATGCCGCGCGCTTGCCGATCAGCATCAGGCTGCGCTGATCTTCGACGAGATTCAGTGCGGGCTCGGACGAACCGGTACTATCTTCGCTTTCCAGACCTTTGGCGTTGTGCCTGACATCGTCGCTATCGCCAAACCAATTGCGGCGGGATTGCCTTTGGGCGCATTCATTTCGAAGGAGCGTTTCGCTTCAGCCATTTCACCGGGGCAACATGGCACAACCTTTGGCGGGGGACCACTCACATGCCGCGTTGGACTGGAATATCTGGCCATTCTCGAAGAAGAGAAGCTGCTCGAAAACGTTGCGCGAGTCGGCGCTTATCTCAGAGATCAACTGCAAACGCTGGTTGGTAAATATGCCGCGGCGCGAGAGGCGCGCGGACGCGGCTTCATTCAGGGGCTCGTGCTTGATGTTCCAGCACGTCCGTTGGTGGAGCAAGGCTTGGCGGAAGGCGTGCTCTTCAACGTGACGCAGGATACTGTGCTGCGCTTCTTGCCGCCATTTCTGCTCGAAGAGAAGCACGTGGACAAAGGAATTCGCGTGCTGAAGAAGCTGCTGGGGAAAAAGCGGGCGAAGAATCAAGCTAAAGACAAGACCCAAGAACAAGTTGCTGTTGCAGCCGCGAACACAGGACCGAACTAAAACGAGATTCGCGACCGGAGATCAGAAACTGCGAAGTTAATTTCCGACTTGGTCAGATGGATGGAACTCTGACAAAAATAGTGGGAGCTTGGAACGCTCCCACTCAAGCGACAGAGGCGATATCACTTATTCAGTGAGAACCGCTCCACGAGAAAAGAGTTGCCCATCGAAACCGAAAAAGCGAAAGAAACCTCGCGCGCCAACCTGGTGGATCGCGCCATTGAAGAGCGCTGGCTTGACCTTGCCGGCGGGCGGATGCGCTATCTCAAAACCGGTTCTGGACGTGCGCTCATTCTTGTTCACGGGCTGATGGGCTATTCCTTTTCCTGGCGATTTGCGATGCCCGCGCTTGCGCCTTACGCCACGATTTATGCCGTGGACAATCTGGGCGCTGGACTCTCGACCGCTCCCGACGGTATGGACTGCTCGCTGCGCGCGACCGCCGAACGCATTCTTCAATTCGCCAGCGCGCTCGGCCTGGACGATTTCGATCTCCTCGGCACTTCGCACGGCGGAGGCGTGGCCATGATGGCGGCTGCGCTCTCGGCCGAAACGCGCGATCCGCGCCTGAAGCGGCCGGTGCTGGTTGCGCCCATCAATCCCTGGTCGCCGCATGGCCAGCGGCTGGCGCCGTTTCTGGCATCGCCAGCCGGTTCGTTTGTCTTCCGCCACACCATTGAGCGCTGGCGCTCGCTCGATTACCTCTGGCTGCGGCGTTTATTCGGCAACGGCGCGAAAATTCCACCCGATTCGCTGGCTGGATATCGCGTGCCGGTTTTGCAAAACAACGGGTTCCGTCATGCTCATCACATTCTCACTACCTGGACTGCTGACTTGACCGAATTGCAACTGGTGCTGCCTGCGATTCGAGACTATCCAACGCTGCTCCTCTGGGGAACTCGCGATCGCGCAGTGCATTTTTCTTCGGCAGAACGCTTGCGCCAGAACTTTCGGGATGCGCAGCTGGTCGCACTGGAAGGTGTGGGACATCTGCCCTATGAAGAAGCGCCGCAGGAATTCAACTCCGCGCTGATTCAGTTCCTCACCACGAGCCGCAGGTAGTTCGAAAGATAACGTCCACCACGGAGTCACGGAGGCACGGAGAAAACCAAGTGCTTGGCAGAATCTTTTCGGACTGGTTTTTGCGTGCATGTTTCCCCGTGGCTCTGTACCTACATGGCGAAGAACGGCAAGTTATGGCGCTCCCGTGTTGCGCAGGGTAACGCGTTCTCTGCTGCTTTGTTAAGCTGGCATCTCCGATCTCTTCCGCATGGGGCACAGCGTCTCGCATTTTGTTCGAACCTTTGTTGCCGACTACGGCTATTGGGCCGTGGCGATCATGCTGCTCTGCGAGAATGCGGGCCTTCCCGTGCCCGGCGAAACCACGCTTCTGGTGGCCAGCTTTCTCGCCTATTCCGAACACAAGCTGCACCTCGGATGGATCGTCGTGATTGCAACTTGTGCGGCGGCGCTCGGCGACAACCTGGGATTCGCGCTGGGCCACTTCGGTGGTCGTCCGCTGCTGGAGCGATACCGGAGCTTTTTTCGCATTCAGGACGATGTGCTGGCGCGCGGCGAAAAACTCTTTGCCCGCTACGGCGCGTTCACCATTTTCTTTGCGCGCTTTGTGTTTGGCATGCGCGTGATTGCCGGGCCGCTGGCGGGAGTGCTCCGCATGCATTGGCGGAGATTCGCCGTCTACAACTTTCTGGGAGCGGTCGTCTGGGTGAGTTTCATCGCCTGCTCCGGATATTTGTTTGGCCAGCATTGGCGTCCTCTGGTGCGGGCGCTCACGCGGTTCAACGTCGCCTTCGCGATTGTCGCGCTCGCGGTCGTGCTGCTGGTGTGGTGGCGGCAGCGGCGTGGGCACGGTTCGATAGTTTAGCGGCACTGGGTACCCCCCCCCGGTCTATTAGAATCAATACTTTAGCGACGAATTTTTGCAAAGTCTTGAGCCGTAGGCACTTACACGTAAAGTATTCACGAATAATGACTTAGCTTAGATTCTTCGTTGCCCTTGGGTTTCGGCAGCCCTAAATTGTTAAAGAACACTGAATATAGTTTGGGGAGACGGGATGGACAGTCTTTGTTGGATCCTCTTCGCAGACGAGCACACGCCCACATTGCCCCAATCAGTGTGGACATTTTCTCATTGGGCGAGGCGAGAAGTCTGTGACGCGGGTACTTGACATGTTGGCGGTGGAGGGAGGGGTGGGCATTGTTGTTGGGCTCGCGTCGTCGCCTATGCTTCCTAGGTTAGTGTCCAAGGGACGGACGCGAACCCTTCCGCAAGGTCAGGGCTGGCTCTGGGTCACCAGCGTTGGTTAGAGCTTGATGCGTTTCCACCAAGGTTTGTGGGCGGGAAGTGGCTGCGTGGGAGGCTCTGCCGACAAGGGCATGTTAGCTACCAGAGGGTGGATCGGAAGCGGCACATCGCCGATGTACGGACAAGGATGGCACCCACAAGGACCTGAACATTGTGCACCGGAGATGGGGGCTCCGCTTTGGTTGGTCACTGCGATTGTGACGGGCACTGCAGACGAGTTTTCTTGGGGGGATGCCGCCGCCCCTCCCGATGCAAAAGAGCCGATGAGCAGTCCGATCACAATCGGCAGCGAGAAGGAGTTGGTTTTCATTTCGCACCTTCTGCGAGGAGGATTTCAGCATAGCAGGAATGGATGGATCGGCGCCGTTGAGTTTTCGCGGGCGGGGGACCTTCGGCTTTGCTCCGGAAGACATCTACCGTCGCCCAGGTTAGCGCCCAAAAAGACGGGCGCGAACCTAGCAGTTTGCTGAAAAAGTGCTTTGGCCGCTCGGCGTTCCCTCAGCGGCTGGAAGCCGCTGTTGATTTGGGGCGATTTGCGGCACGAGTGGAACTCGTGCCCTTCCCAAAACCAATCCAAAAGCGATTTTTTACAGCAAACTGCTGGGGCACGAAAAAGTCGCAAGCCTTCAGGACAGGCCCGCGCCACACTCGTCGTGGCGAAACCGGGGCGCGGGAAAGTAGGGATGTTTCGACTGCGCTGAGGCTCACTTCGTGAGCCTCAGCTACGCTCAACATGACAGGGTTGTAGAGTGATGCGCGGCAATCTTCGGTTACTTCCGGGCGGGCATCATGCAGGCATACTCTGGGAATGCGACTTCGTTGTTTAGGGAAGTTCCGATTCAGTGTCCGCAAAAAGCGGAAACCACGGAGTACACGGGGTTTCACGGAGGACATCAGAGGCCTATCAGAGCTTCCTTGCAAGCGCGGCTGCGGAACGACTTGAATGACAAGGTGAAAGGACTTAGCGGTGCGGCTGAACAGTTTGCTGAAAAAGTGTTTTGGGCGTCCGGCGTTCCCTCAGCGGCTGGAAGCCGCTGTTGATTTGGGGCGATTTGCGGCACGAGTGGAACTCGTGCCCTTCCCAAAACCAATCCAAAAGCGATTTTTTACAGCAAACTGCTGGGGCACGAAAAAGTCGCAAGCCTTGCAGGACAGGCCCGGCGCCACACTCGTCGTGGCGAAACCGGGGCGCGGGTGGAAGGTAGGGATGTTTCGACTGCGCTGAGGCTCACTTCGTGAGCCTCAGCTTCGCTCAACATGACAGGGTTGTAGAGTGATGCGCGGCAATCTTCCGTCTGGGAATCTTCCGTCACTTCCAACCATGTAGTTTGCTGGCATATTCTGAGATGGGTCTTCCGCTCTTGGGGGACTGGCCGTGCGCTCTAGGAGGCTGGGGAGTAAGTCATTGCGGGCGACAGAGGCAGCCCTCAGGCGCTGAAGCGCGAGTCTATTTTCAGCGGCTTAGCGGCACGAGTGGAACTCGTGCCCTTCCCCAAACCGCCGTGAATTGGGTTTTTCCGCGGCCTGTGAAAGCTGCCGGTGAGCTTGTGGCAGTTGCGGTGCGTCTGGAAGCCACACCCTTTCAAACGCCGATTCGTGATTAAGCTTTCAGCACCCGGCTGGTAATTGCGTGAATCGAAACTGGGAACTCTGTGATGGCTAAGACCACCACGAACTCGACATCGTCTTCGTGGCTGCGGGTTGGACTGCCTGAAATCTGGGTGCGGTTTCTGGTCGCGATTGTCGGGCTGGTGCTGGCGTTTGCCGCGGCGCTGTTTTCCACCGTTTCGCGCGAGTCGGGCAGCATGTGGGGAACGATTGTTCTGGCTTCGGCGGCGCTCTTGCTGGCTACGTTTGTTGGACTGACCACGGTGCCGTATCTGGCGCGGCGAGTGGCAGCGGCTCGCATACGCGAGGCGATGGATTACGACGTCACGCGGGCGGGAATGATCTACATCCTGTTCACGGTTGTGCTGGGAATTGCGGCGATTCAGAGCGGCAACAATCTTCTTTATGTGGTGGTGGCGACGCTGCTGTCGGCGATTCTGGTGTCAGGCGTGGCGTCGGCGATTGTGCTGCGCGGATTGGCGCTCGATGTGCATGTGCCGGAGCATGTGTTTGCTGGGCGGCCGATGCTGGCGCGGTTGCTGTTGCGGAATGTCAGCTCGTGGGTTCCATTGTTTTCGGTGCGTGTGGTTCCGGCGCGGCGCAAAGTGGAGCGGCACTGGCGCTGGGAGGCGGAGACGTTTGGCTGGCCGCGGAATCGCACGCCGGAACAGCAGTGGGTGCGCTTGCCAGACAGGCGGCTGCGGCGGGTGAATGAAGAGCCAGACCGGCCGATCCTCAAGCAGACGGTTTATTTTCCCTTTCTTAGTCCCTTGCAGGAATTGCGCGCCGATCTGGAGATAACGTTTCCGGAGCGTGGACGGTATCGCGAAAAGAATTTCGGGTTGGCGACGCGCTTTCCGTTTGCATTCCTGACGAAGACGCGGCGGGTGAATCTGACGCGCGAAATTATCGCGTTTCCGGTAGTCGAGCCGACCGAGCAGTTTTTGGAAGTGCTGCCGATGGTGACCGGTGAATTTGAAAGTTTCGTGCGAGGCAGAGGATACGACCTTTATCGCATACGAGATTACATGCCCGAGGATTCGGCACGGCACGTGGATTGGAAGGCGACGGCGCGCACGGGAGCGCTCAAGGTGCGCGAGTTCAGCCGCGAGGACGAGAGGCGGCTGCGGATTATTTTCGACAATCCCGCGCCGGGTGTGCTGGAGCCGCGAACCTATGAACGGGCGGTGCGGATGGCGGCCTCGCTGGCATGGCATTTTTATCACGAGGATGTGGATGTGTCATTCGTTGCGCCGGGCATGGATCCGACGGCGGATGTGTTTGGTTTCCTGCACTACTTAGCGTTGGTCGAGCCGCAGGAGGCGACGCCGGTGTTCAATCGTCTGGGAGCGGGCGGGGACTACAACGTGATTGTAAGCGCGCGCGATCGGTCGCAGATTCCACAGGATTTCCTGGCGGCGGCGTATGTGATTTCCCTGACGTAGACCGACTTGTCTTGAGCACGCTCAGGAGAGCAGATTCCTCGTTCGCTCTCGCCGCTGGGCGCGGCTGCGAGCGGCTCGGAATGACAAGGGTTCACGTACTGGGTGGCTGCGAGTTTCTCTAAGCCGAGGGAATTTTTCTCTTTTCCGCACCGGCTTTTCGACATATACTCCGCCAGCGCTGTCATAGAGGCGTTGCTTTCCAGTTTCCCAAACCGGGAAGGCGATGGGGCCAGGAATGCGGCTAAATCTGGATGAGGCGAATGGGGGGTGCCCATGTTGATCAGCGATCTGGTGAAGAATCAGGTGGTCGTTTCTGCCGAGCTGCATGAGACGGTGCTCGAAGTGGCACGCCTGATGGTGTCTCACAATATTGGCGCGGTTCCAATTCTGAAGCACGGTCAACTGATCGGTATTTTTTCCGAACGCGACCTGATGAATCGGGTGGTGGTTGGCGGGAAGGATCCGGCTGCGACGCAGGTTAGCCAGGTGATGACGGAGGATCCGATGATTGTGCAACCTGGGGACTCGCTGGAAACCTGCATGACGCTGATGCGGCGGCATGGATTCCGGCATCTGCCGGTGTGCCAGGGGCGCGAGCTGAGGGGAATGGTTTCGCTTCGGGACATTCTCTTGCATGACCTGGACGAGAAGGACGACGAAGTGCGGATGATGCGGGCGTACTTGCATTCGACGCCGGAGGCGAGCTGAGCCAGCGACGAAGGGTCGGCAGTGGGGTAACAGGTTACTAAGGTTACTTAAGTACGTTGACCGTGGGCGAGTGGAAGCCGAGGATGGGCGAAGATAGAGAGGATGCGGCCGTTGGGGGGCCGCGACCGCTCGGTCTGAACGCCTAATGTCCCTAACTAGCCACGCTACCTCGATGTTTCTCTGGTGGGCCCAGCCGGTATTGCAGTCGGTTGTGGCCGGCGTGCTGTGGCGTCGGAAGGTACACAAGCAATTTCCGGTTTTCTTCAGTTTTCTCCTGGCGCAGGTAGTGAATTTTGTGGTGCTGTATCCGCTCTACGGACGCAGCTCGACGTACGCGTGGTATTTCTACCTGTACTGGACCGGGCAAGCGGTAACTGCCGTCCTTGGGTTCAAGGTTATTCACGAGATATTCCTGGATGTCTTCCGCGCCTATCATGCGCTGAAGGATCTTGGCACGCCGGTGTTCAAGTGGGCGGGAGCGGTAATGCTGCTGGTTTCGGTCGTGGTAGCCGCGTCAAGCTCAATGAAGGACCCGATTACTCATGCGGTGACTACTCTGGAGCGTTCCGTGAGCACGGTTCAGGTGGGACTGATTCTGTTTCTGATCATTTTCGCGGGATTCCTCGGTGTGTCGCGTAAGCAGCTCAGCTTTGGGATTGCGCTCGGGTTTGGATCGATGGCGTTGGCGGACCTGATGCTCTATGCGCTGTACGCGGGGAAGTTCATAGGCAACAACCATCTCGACTTGCTGAATATGTTGTGCTACGACCTATCCGCTCTCGTGTGGATTGCCTACTCGAGTCTCGCGACCGCGGTGCATGAGCTGTCGGTGAATCCTCTGCGGACGCAGCGCTGGGAGCGCAGCCTGGCCGATCTGCGGCCGGCAGCGACTGGCGATTCGCTGATCCCGATGTTCGAGGGAATGGTGGAACGGGCGTTTTCGCGCAATTCAAGTTTCGATGCGGACCATGGTCCTCCTGTGGAAAACTCCGAAACCGGGACACGCGTGAAATCGGTCGCGGCGGGTTCGAAAGGTCGTATCTAGTATCTCTTCGCAATAACCACTCCTTCCTGAATCGCTCCGCTTTGAAAATCGTGTCAAGAGAATTTTGAAAGCGCCCACTACTCTCAATCGTGGAGCTGGACTGAATAAAAGAACTACTTTAAGGACTGTGCAATTGCCCCTCTATCGGTGCAGATGGGGATATGAGGACTTTTCCACAGCGTTGTCGTTGGCCGGGCGAGTGCAAATTTTGCATTGCTGAGTGCGACTTAAGGTCAAAGCGAAGGTGCTGTGTATAATTCCCGCGCCGAAAGCTCGGCAATTCGGCGAGCGCTCGGCAGACCCTAAGGAGAAAAAGGCAAAATGAAACGTTCACTCAGGGCGTTACTGCTGTTGGTAGGTCTGGTAGGCACATTCGCGTACGCAGCTAGCTCGAGAATTCCGACTCAAGCTGGTCCCGCGCCGCTTTGCCCGCCTAACCATCCGAATTGCGACCAATAGTTGCGGTTCGGTTGACTTAACAAAAGACTAAACAAAGCTAACGAAATTCCTCAAGGCTGGCTGGTTAGCCAGCCTTATTTTTTGTCGTCCTCCTTGTCAGCGGTCTTTGCACCGGATTCTGTGCCGGAGCCAGCTGTCGTGTTTTTTTCACCGGATTCTTTGTTGCCCTCGACAGGTGGGTCGCCACCAGCGTCTTTCGCGACGATGTACTGAACGATGATCGAAATGCGGCGGTTGGAAGCTTCCATCGGATCTTTTGGATTGCGCAGGCGCTGATCGGCGAAGCCGCGGACCTGGGAAACCTGGTCTGCGCGGATGCCGGACTGCTGCATCAGGCGGCGTGCGGCGTTGGCGCGGTCCGGCCGACAACTCCCAGTTGCTGTAGTTTGCCTTCCCGCCGTACGGTTTGGCATCGGTATGTCCCTCGAGTGGAGATTTTGTTGGGCACTTCGCCCAGTTCCTTGGAGAGTAGTACGAGCATTCCTTACAGGTCGGGGTCTGGTCGCGGAGCTTCCGCTATCGAAGAAGGTTCCGTTTTGCGATTCCATCAGCTCGATGCGCAGGCCTTCGGCTGTGACCGTCATTTCAATGTTCTTGCGCAGCTTTTCGAGATCGTTGATGCTGCGAATGCTTTTTTGCAATTGTTCCTTGAGCTGGGACAGATTTTGCTTGGTCGAGCTGAAAATTCTCGCCCGCGCCGGATTCGGCTGGAGCCCACCTTGGCGGAGACGCCCGAGGGATCCTTGAAGTAGCCTCCCACCGCCTCTTGAATCTTCTTGCTGGTATTGAGGAGCCAGAGCACGATAAAAAGCGCCATCATGGCGGTAACAAAATCGGCGTATGCGACCTTCCATGCGCCGCCGTGATGTCCGCCATGGCCGCCTTTCTTCTTGATGACGATGATGGGGGGCGTGGGCATAGAGGCCGTTCTAACCCGCTGCGGCGGCTGCGGCCGCGGCCGAACCACCGCCGCGGCAGGCCTGCTCGACTTCCTTGAACGACGGCCGCACATGCCCGGGGACGACGCGGCGGCCGATTTCGACGGCCATGATGGGTGGGACGCCCTTGAGGAAAGCCACCATAACGACTCGCATCACTAATAGAAATGCGTGTTCTTCTTCTGACAGCTTGCCCATGCGTGCCGCCAACGGTCCGACCAGTCCATAGCAGAGAAGAATGCCCAGGAATGTGCCGACAAGAGCGGCGGCGACTTTGTGGCCGATTTCCTCGGGAGGGCCGCCCAGCGCGCCCATGGTGATGACCACGCCTAGCACGGCGGCGACAATGCCGAGTCCGGGCAACGAGTCGGCCATGGTGCTGAGCGCGGCAACGGGCTCGGCGGAGCAATGGTGGTGAACCTCCATATCCGCGTCCAGCATCTGATCGAGATCGAAGACCTCGACGCCGCCGCTCACGGCCATGCGCATGGTGTCGCAAACAAAGTCGCACACGTGGTGGTTTTTGACAAAGTCCTTGTACTTGGAAAAGAGCGCGCTTTTTTCGGGCTCTTCGATGTCGCTCTCGAGCGCCACCAAGCCTTCCTTACGGGCTTTGTTCAGCAGTTCGTACATCATCTTGAGCGATTCGATGTAACGCTGGCGGGTGAATTTCGAGGAGCCGAAAGTCGCTCCTAACCCTGCAGCGATTTGTTTGAGAATATGGAGGGGATTCGCGATCAGAACCGTGCCTGCGGCGGCACCGCCGATAATAATCAGCTCGGCTGGCTGGACGAGCACCTTCAAGTTGCCGTGCTCCATGAGATAGCCGGCGACGATGCAGCCGAAAACAACGACGATTCCGATAATCGAAAACATAAACTCACTTTCACCGTATGGCGGACACACGGTTGCCCGGGGTCCCGGCCTATACGGAAGTTTCTACGCGCCTACAGCGCGGCCGGCCGCGGCCGCATGCGTTGGCTCCAAACCATTCAGCAGCGTTTCAAGCGTGTCTCCCGGCTGCGCCACCGTGTACATGACAACGGCCTGCACCGAGAAGCGGTCGCCCCACCAAATCACTTCCGATTTCGCGATTAAACTCCAGACCGTTTCCGCCGCCTGCAGGGTGATCACGCGATTGGCCGACGGCAGGATGAGAATGAATTCGTCTTCTCCCCAGCGGCCGAGAAAAATTTCGGGATCGAGGCTGTGACGCATCGTTTGAGCGGT
The DNA here is from genome assembly GCA_963804075.1 of uncultured Acidobacteriaceae bacterium. Taxonomy (GTDB): domain Bacteria; phylum Acidobacteriota; class Terriglobia; order Terriglobales; family Acidobacteriaceae; genus Acidiflorens. Next base: position 3,247 of record CAWDPB010000149.1, on the reverse strand, counting down.
AGTGCGCAAAAGGGGAAAGGCCGATTGAATGCCGTGCCGGGCGCGAAACTCATCCAGGCCGAGCACACGAATGCGGATCAACCCGAATCCGCGATGCGATCGCTCCATTCCCGCAACGCACTCGCTTAACACGGCTCGCGTCAGCCGATCGGAGGGAACGCCGGTGGGTGCGTCCAGGCATCCATACATGGGGGGGCCAGAGGAATCATCGCGAAATGCGAACGCCTCTTCGAACACAACCATCGCGCCGGCGATGACGTCGGTGTTTTCGAGAACTGGCCTGGTGCGCACGCGCACGGCTACACGGTGGCCGCTTTTGTGCCGGAAGTATGCGGAAAACTGTTGGGAGCAGCCATTTGCGAGGGTCGCAGTGATCGGGCCGTGATCGCCGGAGAGCTCCCGCCCCTTGCGGTCGCAGGGTTCCAGGAGATGCCCGGTTCCATTCTGGCCCACGGCTTCGTGCGCGAGATGGCCAGTCAGGTGTTCGGCGCCGCGGTTCCAGAAGCGCACACGGTGCTGGCGATCCAAAATGTAGATGCCAACCGGCAAATCCTCCAGCAGAGACCGGTACAGATCCGGATTATCGAACAGGTTCGCCGACATGGCTCGCTACCCGCCATAAACGTCATCGGCGAGAATGCGAACAACTTCAGCAGAGAAAGGTCGGTTGCGAGGCCGGAAACGGCTGGGAAACATACATTTTCAGGTGGGAGACGCAGCTTGCCGCGTCTCTACGGCAATCTCGGACTGGCGCAAAAAAGTGAGACGGTCGATCAGGCGGCGGGACGGGCTCGGGCTCCGAGCATGCGAGCCAGATCCTCAGCGTCAAACACGGGAGGCTGGCAGGCGAAATTGGAACACACAACGGCGAACGACCGGCCCTCAAGGAGAGCCGGCAAGTGCGGAATTGTATCGGCCAGAGCGGGCGGCAGGTTCTGTGGCACGGCCTTGCCGGCGTCTAGTCCAATGAGAGATGTGTTCGGAGAAAAGCGGTGGGCTGCGGCGCGATACAGTTTGCACGCGCCCGTGTCCGTGCCCACCACTACGATCTGAGTGTGCGGCGCGAGAAAACGCGCGACGGCCAGGCCATACGTAGCCGCGAAGATGCCGTGCTTTGGAGCGGATGCGGCATATAGTTCAAGGGTGCGCTCTGCCTTCTCACGGTAGGCCGCATCGTTTGTATATCCATGCAGGCGCAGCAGCGCGATCGCAGCCGCCGAATTGCCTGCTGGAGTGGGAGAATCCTGAAACGGCTTGCGCTGCATTCCGAGGATGCCGAGTGGGCTTGAGGTTGCCTTCGGGGCGTTGGGCGACGCCTCAGACGATTCGGCGGCTGCTGCGCGGGTCCCGGCCAGTGTTGTGTCTCCAATGCGCGTATCGAAGAAGCCGCCATTCTCGCGATCGTAGAATCCCGCCACCATGGCATCCGCGATCTTCCGCGCAAAGCGAAAATAGCTGAGATCGGCCGTCGCCTCGTAGGCGTCGAGGCAGGCGATCACGGTGAAAGCGTAATCGTCGAGGATGCCGGAAGTTTCGCGGCGTCCGGCTTTCGGGTCGGAGTAGGCAATCACGTGGCGGAGCACGCCATCGACGTGTGTATCCGGCGAAGGCGAAGTTGGCTCGGCAGTCTTTGAATTCGAACCCAACCCTCGGCTAGCAAGCGGTCGAGCGAGCGCAACGCGAAGTGAGTGCGTCATCCAGATCGAGCACTTGGCCGCTTCGAGATACGCCGAGATACACATGGCGTTCCAGCCAACATAGAGCGTTCTATCGATATAAGGAGTGGGGCGGGCGAGGCGCGCCGCGTACATCTTCTTCTTGGCCGATGCCAGCAATTCACACACGCGGTCTTCAGTGACATTGAGCCGCCGGGCGATCTCATCGACGCCGGCACGGAGATAGATCACGTTCTTGGCCGGATTGTGGTGCATGTCGCCGATTTCAGAAATGTCGTAATACAAGCAAGCGGCCGTAGCTTCTTCTTTGTCGAGCACTGATTGGACCTCGTCGAGGGTCCAGGTAAAGTAATCGCCGTCGTCGTCCATGGAATAGTCGGCATCCTGCGAGGCGTAGAAGCCGCCGTGGGCGCGGTCGCTCAGCCATTCGTCCATCCATCGAATCGTGTCGCGCGCGATGCTAGCAAGGAATCCCTCGCCGGTGGCCTGGTAGGCGTGCACATAGTTCTTGAGCAGCTCGGAGTTGTCGTAACACATCTTCTCGAAGTGCGGCACAATCCAGCGCTCATCGACCGAATAGCGATGAAACCCGCCTGCCAGCTGGTCATAGACGCCGCCCCGCGCCATCTTTTCGAGAGTTGTGACGAAGACGTGCTGCAATTCTTCGTTGCCAGTCTGCGAATGGCGCTGGATCAATAAGTCGAGCACGGAAGGATGGGGAAATTTCGGCGCGCTGCCAAAACCGCCGTTACTGTCGTCGAACATCTTAAGCGCGGATTCGACGATTGCCTCGATGGCGCTCTCCGATATCGCGGCGGCCGCGCCGAACGATTCCGCGCGCGCGATCGCGCTTTCGACCATCGTGGCCTGTTCCAGCACGTCAGCGTTCTTTTCCCGATAGGCCTGCGAAATTGAAACCAGCACGCGCCTGAAGCTCGGGCGGCCATAGCCGTCGCTCGGAGGGAAATAAGTTCCGCCATAGAAGGGTTTGCCATCTGGAGTGAGGAACGCGGTCAGCGGCCATCCGCCTTGGCCGGTCAGGGCGCTGACAGCGATCTGATAGCGGCTGTCGATGTCGGGGCGCTCGTCTCGATCGCTTTGACGGCGATGAAATTCTCGTTGACGATGACGGCGATCTCCGGGTCGTCGTAGGATTCGCGGTCCATGACGTGGCACCAGTGACACCAGACCGCTCCGATATCGAGCAGGATGGGCTTGTTCTTGCGGCGCGCGGCGGCGAAAGCTTCCTCGCCCATTCGTGCCACCGGATCGGCTGATGCATGGCCGAGCGAAGATAGGAAGAAGAGGCGCTAGCAAGGAAGTTGGGGGAGTCGGCGCTCATTGGTTAAGTGTACTTTGTTCGGCGAGGAACGAGTCGCCGCGCAGAGGCCTGCATGCAGAATTTGAGAAGCAAATACTCTCGATATCTCAGATCCGTGGCAAATGTGAATGGGTTGTTGACGATGGTAATTCTCCCTGATATTATCTTTAGGTTCCGCGAGTTGAATCTGGCTTGCCTGTGGACGCCGTACCGGAATGTAATCTGCGTGCGGGCTCCAGGATAGTTCTGG
>CAWDPB010000148.1:0-8111 GCA_963804075.1 uncultured Acidobacteriaceae bacterium | reverse complement strand
GGCATCAGATGAACTGGGCGCGCGCGCATTGGATTGTGGGAGTGCTGGCGCTGCTCCTTTTTCCCCTGACGGGCCAGTACATGCGGCATGTAGCCGGAGTTCCTCGTTTAGACAGTGTTGCTCGGCTGGTCTTCCGTTCCCGGCATTTATTCCTGCTGATGGCAGCGGTTGCTAACCTTGCATTGTCGAACAGTCAACCCTTTCACCGCGCCCAGAAAGCGGCGTCTGTGCTGATCCTGCTGTCGCCTATTTTCCTGACTGCGGCCTTTTTTATCGACCCGGCTAGAGGACTCCACAGTAGTACGGTTTTTCGAATTGGCATGTACGAGCTGTGGATCGCGGGAGTACTGCTGGCAATCGTTAATCGGCCGCGGAAGGCAACTGCGGAACAAGGCTGACACTGCGGTGCAGGAAGTCCTGAGGGGGCCGCGTTGTCGGCCCGCAGACGGCGATCTGGCACGCTGGGAGTTTTGCGTGGCCTGATAGACTGTTGCAGCAAATTTGCTTTTGAGGGTGGCTGTGGGACCAGTTCTGGTAGTGCATGGCGGGGCGTGGGCGATTCCGGATGACATGGTGGAGGCGCACCTGAATGGAGTGCGCAACGCTGCGGCCGCGGGGTGGCGGGCGCTGGAGCGCGGCGGGTCGGCGCTCGATGCGGTGGAAGCGGCGGTTGTGGTGCTGGAAGACGACGAGACCTTTGATGCGGGGCGCGGCAGTTTTTTGAATCGCGACGGCAAGGTGCAGCTCGACGCATTCATCATGGATGGCGCGACCTTGCGCGGAGGCGGCGTCGGATGTGTAGAGCGGCTGCGCAATCCGGTGCGGGCGGCGCGCAAGATTTTGAGCGACAGCACGCACGTATATTTTGTGGCGGAGGGCGCGGAGCGCTTTGCCGAGGAACATGGGATCGGACTTTGCCGCAATGAAGACCTGATTATTCCGCGCGAAGTGGCGCGGCTACGCGAATATCAGGCGCAAGGCACGAATCATGGCAACGACCTGTTTGCGCCGGCGATATCGCATGACACGGTGGGCGCGGTCGCGCTCGATGCCAAGGGCGACATTGCGGCATCTACTTCGACGGGTGGAATTTTGAATAAAGATCCCGGGCGGTTGGGGGATTCCTCGCTGATTGGTTGCGGCTGCTATGCCGACAACGAAAGCGCCGCAGCTTCAACCACGGGCTGGGGTGAGCCCATCATGAAGCTGGTGCTGGCGAAGTGGGCGGCGGATCGCGTGGCTGCGGGCAATCTGCCGCAATGGGCGGCGCAGGAAGCCATGAACTATCTTAAGCAGCGCCTGAATGGGCACGGCGGAATTATCCTGCTCGATGGGCAGGGGCGGTTTGGGATTGCGCATAACACGCCGCGGATGGCGTGGGCGGTCCGCACGGCGGAGAAGTTAGAAGCGGGTACGGAACGGTAAGGATTGGAATTTCGACTCTGGCTTCGGGCCCTGCGCGACCGACTGCGGCGACGCGGCTTTGCCCCGTCTAAGGAGAAGCGAAGCCCGTTTCCCAATCTAAAGTCGCAAAGCGCCAAAGCCTAAAACTCCAGATGCACGCGGAACGTTGGCACTACCACGGGGCCGCGATCCTGGTTATAGCCGGGGTTGTCGATGTGCTGCACACCGGGAGCCACGTAAACGCCGCGCCACAAGTGGGCGGTGTAATAGGCCTCGACGATATTTTCGCGACCGTAGGTGAGATTGTTTGTGCGGCCAGAGCTGACATTACCGTCGCCGAGTAAGAAGCCCAGACCTCCCAGACGCAGATACTCCTGATGATCTTTGGTGATTCCGTTGGTAACGACCGCGACGCCAGCGCGATCGAAGCGGCGGTGCCACCACGCTCCGTGCGCGCCTAAGCCGGTGGCGAAAGTCTGATCGACTTCGGTGTAGACGAAGGATTCGGTCTTGCCGTTATTCCATCCGAAGCGAGCGAAGGCGGTCAGGTTGCGCGCGAGATCCTGCTCAATATTTGCGCCGAACCCATATTTGCGCGTGATGTGCCAGGGATGGTTGGTGATGTCGGGCACGGTGACGAGGCCTTGTTCGTATTGCGCGATCGCGTCGCGGTAAATACCCATGTTGGCGGCGTTGGTGAAAGCCAGAAGGCGAACAACGCCGGCTCTCTTCGGAATGAAGCCGTGGCGCAGTTCATACTCGTAGTCTTCGGCGTGCACTTGCCAGGGGCGCCAGACTAGATCGATGCCGTTGGCGATCTTCGGCATCAGCGCCTCGGCGAAGCGGAATCCCCAGTTGCGATCCTCGTAGTCGGCGGTGAGGCCGACGGTGTAGCCGCGAGTGTCGGCGGCATAATCCCATGCGCCATTGTTATCGACCGTCCAGTTGTCGAATTGCAGGTGGGTGTCGGAACCGACTGAATTGACATCGAAGAAATCCGGCAGGCTGAACTTGCCGAAACGAACTTCGAGTCGGCGGCGCGGCAGCTCGTCGAACAGGGAAAACGCGGAGCGCTCGTTTTCAACTTTGTCTTTGCTGAGCGCGAAAACACGATGAATCTCGCCGCGGCCCAGATAAGGAGCTTTGCTGAGCAGGGGATTGCGCACAATGTCGAGGTCGGTATTACCCGCCAGTCCGAAACCCTGGGTGAGAGCGGCCCCGCCGGCTTCTTCAATATCGACCAGAAACTCGGTCGAGTTGTTGACGCGCACGCCCGTGTAGAGCGTCATGACGCGCGATGTGGCTTTCTCGTAGTTGGGACTCAGGCTGTGCGTGCCGCTGTAGAGCGCGGGGAAGGGAGGATGCGTCTGGAAGATGAAATTCGCCTGGCCGGAAAGCCAGAAGCACGAATCCTTGAAGTGAGGGAACATCGCGGGCACATCGTCGGAGGGAGCGGGATCGGGAGGATCTTCTGGAGCGGCGGCGTCGGGGGGCTGAGTTTTGGCCGCAGAAGTTTGGGAGGCAGCTGAAGGGTTGCTTGCCTGAGGTGTGCCGGGCTGGGTTTGCGGCTGGATGGATTGGGCCACGGCCAAGGTTGAGGCAAGGAGAATAAGGCAAAGCGATAATGACATACAGAAGACGCACTGCGGGAATTGGCGGGCGGAAACCGCAGGGGCGACCGGGCGGCGGCCCTTGTCGATATTGAAATTGAATTTCATTTTCATATTCGCAGACTAGGCTAGCGCGGCTGCGCCGTTCAAGTCTGCCAGTCACCGATATTTGTGATATGAGTCACCAGAAGGGCGGCATGCGGCCCTTCCCCATCGTTAATACCAATCTAGCGGATGCAGTTAACTACAGTTAACTACATCCGCGATTTTCACCCGAATTCGTCCCGCCTATGGTAAGACGGACCACATTACAGGGAGGTTACAGCCGGTGCAACGCCGGTCGGCGGTCATCCGCCGACGGCGTCCCAGTACATCTGTATCCGACGATTATGGTTTTCATCGGTGACCACGACCCAGTTCATGCGGGGAGCCCGGAATTCCGTCCGCGCCTCTTCCTGCCGCGTCCAGCATACCCCCAGCGGCTTGAAGCGACTGCTGGAAGAGTTGACGAAGGTTGCGGTTTAGGGAAGTTGGGATTAAGTATCCGCAAAAAGCGAAAACTACAGGGTACACAGAGTTTCACGGGGGATATCGGGCTTATCAGAGTTTCTTTACGCAGAATATCCGCGAAAAAAGTAAGGACGGCCCGGAGCCCCCCAAGGCCGTCCTCTATAAACCCTCCCGGTTAGAAGGGCAACTGGAGACAAGGTAACTCGGCGAAGTTTCAGTAATGTTGCGGCTGCATGAAATTCCGATGAATTTGGGCGATGAGTGCGCTGGCAAAAACGAGTGGAACGAATACAGGATGTGCTCGGGTGCACAGAGCGCGAGGCTAGTTGCTGCGTCCGGATTCCTTCTTCAGCCTATCGAGCGATTCGGGCGCGATCCATTTCTTAGACTTCTGCGCTTGGTGGACGACTTGCCAGGCTTGGTCGTAGCGCCGGCCGTCCGTGTAGCGCCAGAGCAGCGGGTTGTAGGGATCGCAGGAGCAGCCGTCGGCGGTGGCGCCGAGGTCGATTGATTTCTCGAGATCCGCGATGGCGGCATCGTTCTTCTCTTTTGGGTAAGAGGACCCGCGTGTGCAGTAGGCGTCGGCCAAGCGCGCCTTGCCCAGCGGATTCAGCGCCATCTCTTGCGTGTAGTCGCCGATCGCCTGGTCGAGTTCGCCGGTCGTCTCATGGATCAAGCCGAGTTGGTCCCACGCCAGATAGAGCCGGCCGTCCCTCGCGATGGCCTTTTTGAAATCGGCGGTTGCCGGGTCGAACCAAGCCTTGCGGTCGGCCTCACTGCCCACCAACCGGCCGTCCACCACGGCATCGAGAGTTGGCCCGGTCGTAATAGGTTACCCCGCGGGCGTAATAAGCCTCTGCGCGGGGATCGAGCGCCATGGCCTGGTCGTGATCTTTGATGGCAAGGCCGAACAAGCGGTCGTACTCATCGGCGGAGATCAACTTGAAAGCCCGGCTATAGCGGGCTTTTTCCGAATAGGCGCTCCCCCGCTTGGCATATGCCTCCGCACGGTGGGCGTTATCGCGAGCGGTTTCGATAGCCTTTGTGGCGCTGCTGATGTTGCGATCATAGCTGCTCAGATAGAAGACTCGGGCGATGCGGTTACACCCTGCGAGAAACAGGAGAATGGAGGCGCAAAGCAGTGCCGTTATTTTCAAACGTGTTTTCATCGGTCCACCCCCGATATGCGCCTCGATATCCCGAACCTCGCAAACATTCGCGCGGACAATCCAGGGAATCAATATGGATGTTGACCTTCATTATGGCTTGACCGGACCGAGTTTTTGTATCACGGCGAATCAGAGAGGTTACATCACAGCAACGCGCCATCGGAGAGTCAGGGCGCCACGCTCGCTCTTCCAAGCTCCGTTCCATGGCGACGCGCGAAAACGAGTTCTCAGGCAAACACCAGAGCGACGTGGGTTGTGAGGCCAAGGGTCGGCAACCGCTCAGTGAGATGCTCTGTTCAGAGATCACAGATTCGTGTGATTGGACGCGCTGCCGACCTCCCGGAGGGCGCTGCTATATTGAGTAAATATGATAGGACTTAAAGCTTTATCGGTGGAGGGATCATGACCCGGAAAATCGAGCAATCGCGCAAGTTGCAGAAGCGCGCCGAACAGCTGATCCCAGGAGGGGTGAACTCGCCCGTGCGTGCGTTCCGGGCGGTGGGAGGCGATCCTCTTTACATCGTGCGCGGGCAAGGGTCTCACATCTGGGACGCGGACGGGAACGAGTATGTCGACTACATCGGTTCGTGGGGGCCGCTGATTCTTGGCCATGCGGCGCCGACGGTGATTGAAGCGGTGATTTCGGCGGCACGCAGCGGCACCAGCTTTGGAGCGTCCACGCCGACGGAAGCGGACCTGGCGGAGCTGGTGATTTCGGCGTTTCCGCACATGCAGAAAGTGCGGTTCGTCAGCTCGGGGACGGAAGCGACGATGTCGGCGATCCGGCTGGCTCGCGCCTATACCAAGCGCAAATACATTGTGAAATTCGAGGGCTGCTATCACGGACACGCGGACGCGCTGCTGGTGAAGGCCGGTTCGGGTGTGGCCACACTTGGGATTCCGGGATCGGCGGGCGTGCCGGAGGAATTCACGCAGTTTACGCTGGCGCTGCCATACAACGATACGGACGTGCTGGAACAGGCGTTCAAGAAATTCAGGCATCAGATTGCGTGCGTGATCGTGGAGCCGGTGGTTGGCAACATGGGATGCGTGCCTCCAGGGCGCGGGTATCTGGAAGCGCTGCGGGCCATTACGTCGCAGGACAAGTCGCTGCTGATTTTCGACGAAGTCATGACCGGATTCCGTCTGGCGTTTGGCGGGGCGCAGGAACTGTATGCGATCCAGCCCGACCTGACCACGATGGGGAAGATAATTGGCGGCGGGCTGCCGGTGGGAGCTTATGGCGGCGCGAGCGAGATTATGGATCTAGTAGCGCCGGTGGGGCCGGTGTACCAGGCGGGAACGCTCTCGGGCAATCCCCTGGCAATGGCCGCGGGATATGCGACTCTGCGTTATCTGCGCGAGCACAAGGATGTGTACGCCAAGATCGAGAAGCTCACGGGTGAAGTGGTTGCGGGCGTGGCGGCGGCCGCCAAGGACGCGGGAGTGACCATGTGCCACAACCGTGTGGGATCGATGTTCACGTGGTTCTTTACGCCGGGGCCGGTGACGGATTGGACTTCGGCCGCGAGGAGCGATGCCGAAGCCTTTGGACGATTCTTCCGGGGCATGCTGGAGAATGGCGTTTATCTGCCTCCGTCGCAGTTTGAGGCGGCGTTTGTCGGCACGGCGCACACGGAGCACGATGTGCAACAGACGATTGAGGCGGCGAAGCAGGTGTTTGCGACGGTGACGGCGTAGGGCGGCGGTCAGCCGTCAGCTATTAGCGGTTGGCGTTAAGCGCGTTTCCGGGCCCTTGCTGGCTTTTTGGAATTGCAGGTCTTGCTTGCTTTGCGGCGTTGACCGGGGATTTTGCCGATTCTTGGATCGCCGGCCAGGACTAGCTCGCAGGCGCGCATGGCCGCCTCCTCGAAATCCGGTGCATCGGCGGGGAGTACTTGCCATCCTGTTATCTTTTTTCCCAGAACACCGATCGATCGCATATTCGGAAAGTCCCGGCGAAGACTCTCGTGGTGATCCCCGGTAGTGGCGAGCCAGACTCCGTTGTCAGTCTCTTTTGTGGGCGAGGTCTCGTCGGCTTTGTGGCGGAGGATGAGGACAATCTTCTCTCGTACATAGATCGCCAGACATCCGAACATGGGGCGGGTTGAAGGCGCGGCCGGGGCGAGGGCATCGAGCACGAACTCGAATGGGATCGGCTTGCGGCGCTTACTGGTGAAGAGCGGGTCCTCTTGCGGAGAGATTGTTTTGCGGCGGGTTGGCATAAGGAGTTTGGAAAGCTAGCCGAACAGAATTTGTTTCCAACTATTTTGAAGCGCTCTCACTGTCCGGCGGAAGTTTGAATTCGACTCCCAGGGCGTCGTTGGCCTTGGCCGTGGCCGCGAGGTCGAGATCGGCTAACGGGATTTTGCGGGTGTGCTCTTCGACGAACTCAAACAGCGCATCGTCCACGATAGCGTAATTGAGAACGCCGATGCGGTGACCATCCTTGTAGACGAGTATGGTCGAGGGTTGCGCGGTAACGGGTTCCGGTTGCTCCTCGGAAACGTCGGCCTCTGCGTCCTCGTCGTCAGACAGCCCGCCATCGGCAACCTCCGTATCCCCCTGTGCGGCATAGGAGTCGTTAACCGTTGCGCCGCTGCGCGCTTGGGGCGTCCAGGATAGGGATCATCCGCGGAGTAAGCATACTGAACGTCGGCTTCGTCGGGTGCCGTATCGCTGCTGTCGGGCTCATAGCCAATCGCATATGGAATGTAGACGGGGATGGGAATCCAAACGGCGCCATCGTTGCGGAGATGGCGACGGTGTTCTGGCGCAATCGGCAGCGGGGCGGAAACCAGCGGCGTGAAACTGGAGGGCAGGTAGAAGTTGGAACAACAGCCAAGGGCCGGCAATTCGATGGAGGCGTTCGGTCTCGATGAAGCCGCAGCACTGTGGGCGGCGGACTGCTGACTGCGAGCGGAGAATGGCGAAGGTTTGGCAGCGCTCGGCGCAGACGTATGAGAAGCAACCGTAGCGGAGCCTTGGCCCTGGGCGGCAATTGGCAGGCAAGCGACGGCCAAGTACGCCAGGCAAAGAGCAAACAGGAAATTAGGTCGAGTGTTAGCCAGCATGGGCGGCCTCCCGAGCCCGTTCGTTAAACCTATTTCAGCCTACCCTATTAGAACGCATCCGAGAGCAAAAGTGGCGTAAAGAATCGTCAGGCCGGGTGGCACGAACGTGCACCCTTGCGGGGTGTCCGGAGGCGCGGAGAGCGGACGTTCAGGCGGCGGTGAGCGAGCCGCGAGAAGCCATTTTGCGCAGCTCGAGGATGCGATGACGGACGTAGCCATCCTCGGTGAGATGGGAAGATGCGATTGCCTTGCGGGTGGAAATCACCATCTGGTCCAGCGGCCTGCGGGTGGGGAAGTTGGGGTCGTGCTGACAACAGAATTCGCACGGGCGGCTGGAGCGGGTA
>CAWDPB010000147.1:0-35143 GCA_963804075.1 uncultured Acidobacteriaceae bacterium | reverse complement strand
AACGGGATGCCAGTGCGTAGGGAAGGTCATCATACCTTCGTGGAGAGTCAGCGAAAGATCGATAATCTTCATGCAACGATGCCTTTGACAAGATTCGCTGCCGATTCAGATGAAGCGGGGGAGGCGATTTGAAGCTTGCCCCAGACCAACTCGCGCAGGCGGACCTTTTGAATTTTACCGTTTGAGGTGCGCGGGAATTCGTTGATCTCCCTTGATGTAGCGGGACGGCTGTTGATGCGCTGCAAGAGCCTGCTTGCACTGCGCCATGATTGGGCCGAGAACGGAGTCCAGACTAACCTCGGGCTCGAGTTTCAGCACCGCAACGATGTCTTCGCCATAGATTTCATGGGGAACGCTGACGACAGCTGCATCGATTACGTGAGCGGAGTGGACCAAGACTTCTTCAATGGCGGCTGGGCTGATGTTGATGCCGCCGCGAATGATGAGATCTTTTTTTCGGCCAGCGACGAAGAGCGAACCCGTTTCGCCGATGCGGCCGATGTCGCCGGTGGGGAACCATGTAGTCGCATCCACCTGGTTGAGATCGCCGTTCTCGGAAAGATAGCCGGCCATCAAATCGGGCGTCAGAAGCTGGATTTCGCCTTCCTCGCCGGGCGGACGATCGAGCCGCGATCGTCACAGAGGCGCAGGCGGATTCCGGGCAAAGGCTCGCCGACGAAACCCTGCGAGTTTGTGTGTGTGTCGGCGTGCGATACCGGCGAGCGACTTGGAGCGCGCGGTAACGAATAGAGTTTCCGACAACCCGTAGTTCTCGGTGAGCGCGATTCCGTATCGTGCTTCGAACTCGGCCTTCACTCTTGCAGGCAGGGGGGCGAAGCCGACAAACGTCTTACGAATGACGAACGGCAATATTCTTCGCCTTGGCGGCCACGATCCATCTTCAGAAGAATCGAAAGAACAGTGGGCGCGAGCCACAGCGGTTGACGCGGAATCTCTCGGCTCTCCCCCAGAACGCGATACTCGTGCGCGCGTCGAAGACGTGATCGAGCACCACGCTGGATCCGGCGAGGAAAGGAAGCAGCAGGATATTGAGAGTCTCTCCGAGGAGGCCATGCTGAGGGTCAGGTAAAAGCGCGAATCGGAATCGATGGCCTGGGCTTCGGCGAAGACGGTGGCGTTGCGAACCATGTGTCCGAGTTGGTGCGCCAGCCCTTTGGGCCTAGCAGTTGTGCCGGAAGTGTAGACGATGAGCGCAAGATCGTCGGCGGCGGACTCGCTGAAGGGGACGAGGGCGGAGGGACTTTCGAGTTGGTTGAGATCGATGACGGGATCGGGCGAAGACGTTACTAAATCCTGCGAGATTGAAATGAGGATCGAGCGATCCAGTAGACTCGCGAATTTCTGACGGGCGGAGGAACTTACCACCGTACATTTTGGGCAGCAGTTGGCGAGGATATATTGCGCTTCCGACGAACTCAGATTGGGATTGACGGGAACGATGGTTGCGCCGAGGTAGAGACATCCGACATACAACGCGGCGAGTTCGGTGCAGTTGGGAACGATGGTGGCAACCCGATCTCCGCGACTAACGCCATGTTCACGAAGGTATGCGGCCACCGCAACCGCCTGTTCATGAAATTGGGCGTAGGTGATTTCGCGGCCAGTGAAGGCATCCACGAGGAAAACGCGCTGGCCGGAAATGCCAATGCGGTCGTTGAAGAGGTCGCTAAGCGTCATTCTGCAACCGCCATTTTGGCTTGACGGTCAAGGGTCATCATGTTTGAGATTGCGGTCCAGCGCGCGACCTGACCGTGATAGGCCTGGCACGGGTCAACGCGGAGTATGTTGCGGTCCGGCAGACCCTGCTGCAAGCGCGGGAAGTAACCTGTCGTGATCAATACGGCGTCGGACGAGGTAAATTGATCGATCGCCGCAGCATCGGCGGCGCTTGGGGGACACAGGAACAGAGCCGCGGTCACGCCGAGATCGAGATGCATGCGGTCGGAAAAGTCCGAGATCTCCCAGGCATTGGCTGGTGCATTGCATGGCAGACTTCCGCGAACGGCGACGCTACGGAATATCTGCGAATAACAAACGAGAGACTCGCTGGACGGATTGCCATAGACAAGCAGGCAGGCATCGCCGTAACGCTGCGCGATATTCAGCAGGATTTCTTCTTCAAAAGCGGCGCGCAGCCGCCGGGAGCGAATCGGCATGACGCGGCCATCCCCGATGGATTTGCGAATGAGGCCCATGTGATCCGCCGCCCATCGGCCGCCGTCGAGATCAAACAGATAGAGAGCTATGGTGTCGCGCGTAATACCTAATACCTGTTGCAGCAATTCACGGGAACCGTAAGTGACGCGGCCGATCACCGTCGCATCCCCGGACGGAACCGAACCGGTAGCACCAGGTCAGCGAGAACCATGCCTGCGAGGGCGGGGTCGGAATCCGCGCTTTCGGACGGCACAAGCTCAAGCACAGGCTTCGCCCTGCGCTTGGCACAGGTGACGCTCATACCTTCCATGAGCGCGCGCACAGCCTGGAGAGAAGAGCTGATGGCGTGTTCGGAAATTCCGGCTGCGCAGAAAGATATCAATACCGGGTCGCGAGCAGCGTTTGCCATCCTGGGCAAACTCCGCGCTATCGCTCAAGGTCAGACTCGTTCAACTCAAGCGGATTCAGCTTTCCCATGGCGGCCACGAGGCGGCGAAATCTACGCGGTGGGCTTTGGCGGCTGCAGCCACTTTAGGGAGGAAGGAAGAATGAAAGCGGCTGTATCCCATGGCGACGGACATCATGTCGTAGAGCTGCATCTGAGACATAAGCGGACTGAGAAACTGGTCGGCTGCATCCATCACTTCGAAAAGGTTGATGCCGGTTTCGATTCCCAGATTGTCGAAGACAGCGACGGCGACTTCGGTGGGAACATTGCCGGAGCTGCGGCCCAAACCGTAGAGTGTGGCGTCGATCATGGTCGCGCCGCAGCGGAAGGCCTCGACACTATTGGCCACCGCGAATTGCAGATTGCTGTGCCCGTGGAAGCCGAGGGCGCACTCGGCAAACGGCGCGCGCCGCGCTCAGATAGCGGCCGAATATCTTCTGGGAACATGCTGCCGGCCGAGTCCACGCAGTAGATGACTTCGGCGCCGGCCGACTCGCCAGCTTTTGCTTTCTCCGCAAACTCGGCCGGGGTGATGCCGTAGGTCTTCATGAAGTTCAGGCACGGCACCAGCCCGAGCTTGCGCGCGAGTTCGAGGTAGGGATAGGACTGCTCGATTTCGGAGGCGCTGCAACCGATGCGCACGAAATCCAGACCGGCGGCACGGGCCCGATTCAGATCGTCCGCGGCGCCGATACCGGGGATGAAGAAGGCTCCGATCTTTGGTGACGGGGACGTGGATGGGGAAGCCGCGGTGGTTGCCTGCTTCGCGGATTCGATGAGACGTTCATCGCTCGCGGGCATGGAACCCTTGCCGGCGCGAGCCGCGCCCAAACCCAGGCCGTGGCCGACCTCAATCCATTTGAAGCCGAGTTTGGCCAGCGTGCCCGCCAGTAGCGCTGTGTCGCGTTCGGTGAACTTAAAATCCACGGCATAACTGCCGTCGCGCAGCGTGCATTCCAGGATCTCAACCCGGCTGGCAGCGTCACGCGGGAGCGGGTCAGGCCGGTGGGATTGCGGGTCGATTCCGTGGATTGCTTGATCGGCGGGCATTCTGAGCTCGCTCCTCGCTCTTCAGTTCTTGCGGCTGTGGCTGGAACCGTCAGTATACTATCGCGCTCGCTTCGCATGCTGGACAGCGGAGGCGACTGTCGCTGCGTGAACGCTACCGGGTCAAAAGTCCCCGCGCATGGCCTCTGTGTTCGGCGGCCAGCCGCTGCGCGAGATTGAGCAGACAGGTTACATGCTCGGTCCAACTAAAATCTTTCGCACGGGCAACGCCCGCCTGAGACAACTTTGCCGCTAAATCCGGATCGTCATGGATCCGGCGGACACAATTTGCCAACTCGTCGGGTGAAAAACGTGGGAAATACATTGCCGCGTCTCCGCAGATTTCGCGATGCACCGGCAAGTCGGAGGCAATCACGGGCAACCCGCTCGACATAGCCTCGACCAGCGGGTGCGCAAAGGACTCTGCATAAGGGGGTGTGACATAGATGTGGCATGCGCGATAAAGATGGTGCAGGGAGCGATAGGGGATGGCTCCAAGCTCGACGATATCGTGTTCCGCGCGCAGCCGCGTCACGAGCGAGGATGCCGCTTCCGCGCGGTACGTGCCGGGATTGTGGCGGGAATCCAGACGGCAGGTGAGATAGAGCTTGAATTTTTTGCCGCGCAAGGTGGTTTTCAAGATTGGCAAGGCTCGAAACAACGTCTCGAAATTCCGGTAGTAGTTGTAGTGGCTTACAAAAAGCAGGCGAAGCGCATCCGGACCGGCGGCTAACGCGGCCTGCACCGGCTCGGGGAGGAGCTCTTGATCGCGAGTGAAGACCTGCGGATTGAAACCGTGATGAACGGACACGACTTCCCTGCCGCTCCAGTGTGTGAGCTCGCGTGCGAAGGCTTCGCTTGGAGCAACTGTGACATCGGCACGGCGAATCGACTGCCTCGCGAACCAGCCTTTGATCAATGTGTCAAGCCAGAGCACGTAATCGCCCCGGGCACGCACATCGCGAACAAAGTCGGGCGACGTGTAGAGCGAATTGCGGGAAAGGAGAATCTGCGGAACGGGAGAATTCCAAAGCGCGAAATTGCCGGTTGAGATCAGTACTTGAGCACCCGCACGACGAATCAGACTTGCCATCGTCTTTTGCTCGTGCAGGAAGCGGCGCGACGTGCTGGAAAAATCAGGGATCTCGACGAACGAAATGCTCCCGGTCGTTTCGAACTCACGGCGCAGGATGGAACTAATCAAGACGGTAGCTTCGAGGCTCGGGCGATTCGCTAACTCGGGAATAACATTGCGCAGATAGGTGAGGCCGCCACCCGCGCTGGCGGCCAGAGCATTGATAAACAATCGGGTCATCGATTCGGAACCACAACTCCAAACCGCGGCGTTGGCTGAGCAGTGCGGGCAAAGAGAGGCCTGGCAGGCAACGTCACAGCCGCGGGCTTAAGGTCCGCGAGCACAAATGCGAAGGTCCAGAAGTAAACGCACGAGTAAGATCCGACGGCGAAAAGCCAGTCCTCAAAACCTGCGTGCACGAGGCCTGCCAGCACAACCATCGCCAACGGAATCGAGTAGTGGCGTGGATTGGCCGTCTTTCTCATCCACGATAAAACGCGCCATAGGTTGGACGCGGTAAGGGCGAGGAGCGCGACAAACGGCACTACGCCGAGCAGGCCCACCCATTCCGCGATGGTCATATAGCTGCTGCCATGTTCACGCACGGTCTCGGCGCTGGAAGCGAATCGCCCGAAGTAGAAACCGGGATCTTCCCCGGTGGGGCTGGTGCCGTACCCAGTGCCAAACCAGGGGTGTTCCTTGATCGTCGCCATCGAGTTTTCCCACGGCTCTCTGCGCGAGCCAAGCAGACCTTTTTCCTTGTGCCCTTTATAGAGAGCTATGTCTTTTAGATCGGAAATCGTGCGGTCCAGGGACAGTGGAGCCAACATCCCAGTCACAGCGACAGCCACGAGCGCGAGCGCGACGATCTTCGTCAACAGCTTGTATTGACGCAAGCAAACACAAAATACCAGCGTGACAAGAACCATGGAAACGATGCCCGCCCTGGCCACGCTGTAGAAAATGAGATACACGCAGAGAAGGAGTACGGCGAGCCGGCGGGCCTTCGACAGCGGAGCATCCGTGGTCAGCCATCCCCACAACAATATGGGGAACGCGCCGATGCTCATGGCCGCGCCAAGAGCGTTGGGATTGCCCCAAATGGTCTGGCCGAGGCCGAAGTAAAACATCGCAGTGGCACAGGTCAAGATCTCACATGCCAGGAGCAGCCCATTAAAGAAGCGCTCCTCGCGGCCGAGAGCAGCTACACGCGCTCCCGAGGAGCAATAGAGAAACAACAACAACAAACTCAGCGCTTTGAAGGATGCCATTTGCGCAAATGGCGACACCGAGGCGGAGACGAAAGCCGCACCCACGCAAAAAAAGGAAATCAGATGAATGGACTTGAATTGACTGCGGGGAGCTTTCATCCAGATGACAAAGCCCGTGACGGCGCCGATCGATAAAACAGCCCAGCGGCCGCCAGTCCAAACGCTCTCCATGGGAAGAGTCATTCCGGCCCACAGGAAAGCCACCATCAGCAAAACGAAAAAACGGCTGTCGAATTTCCACAGGCAGGCGATGATGATTTCGATCAGCAGGACACTGCCAAGGAAAGAAACATTGCCGAAATATTGCAGATGGTGGTAGACGATGGATAGAAGAAAGGCCACGCCCGCAGTCACGCCCACCCATTGCAAGATCTTCATCGGAGTCATTGGGCGCGCCTCCGGGCCGCCAACGCGGCCGAAGCCAGACCCTCCGCACAAGCTTCGGGCGAGTAATTACGAATTCGCTCGGCGCTTCGCGTTCCCATTTGCTGCCGCAATGCGGGGTTCTCCAATATGTACTCGATTGCCAGTTTGAGCCTTTCCGGATCTCTTGGAGGCACGACAAAGCCATTCCATTGATCCTCGACGAGGTCGGCAGTGCAGCCGGCAACGGTCGTCGCGACTACCGGCAGTCCGCACGCCATTGCTTCATTCACAACCAAGCCCCAAGGATCGCTATGTGTTGGCAGAACCAGCGCATCGGCAAAAGTGTAAAGGCCGGCAAGATTCTCGCGATGAAGAAAACCGGGAAAGCACACTTTGCCCGGGGAAACGCGTTGCGCCATGCGCTCCAACTCCCGCCTGCATGGGCCGTCGCCAGCAAATACCAAGCCCACCTCAACCCGACGATCGTCTCCAAGTCTGCCATAAGCATCGAGAAGATCGAAAACTCCTTTTTCCCGGACCAATCTTCCCACGAAAAGAATAAACCGCTGGGGGAGGCGATGGTTTTGGCGGAACTCTGCAGCACGAGCGCGCATATTCTCGGCCTGGGCGGCGAACCAACGATTGTCGACCGCGTTGGGAGCGATGGAAATGAGTTCCGGCGCCGATCCCAGCGACTGCAGATATTCAAATGAAGCCTTCCCCGGCACAACGAATCGATCGCAGCGCGAAAGGAAGTATTTCTTGACCGATTCCAGCCACACGAGTTTACTTCTGGCATCCTGAGCGTTGCTCTCCGACCACAAAACGAATTCGGCATGGTGGCGGTGGGCCCAGGAGTGAACCTCCCAGGAGGCAATGTAGTTGTAACCGCCGCAAATCACTATTTCGGGTGCAAACTTCGTCAAGCGGTATCGAAGTCCCCAGTTCAGCAAGAGCGCATGCTTTCCCGCGCGGAGGCGCCACGACGGCAGCACTTCATACGAAAATCCGATTTCATCCTTGTAAACAGGCCACTGGCGCAGACCGGCGTCGGTTTCCGACAGAAAGACCACGTGCAGATCAACCGACCCGTGTTGGGCGAGCGCGTTAAATACGGGGATGCGATATGGAGAGATGATCTCCGACACGATCAGCACGCGCCGTTTATTGTCAGGCATCTTGTCAGAATCCGCTGGGTCCGTATTTTACCTGTCGCCAGGAGTTGCGCTCGGCGCTCTGGTGTCGAACTTCGGCGCTGAGCATCTGCCGATCAACGTCTGCCGGTGGCCATCTGCCGGTGAATCATTGCCTCTTCCATGATGGCCGCCCATTGTGCGGCGATTTCATCCCAGTCGAATTTCTCGCTGTGCGAGATAGCGGCAGCCGACATTCGGCTTCTCAATTGCGCATCCTGTATCAAACGGCTGAGAGCGGCGCTTAGCTCCGCATCGGAACCGGCGAGCAGGCCGGTGACCCCATCGACGACGTAGTCGGGATGGTACGAGCTGCGAGCAATACAGGGAAGACCGCACGCCGCGGCCTGCCCAAGCACTTGCGGATGACCTTCAACCTCACTCGGAAAAAAGAATATTTGCGCTTGCCGGAATTCCTCTCCCAATTGAATCGCGTTTAGATGGCCCAGAAACTGGATATTGCGGCGGTTCTGTGCCTGTTTGCGGCAGGCGGGTTCTTCCTCTCCGGTACCGGCAAGCCGAAACTCCCACTCGGGAAACCTGGCGGCCTGCTCAATAACAGAATCCGCTCGCTTGTATTTTCGGAACGAACCGGCGAAGACAACGCGTCTCGGCCGGAGGGTGAGTTGCGGTTCGCGACCGGGATAATAGAAGCGGCGATCGATGCCGTCATAAACGGTATGTACAGGATCCGTATGCACATTCCTGCCCGCGATCCTTCGCACTATTTCCGTCATGTAGAGACTGTTGCCCGCGATGGAGTCGCACTCGCGCATCGCGCGGCGCAAGACGGGCCGGGCATTTCCTAAGTCTTCCCCTAGTCCTCCGGAGACAACGTAAGTGACGAGCGCGGTCCGCAAACGGAGACGTGCACGAAAGGACAGAAAAGCGGCGTCCAACGGCCCTTCCCTTGGGAAAAAATAGACATCGGGGGGTGAAGCAAGAAGGCGCACAAGAATGCGCGCGGTGTTCGAGTGCTTGCGCCATCGCAGAATCTCTGTGTTTGGGCGCATTGCGATCCGTCGATCCACAGGCCCGGCGCCGAGCATGATGACTCGGTAGCATGAAGGATCGAGACGCGCCACGACCTCCTTCACAGTGAGGTTTTGCGCGTTGGTATTGCTCTCGTCGGCAAACGAGGGAGTAAATACCGTAATCATGCGCTTGGCGCTGATGGGATGAGCCTCAATGAACAGAGATATTAGGTGTCCAATTTTAGTCGAATGTCTCTCAGACGGGCGCGCAGCCGGAGGTCCGTGGCGCGCCCTTTGCCTGTTTTGCTGATGTGATCGGCGGCGATCCGCAGGAGGCGGCGGCGAATCTCCGGCGCTTCGCGCTCGGATAAGGGGCGCTTTTCAGCTGGGTCGGCCTGGAGGTCGTAAATCGCTTCGACGGCTCCCGGTTCGAGCCGGATCACGAGCTTGTAGCGAGCGTCGCGCACGCTGAGGAGCCTTGCAGACAAGCGCGCCTCGGCGCTGAAGGGATTCGCACAGGCGTACACGCACTCTGCCACCGCAGTATCAGCATCATCGCTGTGTGGATAGGTCCATGTATTTTCGCCTTCAAAACTGGTGGGCGCAGCGACATGCAGAATTTCGAGCAACGTGGGCGCAAGATGCAAATGACTGAAAAAGCGTGGCAGGCGATCAGCCATTGATTTGCCCGGGACGCGAATGAGCAGGGGCACGCGTGTAATCTCATCCTCCAAGCCGGTCGGAGAGTGATAGCGCCGACCGTGTTCCAGAAACGCCTCGCCATGATCGGCGGTGAGCGCAAAAAGACAGTCAGGCCATCGATTCGAGCGCTTCAAAGTTTCCACCAGCCGAGCGATTTGGTCATCCACAGTGCGGATGCCGGCATCGTACAGATCGATTACATCCTCTTTGTGTCTTTGAAAATCGGCAGTGGCCAAGTCTGAGCGATTCCAAAATTCGTTGAGATAGCGAACACGCGCAGGCGAAAGCCCTTTCCCGGTTAATTTCTCAAAGGCAGGGGCGCTCGGATAGTAGGGAGCATGCGGGTCCATTAAGTGAATCCACAGGAAAAACGGACGGGCATCGAGCGTCGCCAGCCATGATTCGGCACACTTAACCACGGTGTCGGCGGACGGGAATTTTCTCATGGCGTCTATGTTTTGACCCGGAGACGCAGCGACTCGCACGCGGTACTGAAAATACAACTCGTCATAGAGCTTGCCGAGTCCGGAAGCCTGAGCCGATTCTCTCAGCCAGCGATTCAGCGTTCCGCGAAATCGGCCGTTCGTGCTCGATCTCGCGGCGGCCGGAAGTGGCTCAGGCGACGATTGGAAATCATGAAAATCGCAGAAGACCTCAAAACCCTGGTTGTATCCGAAGCGCTGCGAAATATAAGGATTTGCCGCCGTGAATGCCGCCGTCGCGTAACCCGCGCGGTGAAGCGCAGTAGCCAGCGTGTCTTCACCCGGCGCAAGACCGACAACATCGCGGCCCAATGCAAGCGGCATGCGAGAAGCAAAGATTGCCGGAAGAGAATAGTAGGTTGGGGCACCGCCAATCATCGCGTTCGGAACGACGATGAACTGAGACGCCAGAGAATCAAGAAAGGGTGTCGTCGGGCGAGCGTGGCCGTAGAAGCCGCAGTGGTCAGCCCGGAGACAGTCCACTGTGATCAGCACCAGGGATTGCTTTTTCTGTGCCATGCTCCGTTCTTCTCCGAGGAGGAAAGCTAGCTCGTGGAATCCGCACTCGTCGCGCCCACATTGATATTGCCACTTTCGCCCGCGAACATGCCTCGCGTCGCAATGTCCCACAAATCGCCATCGTGTATATAGAGAAGCTCGGGCCAACGCCTTTCCATTGCGCTCAGGAAATCGTCGAGCATCGCCAATGCCGGGGCGCGAAAGTCACGAATTGTGGAATGGAAATTGATGGAGTGCATCGAAACGACCGCGGGTAATCCGCATGCCAGACAATCGTTTGCACATTTGAGAATGTTTTCCATTTCGCAATTCTCGGTGGCCGGTTCCATTTCCACGTTGCGGAAGGTAAGCAACAGTCCATTGGAGTCAGTAGCGACGGGCTTGTGCGCTCGCCTGGGCCTCCCTGAACGACGCGCACGCCTTCTTCAAACCAGGCGGCCTTTGTGTCTTGATTGGCGCGATATCCGGGAGCGCACGCGCTGAACGGAATCGAACCGAAGAAAGCGTCGAAGATCTTCGCGGCTCGTTGAATCGCCGCGCGCTGATCGGCGAGGGCTAAGAACCTGTGATTCGCCGGCAAGTGTGGGTCCCAATACTCGTATCCGATCCACGGCATGCGCCAGTGAATGTACGGCGTTCCGGCACGCCCGAGCGTTTGCAGCAATTGACGACGGTCACTATCCGTGGCGAGTTCTCTTGCGGCGGCGGCCACGGAAAAATGAGTCAGGCCGTGCAGCGCGGGATAAAAGAGTCCTTCGCGAATTCCCTCCCGATAAGCGTCTGCTAACGATGGCCGCTGCCAGGGCGCAGGCAAACCGTCTGTCAGGGGCAGCAACGGAATTTCGTGCGAGCCGGTTGCCGCGCAGCGCCGAAAATCCACATTTGCCATGACAAAATTCATTCCGATGCAGGGATGGCGGCCGACAGAATCGCGGTGGTTTTTCAAAACCTCGGTGAGGGCATGCAAATCGTTAGCGGTCTCCAAGCTATAAGAATCGTATGGATTCGCTCCCAAATCCATGCCTGCGGATCGCAGTTCGTTCCAACCTTCGCGATCGCGCACGCCGACTCGCCCCCAGTCATCGCTCTGAAAAATCACCAGTGGACGATCGAAGCGCAGGCCGTGCTCCGCTGATGAGTTTGCGGAATTCCAGGCGCGGCGAAGGAGACCGATCATTGGACATTACCTTGGCAAGAAAGGATCGTCTTTCGCATATTCGATGGAGGGATCAAACCATGCCCGGCTTCTATTGGCGTTGTCACTTGCGAACCCACGCACTGAAGTTGGCGGCGAAGTGATCGCTCTTGCCGCCAAATCTTTCAAGCACACTTCCTGCGACGTTAAGAAGCGGGATCAAGGTCCACGTAAGCGCGGAGGCAAATATTCGCGGCCTCGCGAAGGAAAACAAGAAGACGTTCAACGTACGGAAAAAACCGGTAACACTATTACCCTCGGGAATCACTTCAACCGTTTGGAAATTTCTCAATAGATAACGAAGCCCCTCGGGCAGGAAGCGCCAATACTCCTTATCGGAGTCGCGGATGAAGATCGAAGGAGCGCTGATAAAAGCCACTCCACCCTTGCGAAGCACTCTTCTGATTTCTTCGACCGCAAGCATCGGATCGGGGAGGTATTCGAGCACCTGGGTGCAGAGAACAAGATCGAATTGCATAGCACGAAACGGAAGAGCCTGCGCGACGCCGCCAACGTTCGCCAACGGAGTCAGCAACGGGTCTATGGCAACGTACTGTTTGACACGTTTGCCGAGTAACTCTCGGTACGGTTGCAAGCGACCACCGACATCGAGAACCATAAGCCCGCTGAGCGGCAATCGTTTGATTCCCTCTTCGACGATTCGCCGCCGACACCGCAAAATCAGCCAACTAGGGTTCCGCAGCGAAGGATACAAACGCGCTCGACTCTCCTTCAAAACCTGTTCCAAGGTTTGCTGCGCTTTCATAGAAGGCAATCAGAGGTAACCCAAGTCCCGCAATCGCTGCTCAAGGATCGCCTTCTCTCTCTCGTCGAGCTTTTCGGCATCATCGCGAAGAAGTTCACGCAGCACAAATTCCAGCAACGCCTCTATGGTTTGAAATTGCTTACCGAACCGCTTCTCCGCCGATGCGCAGAGTTCTTCTGGCAGGCTGATTTTCCTGGTAGCGGTCATTTTACGAGCGCTCCACGTATGCGGCTGCGAACGGCAGCCGTAATCGTCTTGTCGTCATCGTCTAAACCGAAGATCAGACACAGTCCACAAAACGCCATGTAGGAAATCGGCAGGGCGATAACGATGCAAATCCATTGCGGTTGAAACTGCGCCGTCAGCAACTTGATTCCCAGCGTAACACCAAGAGCCGCGACGGCTGGCACGATCAAGCGAACATAAGTGCGATTGTAGGGTGAAAGCCCCAAGGCTCTCCGCACTTCGCGCAGACAAAAATAGTTGTTCAGAATATTTGTCAACGCGGCCGCCGTAGCAACGCCTAGCATCCCGAATGGCCTCACCAGGATAAGCGTAGCCGCGATTACAAATACGGCCATCATGCCTTGGATCCGTATCAGCCGGCCTTGATTGCCGGACATCAACAGGAGATAACCGACCGACCCGACGCCGGTGTTGATCAGCTGACCAAGCGTCCCGACGATGAGAACTGCCCAGCCCGCACCAAACGCGGGACCGAACAGAAGCATGAGAGACCGCGAATAGAGCAAGACCACGAAAGCGAGGGGGAGAGTCAAACCCAGGACCCACTTCGTCAGTGTCTGAAAAAGGCGTCCCAGCAAGGCATGATCTCCGCGAGCGTGCAGGTCCGCGATGGTAGGAGAGAAAATCTGATTCACCGACTGCAGAACGATGGGCACAAAAGCCACGAGCGTAGCTGCAACCGCGTAGATGCCGACCTGACGAACATCCAGAAATACTCCCATGAGAACTTTATCGGTTTGGGACAGTATGAATTCGAGAAAACCCACGCCTAGCGAAACCGCTGAGAACAGATAGACCTCGCGATCCACCTGCACCGCCGTCCCGTCAGCGCGCCGCGCTTGCGGAGGCGTTATTTTCCACGCAATAAAAGCAAGCAAGAAAAGGACAACGGCGCCGCTGGAAACCTGCGCGAGCAAATATCCACGAAGCGCAAAACCGGCGCTCAAGGCGATAACGCCGATCACGATGTTCAGCGGACTTCCAATGAAATTCATCACTACTGTCCGGATCGCGACATCCTTATAGCCGGCAAGAATCTGTCCGAGGAAAGCAGTGAGTCCGGAGAGAGCGAGCAGAACGGCGAAGAATGGCATATACGGCACAAGCGCGGGAGCATGATAAACGTGTTGCGCCAGCCAGGATCCTCCGATAACGATCAGAACCGCGAGGATGACGTTCGCGGAGAGTAACAGGACCGCCGCGCGGCCAAGGAAGGCACGCAAGCGCTGCCATTGTGCGGTCGCGGAATACGCGGCAACAAACCGCGTCGCCGATTGCGGCAGACCCAAGCCGTTGAACACGCCCAGAAAGCCGACAATCGTCATACCCAGCGCGTAAATACCGAGGCCATCCGCACCCAGCACACGAGCCACATAGATTTTGAAGAGATATCCGGCGCCGGCCGTAAACAAGCTGCCCGAGAAGAACACGGTGGAGTGCTTTGAGATCCTGCCGACCTGCGTGCGGAATTGCGCTTCCTGGCTGGCCACGAGGGATGGCTGCGGTGGCTCGGCGATTGTGTTGGAAGTGGCCAAACTTGGCGGCTCCATTGCAATGCTAGCTGCGTTGTTCTGGAGATTATCGCAGAGTACTCGCACGAGCACTGTGCAGAATTTCCGCGAGATGCTCGGGCGGAATGCGGCTGATCAACTGGTTTCGCAGGCTCGATGAAGGAATCGCCGCTGGCGACATCCCGGCAATTTTCAACAGATCGTCGGGACAATCGAGCATCCGGCCAACGCCGAAGCGGGCATATTGCGATGCGTAACCAACGTAGGCGTGCCGCAGCCATCCGCAGAGAAATACCGGTATGCCGGCATTTGCGCACTCGACGGCAGTCGACGATTCGACGGTCACTGCGCACCAAGTGTTTTGAAGTATCTCCGCGGACATGGGCGCCGCGGTAACGCTCACGAATTGCCGATCGTCGCCGCTTAATACGTCGTTCAGCATTCGCTGACGCTGACGCACGCTTTCAAACGGATGCAACTTCATCAAGACCTTCTTGCCAGCCGTACGCGCAGCCGCGCACAGACGCGGTATCACTTCGCGATAAATCGCCCGCGCACGCCAAAGATCTGTCTCATAAGGTTCTGTAAAGAAGACAATCCACGGCGACTGATCGCGCCATAGCGAACAAGTTTCAGGTGGAGCCGAGGCCGCGCCCATTCGAAGACAGTCGCTTTCTACCTTGCAAACACGTTCCAGGTAATCGCGCTCCATCTCACCCTTCACCAGGTAGGTGGAAAAGGCTGAAGGTTTGAAGGCCATGAATCCGTCGAGAGCGCCATGATGAAAAGCGATGGCCGGGAGCTGGCGTTGCCGGGCCAAGAGGAGCGGGATTCTGGAATACGGATTTGAATCGTCTCCGCACAGGCAACTCAGGATGGGGCATCGCTCAAATACAGCATTCCAGGCGTCGCGAACTGCCAGTCCCCAGCGCAGCAGGCGTTTCCCGCGATCAAGAACGCCCACTCTGGCGCTCAGCTCAAATTCCCGATTCAAGCGGAGAGACTCTCCTAGTCCGTCCCAAGCGCTTTCCAGTTTCCGGAGTTCTTGCGCGTCGGATTTATGCAGAGCAAATGCAGCCAACGTTGCAGTACGTACATTAGCGGGGATGGGAGATATGTTCGCCGTTTCGCGGGCAAGTACCAACAGAAATTGCTGGTCGGGCAGAACCTTCGCATAGCGAAACGCCGCTCGTGTGACGTTTGAATATGCGCTTGGGATCAGAACTACAGGTGTGGACAAGCGCACCGGGACCGGTGCGAGTCTGCGGCGCCAAACGTACTGAGAATCGTACTTGTCATAAACGACCTGCCGCAATTGCCGAAAACTCAGATTGGCTGCGGCCTGCCGATAACGGCCCGCGCCCGTGACCAAGCGGCGCAAAGGATCGGCGCGCAGACTGTTCAGCGAACAACCCAGTTCCAGGCCTACTGCGTCCGCGAGGGGTGAAGGGCGGCTTACAGTCAGATCGGTGCATTTCCCAATTTTCTTTATTCTCCTGGCCAGGCGCTGTGCCAGCCGCAGGTCCTGCATTTCTCCCTGTAGCAAAAGCCCGATGACATCCCACCAGTCGATGCCGAGACGATCAACTACGCGTCCCATGCCGAATTGCAAGAGATCGCGCCAAATCAGGAAATCATCGACTTCGACGGCAAGATCGAAAATGCTGAAAACCTCGCAGGCTGTCTTGCGGCTGATGTCGTCATAAAAAGACTTCGGGGCCCTGCCAAGATCAGACGATCAAGTCCAAGCGGCCTTTGCCCGGCGAGTGCGGGAAGTCGTCTTCGGGATGCAGTAGGAGAACTTTCATGAATCAACACGAGAAGGAGATTTCATTGCACGCAGTGCCAGCACAAGGTTCATCGCACAATCATTGTCCAATCGAGCGGCGTTCCGCGCTCAATGTCGCAGGCGGCGCGCTGACCCAAAACGTCGTTCAGATACCGCGGATGCAGGCCATCTGAGGGACGGATTGACCGTACATTCTGCGGTGTGAAAAGCTCGCCTTTCTTGATGTCTTCTATCACAAAAAGAGAGCGGCGAAATTGTCGGCTCGCGGCTTCCCGCGGCCCGGGCACAATCTGGACGGAACCCAACGCCTTTTCGGCGACGCGCACCGCGTCCACCATTGCCTTGAACTCCTGCGGCTCGAGCGAAAATCCAGCATCAGGTCCGCCATTCGCGCGACTCAGACAGAGATGCTTTTCGACGATGCATGCGCCCAGAGCCACTGCGGCGACGGGCACAGCAGCTTCCATGGTGTGATCCGACAGTCCCGCGGGGCAATCGAAGCGGCGAGCCAGCTCTGGAATCGTGCGCAGATTCGCCTCCTCGGGCGGCGCTGGGTAGGCACTGGTACATTTCAGCAAGGCAATTTGCGTCGCGCTTGCACTGCGCGCGGCCTCAACTGCTTCGCCAATTTCTTCTTCTGTCGCCATGCCCGTTGACATGATAAGAGGCTTGCCCGTGTGGGCCATTTTCTGAATCAGGCCGATATCGACCAGCTCAAATGAAGCGACTTTATGCGCGGGCACATTCATACGCTCAAGAAAATCCACGGCGGCCGCGTCAAACGCGCTAGAAAAACAATGCATTCCGAGATGCTCGGCAATCTCCTTCAGCTTGGGCTGCCATTCCCAGGGAGTGAAGGCTTCCCGATAGAGATCGTGAAGAGGACGGCCATTCCAAGGGCCTCCGACGATACGGAAATTTGCCATATCGCTGGGCAGCGTGATCGTATCCGCAGTGTAGGTTTGCAGCTTGATCGCGTCCGCACCCGCATCCTTGGCCGCGTGAACGATGCAAACCGCCTGCTCAAAGCTCTGGTTGTGGTTCGCAGACAATTCCGCAACGATGTAGATGGGGAAGCCGGAACCGATTCTTCGGCCGGCAATGACGATCTCAGCCGGCATACGATCTCCGCTCGCAGCGCCATGAAAAGCGCAAGGCAGGCTGGCCAGCCACTTCGTCTGCACCGTTGTTTTCGAATCCGCTCCGTTGAAACAAGCGAATAGAAGCGGCGTTTTCTGGCTTCACAAACGCGTCAACATGGTCAATGAAGCGATTACGCGCAAGCGCTCGCGTGGCTTGAGTCACAAGAGTGGCACCCCAGCCCTTGCCTCGACACTCGGGAGCGATGCCTACGGAGATAACTGCGCCGTTGCCATTGAATTGAAAGCGGACTTGTCCGACTGCCTGAGAACAGGCCTCCCCGATATAAATCAGCGATTGCGGATCGTCTAGCCTCTCAGCGAACCATCGCGCGTGCTCTTCAACTTGGATATTTGTAGAGTGGAAGGAGGAAGTGCGGGCCGCGGGATCATTCGCCCAGTCGAGAAGCAGTTTGCAATCTGATTCGCGGGCATTTCGGAGGTGAAGTTCGCGTCCAGTCAAAGCACCACGCACCCTATCCGCACCTGAACCATCGACGAGGGCGCGTCCGTTTTTCGACATCGATTCGCGGCGGCTCGACGATTCGAGCAGTGAGCGGAATTGATCCGTGAACGTTTTGGACTGAAGCTCCCAGGTTTCGCCCGCATTGAGAGCGGCGCCACGCCGGTCCAAGTCCTCGGCGAGTTTCCGCTGATTTTCAGCCGCGATCAACAAAAGCGACGGCAGGCCCATATAGCAAAGCTCGAGCGCGGTTCCGCCGGAAGCGGCGATCGCAACATCCGCCCAAGCCATGAGAGACGGCATGTTGCAAGCGTCCCGAACG
The DNA here is from genome assembly GCA_963804075.1 of uncultured Acidobacteriaceae bacterium. Classification (GTDB taxonomy): domain Bacteria; phylum Acidobacteriota; class Terriglobia; order Terriglobales; family Acidobacteriaceae; genus Acidiflorens. The sequence goes on along the minus strand of CAWDPB010000147.1, from coordinate 17,457 downwards.
ATTTGAACTCGAATCGCGTTTGGATCGTTGGCACGCTCAAGCGTTGCCAAATGAGGGTTGCCGCTTCCGACGGCAAGAATCACTTCAAGGCTGTCTTTTCCCAGAGTCGCCGCGAAACGATTCAGCGCCTCTAAGATTTTCGAGCTCGCATTATCGGCGTCACTGCCGCCCATGGTGAGAAGAATCTTCCGCGGCTGATCCGAAATCGCGGGTTTCCACGAAAGCCAGGGGAGGAACTCCTCACGCAATAAGGCATATTTAGATCCTAGAAGGAGCCGCGTGTTTGAGTTGCGTCGAGAGTATGCCTCGGCTTGCGCATAAGGATTATGGTTGAGAACCCATCGGGCCGCGTAATGATCGGCGTGCCCATAGTCGTCCAGAAACAACACTTCAATGCCTGATTCTTCGAGCACCGTCTGCTCAGCAGAACCAAATCCATAGCCGTCAAGAACGGCGAAACGGCATTTCGCCGAGCGAATTTGTTTCTTCATGGCTTCGCGAAAAGTCTGCCCCTCCGCAAGGGCGTTGACCATAAAGCCTTCCTCGCGAACTCGCGCGATCGGTCCAGTTGAATCTTGGCGCAACACGAATTCTGCGATGCCACCGGCCCGCTTCCATGACTGCGCGAGAGCCAGACAGCGCATCACATGGCCGGTGCCAATGCGAACACCACTCTCCGCGAAAATGACAATATCCGCCGGCTTCCCCAACTTACTCCCTCACCTTTGCATCAGCGAACCCGAAACACTGGCTCGATCATTGCACCTTCCAGATACTCTTCCGGGTTCGGTTCACTCAACCACTTTGCCAGTGTTTTGCAAACTTCGGCATAGACTTTCAGGGTCTGCTCCACAGCCAAAGGATCGTGCGCGGCCGTCATGTTATGAGTAGCCAAGAGGAGCACGCCGCGCTTAACGCACTCCTGTGTAAACAAGCTGCGTACAAGAAAGCTGTCGTTGCCCTCGGGGTCGAGAAACCGAATCAGTGACCAGCAGGGATAGCCAATGCAGCGGATGCGATCCTCCAGCTCCGCTTCCCTTGCCAGGACACTGAGGCCTTCCTGTAGCACGCGCCCGTTGATTTCGATTCGACCCAAAGCATCGGTGGTTTCGAGCACATCGAGCACCTGCATGGCGGCGGCCATCGATGCGACTTCGCCAGCAAACGTAAAGCTAAAGAAAATATCCTCGAAGACCCGCATTACGTCCGCGCGGCCTACGACACATGAGATCGGGAACCCGTTGCCCATTGCTTTTCCGAAGCAAGCCATGTCTGGCGTGATGCCAAATTTCTTCTGCGCTCCTCCCAGCCCGAAATGAAAGCCACTGCAAATTTCGTCAAAGATGAGCAATGCGCCATGCCGGTGAGCGAGATCTTTGACGCCTTCGAGGAAACCGACGGCGGGCGAACGAAAGGAGACAGGCTCCATGATGACCGCAGCAAAGTCTCCGGGGTTATCGTTCAGCAGTTTTTGCAGGGAATCGAGATCGTTGTAGACGAAGGGATGAGTCAGCGCGCGCACGGCCCCGGGAACACCCGCATTCCGTGCGGTGCTGCCGATATACCAATCCTGCCAGCCATGGTAGCCGCAGCAAGCAATTCGATCGCGGCCCGTAAACGCGCGCGCAGCGCGAACGGCTCCCGAAGTTGCATCGGACCCGTTCTTGCCGAAGCGTACCTTCTCGGCACATGGAATAATCCGCACAAGGCGCTCGGCAAGTTCCACCTCCAACGGGTGCGGCAGCGAGAAGCTGTGGCCTTGTCTCAATTGTTCCGCCACAGCCTCATTCACTTCGTCATTCGCGTAACCCAGAATGTTGGGCAGCAATCCTTGTATGTAATCGATGTACTCGTTGCCGTCCACATCCCAAACCCGGCACCCTTTGCCTTTTGCGAGGAACATAGGGGCAACCCCGCGGACGTGCTGGTTGGCTCCTTTGCTGAATGTCTGCGCCGAACCCGGAACAACCTTGGCGGCGCGTTCAAACCAGGCTTTCGACTTCTCAATCGGCCGCCGGGGAGCGGCAGCGACCTGCGCATCCTCGAAGAGGCTTTTGTAATATCCCCGGTTTGAAACGATGTCCGAATTCATTTTTTCCAGCCCGGGATTTTTTTCGAGCAAATGGAGGACATCTTTCATTCCAAACGCCTCCTTATCGTGCAGTGCCCGATACACGGCGCGAATAAATTCGAGATCGTCTAACTCATCCACGGTCCAGCGATAGTGCTGGGAGAGAGTTGTCGAGTCGCTCTCGACGTTGGCGGTGCGGAATTTTCCCGAACGCAGATAAGGAGTCACGTGCTCTCGCTCGGAGGTCTTGGCGGCTTCGTGCCAGGCTTTTTCCAAAGAGGAGAACGAAAACACCTCGGTGTCCAATCCGTCCGGGTAACTGCGCACCATGGCATTGGAAGCGTAATCGAGATCGCCATGCTGAAAACGGCGTACGACGCGATCCACAACTTCGGGATCGATCAGCGGGCAGTCGGCCGTGATTCGAACCACCTGGGCGGCTTTTTCGGCCCGCGCGGCGTTGTAAAAGCGGTCCAACACGTCATTCTCGCTGCCGCGATAGCAGGGGATTCCATTGTGGCGGCACATATCTGCAATGGCGTCGTCGGCTGAATTGGTTGAAGTCGCCACCACCACGCGATCCACCAGCCGGGCACGCTTTACGCGTTGCACCACGTGCCACAGCATCGGCTGGCCTTCGATATCGGCAAGGCTCTTTCCCGGCAGCCGGCTCGAACCCATGCGAGCCTGAATAATCGCAATGACGGGATCCTCGTGAACTTCGACCGTCCAATTCAGCGTTTGCGGTCTGGCATCGGCCGATGAACGCTTGGCTGCTTCCACAACCCGAATCACATCTCTGCCCTGCTCCAGATCGACCACCGGCCCGGTTCCGCTGTCCAGCGATTCCAGGAAATGAACGATTTCGGCAAGATACATGTCATTGACTTCGAATTGATACGGAACGCTTCTCCATGCGGAGTCTTCCGCCGAGAACCACCGCACTTCCTGCGCATTGAAGTCCCAGAACGCGGTTCCGTTCTCGCCAACCACCTTGCAGCTGCGAGCGTAGGTTCGCTGCACAAAATCCAGATGAAGCGCGGCGCGGCGGCGGTCGGGAAAAGTCAGATAAATCCAGGCCGAATCCTCGACATCCACTTCAAGCGCGCTAAGATGCTCAGCCCGGCAACTCACTCCGGTGGGCCTCCCCAGCAGCCAGCAGATGTAGTCCAGTTCATGGGAGCCATCGAGAATGATTCCACCGCCTAGGTCTTTGCGCGCGCTGTAGCTGTCGCGGTAGTTCTGCCACGGCCGCCAGTCTGGGAGGTATTGGCCGGACTCCGCGTTCAACCAGAGCACGCGGCCGATTTTCCCGGAGTCGATCAGGTCTTTCAGGATTTGCAGGCCGGGATGAAAGCGCAGATTGTATCCAACTTGAACGTTACGATCGTTCCTGCGCGCTTCCGCGATGAGGCGTTCGATTCCACTCGATTCGTGCGACAGAGGTTTTTCGATGAATACATGCGCGTGCGACTGAAGGGCGAGCAACGCTTGCTCGACATGGAAGACAGGCGGCGTACAAATCACGACGAAGTCGGGCTTGAACTGTGCTAACGCCGCGCCGTAATCCGAAAATCGTTCCCCCGTTACTCCCTTTGAGCACAGTTGCAGCGCCTCCGCGTTGACGTCACAGAGGGCGAGTTGCCGCACTCCAAGAGCCCGGAGATTCTTGGCATGGCGGCGGCCGATCGAGCCGCAGCCCACCACCAGCGCCCGATACTGCATCCACTCGGCCTTTTGTGACATGAAACGATCCAGACCTTCTTATTCGAGCCTTGGCTTGTTCAGCCGCGTCTTACGCGAGCGCCGTCTTGTTCCGCCGCCCGCGCACCTTCGCTCGCCGCAGAATAGTGCGCCAGCACTTTGTGAAGCGCGCGGCTTACATCCTCAACATCAGATGCAGTCATGGAGTGGAACATTGGCAAGCTAATAAGCTGTTCGTAGGCCCGCTCGGCCACTGGACAACTCCCTTCGTTCGGTGGAAAACGCTCCCGATAGTAAGGATGCCGGTATACCGGAATGTAGTGCACGTTGACACCGATATTCTCCGCGCGCAGAGCTCGAAAAATCTCTTTCCGTCCTGCTGAGAGCGCTTCCAGTTTTAAGCGAATCGGATATAGATGCCATGCCGGATTTATCTCCTGGCGTACGGCGGGCAAGAGGACGGGCAAATCCCTTAACTCTCGCGCGTAGTGGGCTGCAATCTCGCGGCGGCATCCAAGATTGACTTCGAGTTTCCCCAACTGTGAAATTCCCAGCGCGCAGGCGATATCGGTAAGCCGGTAGTTGAATCCCAGCGCCACCATCTCATAAAACCACTGACCGGATTCCTGCCGCTCGCGCGCTTCGCTGCTGATGCCGTGATTGCGAAAGTGCTTCAATGTCTCGGCCACGCGCGCGTCGTTGGTCGCGACCATGCCGCCTTCGCCGGTGGCTATATGTTTTACAGGATGAAAGCTGAAGACCGTCATATCGGCGAGGCTTCCGACACACTTGCCGCGATATTCGGCACCGAGCGCGTGACAGGCATCTTCGATGAACACTGCACGGTTCGCTTGCGCAACCTGACGCAGTTCGTCTAGCGCCGAGGGATGTCCCGCATAATCGACCGCGATGATTGCCTTGGTTCGGGAAGAGATCTTGCGCAAGACTTGTTGCGGATCGAAGTTCAGCGTGTCTTCACAAACGTCGGCAAAGACTGGCGTCGCTCCCTGATAAAGAACGCAATTGGCGGTTGCGCAGAACGTCAGCGGCGTGGTGATCGCTTCATCGCCGGGCCGGAGATTTGCCGCGAACGCGGCTCCATGCAGCGCCGCAGTACCAGAACTGTAACTGACTGCAAAGCGCGCTCCAACGCGGGACGCAAACGCCTCTTCAAACTGAGCGACCTTCGGCCCCGTGGTAAGCCAATCGGACTTCAGCACGCCGACGACAGCCTGAATATCGTCGTCGTCCAGGCTTTGCCGTCCATACGGCAACAAGGTTTCGCGCACTGGAGTCCCGCCGTGAATCGCAAGCGGCTCCAGCTTTGTAGAAATTGCGCTCATTGTCTTCGTCGTGGCCTGGTCGTCATAAGCATCGCCCCGCCGCAGTCGAGCAGGCTCGCGTGAAAGAGCCGGCAAGTGCCGCCGCTACGCGGCAGGGGGTGAAACTGCCTCCACAGCCTGCGCCTCCGGCGCGACCAGTTCCTCCAGTTCGCGTCGCGTCAGCCACTGATCGTTCGTATCGCTCGAGTAGCGGAATCCCTCGGGAAGCGGCTTCGCATGAGTCCAGTTTTCCGATTTCCACCATGGATGTGCAGGCTGAATGATGAACATCTCATCGGCAGCCAGAGCCTGTCTGGACTCGTCTTCGGAAACCAGCACTTCGTGCAATTTTTCGCCGGGACGAATGCCGATGTACTCCACCGCGCATCCCGGCGCTACTGTTTCAGCCAAGTCCAGCAGGCGCATGCTCGGAATTCTGGGAACGAAAATCTCGCCCCCGTGCATCTGCTCGATGCAGCGGATCACAAACTTCACGCCCTGTTCAAGTGTGAGCCAGAAGCGCGTCATCCGGGGATCGGTGATGGTGATCTTGCCGCTCCGGCGCTGCTCCAGAAAGATGGGAATCACGCTGCCCCGGCTGCCAACTACGTTGCCATAGCGCGCGCAACTGAATCGCGTATCCTGCGCGCCGGCGTATGCGTTGGCCTGCACGAACATTTTTTCCGCGCACAGTTTGGTTGCACCGTAGAGGTTGATGGGGTTAACCGCTTTGTCGGTGCTCAACGCCATAATGCGGCGCACGCCTTGATCAATGGCAGCATCGATGACGTTGCGCCCGCCCATGATGTTCGTCTGGACCGCTTCGAACGGGTTGTATTCGCAGGCCGGCACCTGCTTGAGAGCCGCCGCATGCACTACGACGGTGACTCCCGCCAAAGCGCGCTTCAGTCGGTCCACATCGCGCACGTCGCCAATGAAGTAGCGCAGGCTGGGGTGATCGAAACCCGAGGTTTTCATCTCATGCTGCTTCAGCTCGTCGCGGCTGAAAACGACAAGCCGCTGCGGGTGGAAGTCGCGCAGCATGATCTCCAGAAATTTCTTCCCAAACGATCCAGTCCCTCCGGTAACCATCACGGATTCCTGGGGCCAATTCATCATCGGGTAACCCTTTAAGTCGTATTCGTCCAAAAAGCTGGAGATAATCCAAGAAACTCTTAGCGGTTTCGTTCGCTAGTATAGCCGAGGAGTCCAGCCCTTGCCGGTGAAGAGCGGCTCTCTCAAAGCAGACGAGTCAGCAGGTGTGGAATACTTGGCGCGGGCTCAAACTTGAGAATGCTAAAATCATGCAAATTCCAGTAGACTTGCATTCGTCTCCCATGAGTGTTCAGCAGAACAGCGTTCAGCACTTAGTGTGCTCCGGTCAATCACCATTGCCCGAAGGTGTTCGAGCCACAAAGGAAGGTCGATGACATCGGGTCCTTTAGTTCCCGTAAATAACCCGGAAGTGCGCGAGTTCCCCGCGAACGACGCGATGGAACTGCTGAAGCCTCTGGGCTCGAGCCTTTACAACGCGCTACCCGCGCAAGAATCGAGCCTGCGCGAATATCTTCGCGTTCTGATCAAGCGCAAATGGCTGGTCATTTCGTGTGTTCTGGGCATTTTTGCCGCGGTGGCGATTGCCAGCCTACGGCAAACGCCAATCTACGAGGCAGCCGGACAAATCGCCGTCAACAAGGCCGATTCGAACGTCATCACGTTCAAGGACTCGATGCCGGTCGTCGATTACTACGATCAAAGCGATCTGGATACCGAGGTTCGCATCATTCAAAGCGATTTGCTTGCGCTCCAGGTTATAAGGCAGCTGAATCTCGACCGGCGGCCCGAGTTTGGCGGTCATCCCGATCAGAAGCAAAGCAACCTGACTGCCGATCCGATGCAAACCGATTCCAGCCGGGCATCGGCGGTTCTCGGAGCTTTCCACGCCAATCTCCACGTCTCGCTGATTCCCAACACGCGCATTATCGAGATTCACTACAACAGCACCGATCCTCAGCTCGCAGCCAGCGTCGTTAATACCCTGGCCGCCACTTATGTGGAGCAGAACTTCAAGACCAAGTTCGAATCCACGATGCAGGCTTCGGACTGGCTTTCCAAGCAGCTCATCGACCTGCAGATGAAAGTCGAAACGTCGCAGGAAAAACTGGTCCGCTACCAGAAGGAGCATGAGATTCTCGGCAACGACGAAAAGCAGAACATCACGACCGAGAAGCTCGACGAAATCAATAAGGAGCTGACTGCGGCCGAATCGGATCGCATGCAAAAGGAAGCGGCGTATCGCCAGACGCAGTCGAGCGATCCGGAGGCTGTGGCGGCGGCGATCATTGCCGATTCCGCAGGCAGCAGCGCAACCGCAACAGGATCGCGCCTCCTGGACACGTTACGGGAGCAGCAAGCCAGTCTCAGGATCCAGATTGCCGAACTTAGCACCCAGTTCGGGCCTTCCTATCCGAAAGTGGCGCAGCTCAACAATCAGCTGAAGGAGACCGAACACCAGCTCCAGTCGGAAATCAACAAGTCGGTTGACCATCTGCGAGGCCAGTATATGGCTTCCTTGCAGCGGGAAAACCTGCTGCGCGATTCTTTCGAGCGGCAGAAGCAGGAAGCCAACAAGCTCAACGAAAGCGCCATTGAATACAGTTTGCTCAAGCGCGATGTCGACTCGAATCGGACTCTGTATGAAGGCCTGCTGGAGAAACTGAAGGAGGCGGGTGTTACGGCCGGTCTGCGTTCCAATAATTTCCGCATCTTGAGCGCGGCCCGCGTGCCTGCGTCGCCGGTCGAGCCCGACATACCGCGCAACCTCTCATTCGCCCTCGTGCTGGGTATGATCACCGGAGTCGGGCTGGCATTCCTGCTCGAAAATATGGACAACACCGTCCGAACGCCGGAGCAGGCGCAAGCGCTTTCGGCACTGCCTTCGTTGGGCATGATTCCCCTGGGATCGAAGACCACGGCACGTGGATCGGCAGGCTCCCGCCTCGCTCTAACGTCTTCAAAGGAAGCGGTCGAGACGGTGACTCAGGTGCGCCCACAGTCGCAAATGGCCGAATCGTATCGCGCCCTGCGGACTTCCCTGCTGCTTTCCAATCTCGGGGCGCCACCAAAAGTGATCATGGTCACGAGCGCCCGCCCGCAAGAGGGCAAATCGACAACCAGCATTAATACGGCCATCGTCCTCGCGCAAAAGGGAGTGCGCGTGCTTCTGGTCAACGCGGACTTGCGGCGGCCGAGCATTCACAAGGTTCTGGGAATGGGACCGCGCAGCGGCCTCAGTAACGTGCTTACGGGCAGCGCCACGTTAGAACAGGCGATTACAACTTCTCCCATACTGCCCAATCTCGCTATTCTGCCCGCGGGTACGCCGCCGCCCAATCCCGCGGAGTTACTGGCATCGGCCAACATGCGCGACCTGATTGTACAGTTGCGCAAAGACTACGATCACATCGTCCTAGACACTCCGCCCACCTCTCGGTCACGGATGCCGTCGGCTTTCGCCTCGCGCCGACGCGACGATTCTCGTGATCCGTTCCGGCCATACGACGAAGCAGGCGCTCCGTCGGGCGCGCGATATTCTCATGCAGGTTAATGCACACGTCGCCGGAGTACTCCTGAACGCAGTCGATCTCACGTCGCCAGACTATTACTACTATTACGAATATCAGGGCAAATACACCGAGTACTACCGTGAAGGTGCCGAAGGCGAAAGCGAACCTGGGAAAAAAGCGGCATCCAGCGGCATCTCGAAGCGAGCAGCATTCGTTCAGTTTTTGGAATTGGATTGGGCGTTCGGGCGGTGATTCACACGAACAGACATGAAGGCGTCTGCCTCACATGACTGGCGACCTTGGGATGGCAACTTCTCTTTCAGAACGGCAACGTCGGCAATTGGCAGCCGGGTTAGCGCTCCTTGCTCTGGTGTATCTCGCCCTCGCCGCCAAGGAGTTCGCCGCCAGCGTATTCGCGTCGCACTCGGATCTGGCCAAGTTGGAGCGCGCCGTGCAACTCTCGCCCGGTAACGCAGATTATCGCCATCGCCTCGGAGCGTTCCTTGCATTCGGAGCTGGCGATCCTCAAGGCGCGCTCGAAAACTATCGCGCCGCGACCGCGCTCAATCCCTACAATGCGAGTTATTGGCTCGATTTGGCGGCGGCCTCTCAGGTCACAGGAGACACCGCTGGGCAACGGGATACACTTGATCGGGCGCTGGCCGCCGAGCCCACAGCACCGGATATCGCATGGAAAGCGGCCAATTTTTTTCTGGTCGACGGCCAGATCGACCGCGCTCTGCGAGAGTTTCATGTTGTGATCGAGAACGACATCACGCTCGCGGACGCTTCCCTTCAGTCCTGTTGGCGGGTGCGGCCCGATGTGGACGCCTTGCTGCAGGATGTAGTGCCGCAGCGAGCAGATTCCCTCCTAGCGTTTCTCTTATTGCTGATGAGCAAGCAGCAAACGGCGGGCGCGATCAAAACCTGGGACCGAGTGGCTCAACTGCATGAGAAGTTCGATACCTGGCGCATGTTCGAATACGTCAACTACCTGATTCAGGTTGGCCGGCCGGACGCGGCGATGGCTGCATGGGAGCAGACCGCTGGCGTCCTCGGGTTATCGGCATATCTTCCCACCGAGGACAATCTGATTGTAAACGGCGACTTTGGCCTCGACATTTTGAATGGCGGCTTTGATTGGACCTACGTCAACCGGACCGGTGTGCGCCCGTTGCTCGATGCCAGCGATTTCCGCGAAGGGCGCCGCTCACTTTCGCTGACTTTCGAGGGCCCGGGCATCAGCGATGCAGGCATTCAGCAGCTAATTCCCGTGCATGGCGGCACGACCTACGATTTCTCGGCTTACTACAAGTCCGCGGATTTTGAAGGCGCTGGCGGCCCGCAGATTGTGCTCCGCGACGCTTACACAAATGCTCCGCTCTTCGCCAGCGATCCGCTGAATGATGCGGACTTTTGGAAGGAAGTACACTCGAAAATTACTGTCCCGAGTTCCACGGCGCTGCTGCGGTTGGTGATTGAGCGCTTCCCTGCTGGCAGCCCCATTCGCGGCAAGCTCTGGCTCGACGATTTTCAACTGGCGCCCGAAGATGCCAGCGACGACTCGAACGATAATACAAACGACAAACCATCCATAGGCAAATCACCGAAGGACAAATCTTGAGTTCCGCCCTCGCCGTCAACCCGGAACCCGCGCCCGTTGTCAGAGTCACGAAGTTCAGAGTGACTCGAACGGTATGCTTGGCCTCCGCCGGCAGCCTCTTGCTGCTTGCGCCACTGGCTTTCGGCGCAGTGGAACCGTGGTCCATCTTTGCCCTGGAGGCTGGTTCGGTTGCGGTGCTTCTTGTGTGGGGATTCCGCCAATGGCAAAACCATGAGTTGGATGTAGGCAACAACGCCATCTATTTGCCCATGGCGGCTTTTGCCGGACTCATCATGTTGCAGTGGCTCACCGGAGCAACCGCCTACAGGCACGTGACCTATACGCAGATGCTGCTTTATGCCGCCTACGGCATGTTGGCGTTTGTTGCGTCGCAATCGTTCCGCCGCTCTTCACAGTTCGACTGGGTGGTAAAGGCGGTCACGATCTACGGCGGGTTATTAGCCTCGTTCGCGATACTCCAGGGCATTGCACCAAATGGCAGGCTCTACTGGATCTGGCCTTCTCTCCAGGGAGGTGCCATCTACGGTCCCTATGTGAACCACAATCACTACGCCGGATTGATGGAGATGCTCACGCCGTTCCCTCTGGTGCTGGCGGCAACGCGCTTCACCGATGGATCGCGCAAGATGTTCGTCATGGCCATCGCGGCCCTGATGGCGGGCAGCATCTTTCTTTCCGCTTCCCGCGGCGGCATGTTGGCTTTAGTTGTACAGATCATTGTCCTTGCCGTTCTCGTCCTGCGCTCGCAGAAAAGTAATTGGAAACAGCCTTTGCTGCTGGGCGGCTTCCTGATTCTGGTAATTGGCTTTCTAGTTTGGCTGGGAGGCAATGAACTCACGCGCCGCCTAGCCAGCATCCATTCCGAAACACAAACCGAACTGAGCGGCGGCACGCGCATCACCATCGACCGCGACTGCCTGCGCATGTTTCTGAAGCGGCCCTTTCTGGGATGGGGGCTGGGGACATTCCCCACTGTATATCCGGGGTTCCGCAGCTTCTATACGACGTTTTTCGTCAACCAGGCCCACAACGATTTTCTGCAATTGCTGGTCGAGACTGGCCTTGCCGGATTTGCAATCGGGATATGGCTGCTTGTCGCGACCTTCCGGCAAGCCGCTACCAAGTTGCAGGACTGGACTGAAACGGCCACCGGCGCCCTAACCGTGGCCTCCCTGCTCGGGTGCGTCGGCATCCTAGTGCATAGCGCGCTCGATTTCAACCTTCAGATCCCCGCCAATGCCGCGTTGTTCTACGCGCTGTGTGCGATTGCAGCAGCGCCTCCCCTGCAGGAATCGCAGCGGCGAAGAGTCCTACGACGGCGGCATCTACACGCCGAAGTTAGCCCGCCGAATACATCTCAGTAACCCTGTCAGCTCCAGGAAATAAGCGGCTTTCACCGGGGAAATGCCCAAATCCATGGGGTGAACGCCGGGGAGGTATCCAATTGCTACAGTATTACTTAGGTAACAAACTCTTCTTTTCAGGCCATTGTCCGTGATATAACGCCCCTAGCTGCTCATTCAGGCGTTGGACTTGGCATCCGGTGTTTCGCGGTTTTTCGTGACGCGCTCGGAGTGGGAGCAGAGGAGGCACTGTGGCTGAAGCGCGTACCGGTAAAAGATTTCCACTACATTTGCCGATCAAGATTCATAACGAGGATTCGACCGCTGAAATGAGCGGCATGACCGGCGATCTGAGCGCAGCTGGCGTCTACATCCGCGCCGACGCTGCGCTCGATGTTGGATCGCCAGTGGAGTTTGAGATTACCCTGCCTCCGGAAGTAACCGGCGGCAAAGAGAACGTAGTCATTCAGTGCCGCGGCCGCGTTGTGCGGACCGACGAACCAACGGCACCGGCGTCGCGCGAAAGACCCAGCCGGGGCGTCGCCTGCGTGATTGATTCCTACGAATTCGTTCGCAACTAGACATTCGCAACCAGGTAAGGGAGCGCCATTCCATGCTGAAGCTAATTCTGGCCGATAATCAGGCAATTTTCCGAGCCGGCATCGCCAAAGTGCTGGCCGTCGAAGACGAGATGCGCATTGTGGCTCAGGCCCAAACCGCCGAGCAGATGTTCATGGCGCTCGATAAGTTCCGCGCCGCGGTCTTGGTGATTGCCGGAGGGTTCCACTCAGACTTCAACGCCGTGCTTTCGGCGGCCAACAAGAACAAGACGCGTGTTGTGGTGCTCGCCGACACCGGCGAGAGCGCGCAACGCTACATGGCGAACGGCGCCCACGGCGTGGTCTACCGCAACGTGACCAGCCCGGCGCTCGTGGACTGCGTCCGCAAAGTGGCGCGCGGCGAGAGCTGGGTGCAGGATATGGCCGTGCCCAGCGAGCTGACCGAGAACGATATGGTCGGATTGCGCGTCCGCGACCGCCTGACCGCGAAGGAACTGCGGATCGTCGCGCTGATCGTGCAGGGATATAAGAACAAAGAAATCGCCACGCAACTTGGCACCACCGAGCAGGTCATCAAGAACTACCTGCGCAACGTCTACGACAAGATCGGCGTCTCCGACCGCCTCGAACTGGCGCTGTTCACCATCCACCATCGCATCCTGAACGAAGCGGCGGCGGCGACTGCTGCGGCGGCCGTTCCGCCAGCGGTGCAGAGCGCGGCCGTTACAAGCTAGGGTTGGGAACGGTTATTTGTTCAACCGGGTTTTGTTCAATAGGAAAGGCCGCCAGTGGGCGGCCTTTCTGTTTTAGCCGGGATTCCGGAACTTATCCGATCTTCTCGCCCACGCTCTTCCCCTGCGTGAACAGGTAAAGATAGTCCGGGCCTCCAGCTTTCGAGTCGGTACCGGACATATTGAAGCCGCCAAACGGATGCGCGCCTACCATCGCTCCCGTGCATTTGCGGTTGAGATAGAGGTTGCCGACGTGGAATTCGCGGACGGCACGATCCAGTTTTTCACGCGAACTTGAATAGACCGCACCGGTCAGGCCGAACTCTGTATCGTTCGCGATTTCGAGCGCATGATCGAAGTTGCGCGACTTGATCACGGCAAGAACCGGCCCGAAGATTTCTTCCTGTTCGAGCTTTGACTTGGGCGCAATATCGGCGATCACCGTGGGCTGAATGAAGTAGCCTTCGCCAGCGTTTGTGGCACGCGAGCCGCCGGTAATCAATCGCCCCTCTTTTTTGCCGATCTCAATGTAGCGTAGGATGTCGTTCATCGAACCCTCGTTGATGACGGCGGCCATATTCGGATTGTCTACCGGATCGCCAACCGTGATGCGCTCAACCCGCGTTTTCAGCTTCTCCACAAACTTGTCGTAAATGCGCTCGTCGATGATGGCGCGTGAGCACGCGGAGCATTTCTGGCCCTGGAAGCCAAATGCCGCCTGTGCCACGCCTTCGACGGCTGCGTCGATATCGCCATCGGCATCGACGATGATGGCGTCTTTGCCGCCCATCTCGAGAACGGTGCGCTTGATCCAGAGCTGCCCCGGCTGCTGCTTCGCGGCCGATTGATTGATGTGCAATCCAACCTCGCGCGAGCCTGTAAATGCTATGTAGCGAACCTGAGGATGCGCCACCAGTGCGTGGCCGAAACTCGCTCCGCCTCCCGGGCAGAAGTTCACCACGCCCTCCGGCATGCCGCACTCTTCGAGCAGTTCAATGAACTTTGCGGCCACGGTGGGGGAATCGCTGGAGGGCTTGAGAACGACCGTATTGCCGCAGACGATCGAAGCGACCGTCATGCCGGCCATAATGGCGCAAGCGAAATTCCACGGTGGAATTACCGCTCCCACGCCCAGCGGAATGTAGGTTAGCGTATCGCGCTCGCCGGGGAGCTGAATGGGCGGTTCCGCCTTCGAGAGGCGCAACGCTTCACGCGCGTAGAACTCGCAGAAGTCGATTGCCTCGGAAATGTCGCCATCTGCCTCAGCCCAGTTTTTCGAGACTTCAAACACCAGCCAAGCCATGAACTCGAGTTTGCGCTCGCGCAGCCGGTCGGCTGCTCGGAATAGCAGCGAGGCACGCTCTTCGACAGAAGTCTGGCTCCACGTGGAGAAGGCTTTTCGCGCCGCCTGGACGGCAGGTTCAACATGGTCCTTGCCTGCTTTTTGGTGTATGCCAACAACCTGGGATGGACGCGCCGGATTGATGGAGCGAATTTTGTCGGCAGTGCGAATGCGCTTTCCGCCAATGATCAAGTCGTATTCGTGGACAAATTGGCTGGCGACCTTATCGAGCGCGGTGCGCATGCGGCGCACATTTTCTTCGCGCGTGAAATCGACGAACGGCTCACTCTTAAACGGTCCTTCGTGCAGGCGGCTTTGCACGCGTGGCGGGGCTTCCATTGTTGCCATGTGGAGTTCCTTTCTCAGATGGACGTTAACAGGGATTGCAACCACTCATTTTACACCGCTGGGAAGATGGTTGTTGACTGCGCGGTCATTCCGTTGGAGGGCCATTGGCGGGCCAGACGCAGGCGAAGACTGCCGGCGAGACGTCGGCCCTACCGTCATCAGTCTTGTTTATTGTAGGCGATGAGCCGTTAATTCGGCGTAAGTGCTCAATTCGGAAGCGAGAAAGTCAGCGTGACATCGGTTTGAAAAGACGAAGGCTGATCGTGTGGGCGGTAAGGCTGATAGTGCCAATTCCGAACAGCCTGAGCGGCAGCGGCGGCCAGGACCGGATCTCCAATGAGAGTATGCACCGAAGAAACGGTTCCATCTTGCGCAACGTTCACTTCCAGGACGACGCTGCCGGAACGGTGCGCGGCCAATGCTTCCGGTGGATATTGCGGCTCCACACGGTTTAGAAGACGTTCTTCAGCCTCGCCGGGTGCCAGCCATGCGGCACGTGGCGAACCGAGTCGTGCATTCGAAGCCGCCGGAACCACAGCCGAACCAACCGGCGCGGCTTCCACGTTGCGAGTCGGCGGTGGTGGCGCCGAGCTAGCCGGGGTCGCTACGGATTGGGCCGTCGGCTGTTTCATGCGAAAGATGACCTTCCCCTTGTCGTAAACAACGAGTTCGCCCGAGGATGGCGCCGGCGGATTATCGGATGTCGCGGTGGCGGGTTTCGTCTTCGATTTCGCTGCTTCGCTTCGCCCAGCTTTCGCTCGCCCAGCATCGCCACTCTGAGCCACCTGAGATTCCGCGGGCGGAGATGCCGGAGACGGAGCCGCGGAAACTGGGGCAGCGAGGGCTGGAATAGAAGTCGTCTCCGCCGAGCGGATCCAGCCCACGCGCGATCCGATCATGAAGCTCACCCCAATGGCTGCGAAAATCACCAAGCCGCCGAGAAGGAGGGTCTGCATCTCGTAGCGGCTCCGGACTGGCGGAATGTCTTCCGCAACAACGTTTGGAGTCGAATCGAAGGACTTCAGCAATTCCGGCTCGGGCGGCGAAGCTACAGCGGTTCGATCCAGCAGTTTGTCGGCGGCTTGACGAACGTTCGAAACCTCGCGGGCAAATTCCTTAAGGAGGTTTTGCGAGGCCTGGGAAAACGCGTCTGGATATGCGGAAAGAATTTCGATCACGCCAACCAGCTCTGGATCTGAGGCATCGGCGCCGCCGGGGGCTTCCGATTTCTCGTCGAGTGATTCTTGGTCGAATGGTCTCCGATCGTCGAGCGGCTTCTGATCGAAGACAGGAACCGCCAGCATCGAGCGCACGCCCAGGCGTTGCATGGCTTCGGAATCGATCCGAGGATCGGTCTCGACATCCGTGCAAAGCTGGGGCATGTGGGTGCGCACGCACGCGGCGATAAGCCCATCTCGAGTATCGAGGGGAACTCCGAGACCCGGAGCGTTCTTCCCGGTGGCTGCGCGGCAGACCATCTCATTGCCGTTCCACAAAGCCAAGGCCGCGCTGCTGGCGTGGGTAGCGTCGGCCGCTCGGACCACCAACTCATTGAGAACAAGATCGAAAGCGAGGTCGGGTGGCAACGACGTAGCCAAATGATGTTCAAGAATGCTCGCAAGATCCGGCGGAGGCAGGGGATGGGGCAAAGGATAGAGATCGTTGGCCATTGGCTCGGACCTGGACAGTGCGCGTGAGAGCATGGGCAGTCCCCCAGCCCTGCCAGTAGTGGCAGCGGAAAAGCAGTCTCTTCTAGTTAGTGTCCCGCGAAAGGCGGGCGAAGTCAATTGAGATCGCAGGCAGCTAGCAGCGGACCGAGGACCACCTTCCGGCGCGGTCTGGAATCTCTTGGTTCATCAAGACACGCGTGCAGTGGAACAACGGAAGATGCTACAAACAATGCTGTTACGTGAGTGTAATCCCGCCGACTCGGGGATTCGCACAAGCCGAAGGCTCTGACATACACTGAATGCATCCTCTTTGGCATTTCTACGACGGAATCGAAACGTATCCTTGGCTGGGGCAAAGCGGTCTCGGCAAAGCTGGGAGTTCGCGATGGTGAAGGTCGGGATTGTATGCTTGATGCTGGCCATTACAATCCCTCCTGTCTTTGGACAAGCCAACCGAGGCGAATTGCGCCTCAAGGTGACCGATCCGGCTGGGCTTGGAGTGAAAACCTCTGTCCGGATCGTCAGCGAAGCCAACGCCTACCACAACACGCTCGATACGGACGACGAAGGCAACCTAATCGCGCAACGCCTTCCCTACGGTATTTACAACATCGAGATTCGCCAGCCCGGCTTCGCCAACGTCATCGAGAACATCAGCATCCACTCTTCCGTGCCACTGGAATACAAACTTCAGCTGAAGCTATCCGCCGTGGACGAAGTGGTGAACGTCAACGCCACCAACACGCTGGTCAATCCAGAGCAAGCTGGGTCGGTCAGCCAAGTTGGCTCCAATGAAATTCAGAACCGCGTCACTTCAGTGCCGGGGCGGTCCATGCAGGATCTCGTTAACGACCAGCCGGGCTGGCTGTACGAGGGCAATGCGGTGCTCCATCCGCGCGGCTCCGAGTATCAGACGCAGTTCGTGGTCGACGGAATCCCGCTGACCGATAACCGCTCTCCCGGCTTTGGACCGGAACTGGAAGCGGATGATGTGCAATCCATGAGTATCTACACCGCGGGCATCCCGGCGGAGTATGGACGAAAAATGGGCGGCGTGGTTGAAGTCAACACTCTGCAGGATTCGCAACCCGGGTTTCATGGCGATATTTCCCTCTCTGGCGGCAGTTTTGATTCGGCTACCGCTGCGGCCCAGGGACAGTACCCGTGGGGGAAGAA
>CAWDPB010000146.1:0-6923 GCA_963804075.1 uncultured Acidobacteriaceae bacterium | reverse complement strand
GGCGGGTTTGATGCGAGGATCGCTATCGAAGGGATCGCCATCAACGTGCTCGGGGCGCGGGCCGTGCATCTCGACACCGGCGGGCGCGGTCATATCGACGTTAATCTCCGCGGGGTAGTTGAACCAGACTTTGTATTCGACGATTTGCGTATCGAGCCCGGCGGCGCGGAATTTGGCGGCGACGTACTCGGCGGTGGCCTTGTCTTCGGGAGAGCCGGCAATGTGCGGGGCCTGCGTCAACGTGCGCAGGTGCTGCTCGGCAAGTTTGGGATCGGGTACGGCTATAAACTTCTTCTCGATTTCCTGTTCGGCGGCAACGTCGCGGAACCCGGTGATGGCAGCGACTGACTGGTCTTTCAATTTGCCGTTGGGCGATCCGCCGTTGCCGGCTCGATCAAATGCCTGAAGGTTCGCACCGATCAGAAAAAGAAAGAGCGCGACGGCGGACAAGACTTTCATAAGGCTCCTTTTGTTTACCCCTTGACCCAGTGCCCGTGACTCAAAAACATTTGGTTCACGATCTTTTTGGCTCAGCTCGACCTGGGTGCGGAGGACATCTCCGACGAAACAAAGATTGTATCGCGCGAGAGCGGCGGGCGGCGTAGGCGTTACACTTAGAGGGATGATTAAGTCGCCGACGACTCGTTTTTCCGATCGCGTGGAACATTATGCGCGCTATCGTCCCGGATATCCGCCGGAGGTCATCGAACTGCTGCGCGCGGAGTGCGGCCTTAAACCAAATCACTTTGTTGCCGATATTGCGTCGGGAACGGGGCTGTTTACGCGCCTGCTGCTGGAAAACGGAAATTCCGTTTACTCAGTTGAGCCGAATCCTGAAATGCGTGAGATGGGCGACCAACAACTTGCCGCGTACGACCGGCTGGTATCGGTGTTGGGAACGGCTGAGGAAACAACGCTGCCGTCGGCTTCGGTGGACTTTGTAACTGCGGCGCAGGCGGCACACTGGTTCGACCTTAAGCGGGCACGCGCGGAGTTTGTGCGGATTCTGAAGCCCGGCGGGTGGTGCGTGCTGATCTGGAATGAGCGCGTGATCAACTCGACCCCGTTCCTGCGGGACTACGAGCAACTGCTGCTCAGTTACGGCACC
Source organism: uncultured Acidobacteriaceae bacterium (assembly GCA_963804075.1). Taxonomy (GTDB): domain Bacteria; phylum Acidobacteriota; class Terriglobia; order Terriglobales; family Acidobacteriaceae; genus Acidiflorens. Next base: position 5,815 of record CAWDPB010000146.1, on the reverse strand, counting down.
GATTACAAAGAAGTGCGGCACGAGCGGACGACCGCGGTTATTCAGGATTTTTTTGCGCCCGCGACGCATCAGGAGCGCGTTTTCCAGTTGCGTCAGCGGTTTGACTATGAAGGGACCGCCGGGCGGCTGCTGTCGTCATCCTATGCGCCGCTTGAGGGGCATCCTAACTACGCTCCTATGATGAAAGAACTGGAGCGGATTGTTCATGCTCACGCGGTGGAAGGCACGGTGGAATTCGAGTACAAGACGAGGGTGTTCTTTAGCAGGCTGGGCGAAGGGAATTTGTGATTGAGTAATTTGGTAAATTGAAATCCGTGATTGAAATCCGGCGCAACGCCCCATCTTAGATTTTCAAATCACGATTACAGATTACCCAATTACTCAATTACAGATTTTCAAATCTTCTTTATGTCCGACGCGAAGTCTTTCCACATGTCTCCCGAAGAGTTTCGGCGCTACGGCCACGCCGTCGTGGACTGGATCGCGGATTACCAATCCCGGGTAGAGAGCTTCCCGGTGCTTTCGCGAGTTGGGCCCGGTGAGATTCGGTCGAAGCTGCCTGCCACCGCTCCAGAGCATGGCGAGGGTTTCGACAAGATTCTGGCTGACATTGACCGCGTAATTCTACCAGGCATTACGCATTGGCAGTCTCCTAACTTTTTCGCCTATTTCCCAGCGAACGCGTCGGGGCCAGGTATTCTCGGAGACCTGCTCTCTTCTGGATTCGGTGTGCAAGGAATGCTCTGGTCTACCAGTCCAGCATGCACAGAGCTGGAAACACATGTGCTTGACTGGTTAGTGCCGATGCTGGGCTTGCCGGAGAAGTTTCTCTCTACGGCTCCGGCGGCGGAGTAATTCAGGACACCGCTTCCAGCGCGTCACTGTGCGCACTGCTGGCCGCGCGGGAGCGGGCCACGCAATTCGTTAGCAATCGCAAAGGCTGCGATGGACGACTAGTTGCGTACTGCTCAACGCAGACGCACTCGTCGGTTGAGAAGGCGATGAAGATTGCGGGGATGGGCGGCGACAACTTGCGGCAAATCCCCGTGGATGGCAGCTTCGCCATGCGAGCCGATGCGTTCGAACAGCAAGTGGCGGCCGACATCAAAGCTGGACTGCTTCCCTGCTTTGTTTGCGCAACGGTGGGCACCACGTCGTCTTGTGCCGTCGATCCCGTCCGCGAGATTGCCGGCATCGCCGCCAAATCCAAGCTGTGGCTGCACGTGGACGCGGCAATGAGCGGGACGGCAGCGCTTTGCCCCGAATTTCGATTTATCCACGACGGCGTTGAGCTGGCCGACAGCTACACGTTCAACCCGCATAAGTGGATGTTCACCAACTTTGACTGCAATTGTTTTTATGTCGCGGACCGCAAGCAGCTGGTGCAAACGCTCTCGATTCTGCCCGAGTACCTGCGCAACCAGGCGACGGAGTCGGGGGCAGTGATCGATTACCGCGACTGGCACATTCAGCTGGGCAGGCGTTTCCGCTCGCTGAAGCTGTGGTTCGTGATCCGGCATTATGGGATCGAAGGCCTCCAGTATCACGTTCGCGAGCACGTGGCGCTGGCGCAGGAATTCGCCGCATGGGTAAGCGGCGATGCGCGGTTTGAACTGGCTGCGCGCGCCAAGCTGAATCTCGTGTGCTTCCGGCTGCGCGCGAGCGACCAGAAATCCGCAGACCGGGCGAATCAGCTATTAATGGACCGGCTGAATGCGAGCGGCGATCTCTATCTGACACATACCAAGCTAGAGGGCAAGATCACATTGCGACTGTGCGTTGGCCAGACCAACACGCAGGCGCGCCATGTGGAACGAGCGTGGCAACGAATTCTGGAAGAAACAGCACAGCTCGGGGACTTGTGACCGTGTGCCCAATGGCGCGGGAAATTTCGGCCGGTGGAGTTGTGGTGCATCAGATTTCCGGTGTGTGGCACGTCGCTCTCATCGAACCGCAGAGAGAGAATTCGCAACCGGCCAAGACCGGACGTAAGCCGAGCAGGGCTGTTTTGGCGCTGCCGAAGGGACTGGTGGACGCGGGGGAAAAACCCGATGCCACGGCGATTCGGGAAGTTCGCGAAGAGACCGGCATCACGGCCGAGGTGGTCACAAAGCTTGCCGACATCAAATACGTTTACGTTCGGACCTGGCAGGATGGGGAGCGCGTTTTCAAGATTGTCAGCTTTTATCTAATGCGATACTTATCCGGAGAAATCGACGGTCTTGCGGCCGAAATGCGGGTTGAGGTGAAACGAGCGCTTTGGGTTCCACTGGCGGAGGCGAGAGGGGAGATGGCCTACAGCAGCGAGCGCAAGGTCGTCCGGCAGGCACAGGAGTATTTGGAAAAAGGCAGCCTTCCGGTGAAAGAGGCCGCGCAGCGCGGTGAAAGGCGCCTGTCAGGACATCACACGGATATGTGACGCATGCACTTGCGGGAACAGTTGGAACGTGATCAAGAAATTCCTCGTAACTTGTTGCAGGGTAAAGATTTATCTTGACATCGTTTTCGCAATCGCCTAAGCTGTATTCAACTTAATAGGGCGCATGCCGTTGCCATCCTCACCCCACATCTTTCGGCATGCGCCCGTTGTTTTTTTGGGGCAGATCTCAAAACACTTAGTTGTTGGCGCCGGTCACAGTCGATCAAGCGCTTTTTTCTCCTGCGCGGTTAGCGGGCGCACTTCGCCTTTCTTGAGGTCTCCCAGCGTTAGCGGGCCGATGGATACTCGAACCAGGCGCAGGACGCGAATCTCCAACGCCTGTAGCAGGCGGCGAATCTGGCGATTCTTGCCCTCGTCCAGAACGATCTCAAGCCAGCTGTGCCTGTCGCCGTGCCGCAGCAAGCGCGCGCTCTTGGCTTGCAGATGCTCGCCATCGACAAAACAGCCGTGAGCGATCTTTTCCAGCAATTCTGGCTGCGGCACGCAGTCGACCTGCACGTGATAGGTCTTATCCACATGGCTGGCTGGATTTGTGATTTGAGCGGCCCACTGCGAATCGTTGGTCAGCAGGAGCAGGCCTTCGCTGGCTTTGTCGAGGCGGCCCACGGGGGCGACCCAGTGCTCCGTGCCGGAGAGCAAATCGTAGACGGTCTTGCGGCCTTTTTCGTCGGAAGCGGTCGTGACTATGCCACGGGGTTTATTCATCGCCAGATAGACGGCTGGCCTCTTCTCCAGAGCCGCACCGTCGATTTCGATTCGATCTCCCGGGATGCGAACCGGCGATTCCGGATCGCGAACAAGGCGGCCATTTACGCGGACGCGCTTCGCCAGAATGGCGTCCGCCGCCTGCGACCGCGAACAGTAGCCCATCTTTGAAATTGCTCGCGCCAGGGAAATTACTCGCGCCAGGCCGTGACGTTTTGGTGCCTTCACACGTCTATGCTAAATGGGGTCTGCGAATCCTGAACTTCCGCTGCGACCAATCCGTGTGCGCGGAATCAAATCACATACCCGGCGACGTGTTACTCTGCTGCCGAGGTCCTGGGAAATATTCTTGATCGGCCGGGTATTCAAGGCATTTCAATATCGCGATTTCCGCCTGATGTGGATTGGCGCGTGCACATCGAGCATCGGCACGTGGATGCAGATTGTGGCACAGGGTTGGCTGATTTACCGCCTCAGCCACTCGGCATTTCTGTTGGCGCTTGACCAATTCCTGGGCGGGATACCCATCTTCCTTTTCTCTCTGATTGGCGGCGTCGTGGCCGACCGCGTGGAGCGGCGGCGGATACTGCTCGGATCGCAATATGTGCAGATGGCGAGCGCGGGACTGCTTACGATTCTGGTGATCACCCACCATGTGCAAGTTTGGCATATTCTCTGTCTCTCGTTCGTATCGGGTTTTGCGCAGGCGTTCGGCGGGCCGGCTTACCAGGCGTTGATTCCAACGCTGGTGGAAAAAGAAGATATGCCGAACGCCATCGCACTGAATTCGATTCAGTTCAATGTGGCGGTGATGATCGGGCCGGCGCTCGCCGGACAAGCTTTGGGGAAACTCGGCGAGTCGTGGTGCTTCGGCCTGAACGCGCTATCGTTTCTTGCGCCGATCATTTCCCTTTCGCTGATCACGGCACGCTTCCTGCCGCAGAAAACTACAGAAACGATGTTCACCAGCCTGAAGGAAGGGATCAAGTTCGTTCGCAGCCAGGCCTCGATGGAAGCACTGATCATCCTAGCGTTCTGCATGACGGGACTGAGCATGCCGATGCGTACTTACATTCCCGTGTTCGTGAAGGATATCTTCCACCGCGGACCGGAGACTTACGGCAACCTGCTCGCGCTGATGGGCTTGGGATCGATCTGCGGGTCGCTGAGCATTGCCGGCATGGGGAACATCAAGAAAAAGGGGCGCATTGCTCTGGGCGCGCTCATGTGCCTGGGCCTGGGGATTTTCGGTTTTGCGCTCTCACGGTCGCTGCCGTTCAGCGGAGTCATGATGGTGCTGGCCGGAGCGTCGATGATGGCGGTCTTTGCCAATGTAAATTCGCTGGTGCAGTTGATTACTACGAATGAAATGCGGGGCCGCGTCATGAGCGTTTACAACTTCGCTTTTCGCGGCGGAATGCCGATGGGGAATCTTCTTTCGGGATGGCTGGTGCCCATATTCACGGCGCCGGTTGTGCTCAGAGTCAATGGAATGCTGTTGGTGATGCTGGCCCTCTATTTCCTGGTGGTGCAGCGGCGGGTGGCCGCGCTGTAAGGCGGTACTGTTAGCAGTTCTCTTGACGGTGTGAAGTGCCGCCCTAGGCGGCTTGGCTGCGAAACGTCGGTGGGTACGCTCAAAACAACCACCGAGGCTAAAGCCCCAACTGAATCCAAGCGACTTACGCGGCCCTGAAGGGCCGCTCTTCCACGGTTGTACCGACGTTCCTGACCTTTTCCGCAGCCTCTTGCGCCGTGGCTGCATTCTCACGCCGCTTCGCGGCTGACAAAGACAGATCCTGTTCCACCTAAGGGGACGTTTGAGTTTTCACGCGCACTCTGAAAGCGCTGCGCCACACAAAATTAAAGGCCAAGGCGGAAGCCGACAGCATCGTGCGGCTGCGATCGAGGAATCGAGCGCCCGCTTCTGTTCGTTGCCCTCCGCAAAAAAGAACGCCCGTCCGAGGACGGGCGTCTTAGTCGCTATCGGTTAGCAGCTCAGTACACGGTGATCGTAAAGGTCTCCATGCTCTGGGCGCCGGTTGGATCGGTGTAGGTAGCGGTAAATGTGCTGGTGCCGGGGAACCACGCAATCAGGTCGATCTGACGCGAAGTGGAAGAGAAGCCGTTGGGCCCAGTCCACTTCCAAGAACCGCCGTTAAGCGGTTGCGGACCAAGGTTCACCCACGATCCCCACCACACGGTCACATTATTGGTCTGCTGCCACTTTTGCCCATTCACCTGGATATAAGGCGTGATCGGGGTGCCGGTTACGGTGATCGTAAACGTCTGGGTGCTCTTGATTCCGCTGGGGTTGGTGTAGGTAGCCACAAATGTGTTAACGCCAGCACTCAGCGGAATGTTGTTGATCTGACGCGCGGTCGAAGTGTAACCGTTGGGACCAGTCCAACTCCACGAACCAACATTGAGCGGTTGAGGCCCGAGGTTAACCGAAGAACCCCAAATGACGTTTGCGGTGGCGGTCTGTTGCCAGCTTGCTCCGTTCACCTGGATATAGGGAGTGATCGGTGTCCCAGTGCCAACGGCACCACCCACTCCAATGGCCAGGAAAACAACGTTACGGTTGCAAGGCAACCGCACGCTGGCCGGGGTTTTACCCGCGGTTAATTGGAAGGTATATCCGTAAACGTCGACGGTTCCAGACTGGGTCCC
>CAWDPB010000145.1:0-22673 GCA_963804075.1 uncultured Acidobacteriaceae bacterium | reverse complement strand
TGGGCTGGGGTACATCGAATAGCTTGACGACCCTGTCACAAGCGACGGTTCTTTCACAATCCAGGCTGATGGCTGCCACGGCGTGGGCGGAGTTTGCCACAGCTTTCTTTCCGTGGCTGACCAGTCCTTTGGCCATCGTGATCGTCTTGTCGGTCGTCGTCGGACTGGGCATGATCGTCCTGTTCGGATATACATCGGACCAGAAAGCGATCGGCATCGCAAAGGATCAGCTGAAGGCGCACCTGCTCGCCGTGCGCCTGTATCGCGATCAGTTGCATGTGGTGATGGGCTCTTACGGCAAGGTGCTGCGTGGCACCGGGCGTTATCTGAGGCTGGCATTCAAGCCGCTGCTGTACGTGATTATTCCAATCACGTTGCTGATTGTATGGCTCGATCGCTCGTTGGGATTAACTGCGATTCAAGCGAACGCTCCGTTTCTGCTGACGGTACAGGTGAACAAGCCCGAAGCTCTCGATAGCGTCTCGCTTGAGCTGCCGCCGGAAATTGCAGCCGACGCGCCGCCAGTACATATATCCGCCGAGAACGAAATTGTATGGCGGCTGCTAGCGGTCAGGGACGGATCGTATGACGCAAAGATCGTTGCGGCGGGCGAAACGGCGGCGAAAACGGTTCGCGTGTCGACGCAATTGGCGCAGGTTTCACCCGAGCGTCTGCGCGGCCATTTCTGGGAGAGAATGTTTCTGTCGGGCGAATCAGCGCTGCCTGATGCGGGGGCGATCGAATCAATCGCGGTCGATTATCCCGCGCGCAATATTCCGCTTGGGATTGCGGATTACGAAATGAACTGGATCTGGCTGTTCTTCATTCTTTCGGTGATCGCCGGATTCATTTTCAAGGAACTGCTGGGGATTGAAGTATGAAAACAGCGTGTGGCGCGGACACTCCTGTCCGCGTGTGGGGATCGGGAGACAAGTTGCGGCACAGGAATGAATTCTCGACGCCTCGTCGAAGTCCCCGGCAGTTCGCGGGCAAGAGTGCGCGCGCCACACTTGTATTGCTCTTTGCCTTCGTGCTGTTTCCGGTTGCCGCCCACGCCTATGCCGGGCCCGGCGCGGGATTTGCTGTGCTGTCCTCGTTCTGGGCGATTTTCGTTGCGTTCCTTTATTCGTTCTACGCACTGATGACCTGGCCGTTCCGCCAGCTGTTTCGGTTCTTACGGCGACGCAACGCTTACGGCAAGGCTGTTTTTGAGCGGGCAATCATCCTCGGCTTCGACGGCATGGATCCTGAACTGGCCGAGCGCTTCATGAGCGAAGGCCGGCTGCCGAATCTAGCGAAGCTGCGCGACAAAGGGACTTTCGCCAGGCTGCGCACGACGTTTCCGGCGATATCTCCAGTGGCATGGTCAACATTCCTAACCGGAGTCAATCCGGGCAAGCACAATATCTATGATTTCCTGGCGCGCGACAAGAGCAACTACTTGCCATTTCTTTCCTCGGCTGAGATCAAGGGGCCGAAGCGGCACATCAACATCGGCAAGTATTCGATTCCGTTCGGAAAGACCGAAATCAAAGGCATGCGCAAGGGCACGCCTTTCTGGCACTGGCTGGGCAAGGCTGGGATTTTCAGTTCGGTCATTCGTGTTCCAGTTACTTTTCCGCCGGAGAAGTTTCAAGGTGTACTGCTCTCCGGCATGTGCGTGCCCGACCTGAAGGGCAGCCAGGGAACGTTCTGCCTGTGTACGACGCGCAACTCGGACGATAAGTTTCGCGAGGGCGGTGTGCGCGTTCCGATTGAGCGCAAGAACGGCGTCTGCCATTCCTATGTTCCCGGACCAGATAGTCCGCTAGCCGAGAAAGCCGGCAGCGAGCTGCGCGTGGCGTATGAGATTCGCCCCGATGTGGCCGCGAAGCAGGCCCGCATGACCGTCGGCAAGGAGAAATTCACGCTGAAGGTCGGCGAATATTCTGAGTGGATGCCCATTGAATTCAAAGCCGGCTTGGGTTTCAACGCGCATGGCATTTGCCGCTTTTATCTGAAAGAAATTTCGCCGGAAGTCGAGGTCTACGTGACTCCTGTGAACATCGATCCCGGCCATCCCGACCTGCCGATCTCGCACCCGGTTACATACTCGATTTACCTCGCGAAGCTCTACGGCGCGTTCGCGACCCTTGGCCTGGCGGAAGACACCTGGGCGCTCAACGAACACGTGCTCGACGACGACGCTTTCTTGGCGCAGGCTTACGGCAATCATCACGACCGGGAGCAAATGTTGTTTGACGCGCTCGACAAAACGCAACAAGGCCTCTGCACCTGCGTCTTCGATACCACTGACCGCGTGCAGCACATGTTTTGGCGCTATTTCGACGAAGATCATCCGGCGGCGCGCGACGTGCCCAAGAGCGAGCGGCGTGAGGTCATTCAGGACTTATACGAGCGCATGGATAAGCTCATCGGCCGCGTCATGGAAAAAATCGACGACAACACGCTGCTGATGGTGATCTCCGATCACGGCTTCAAGTCGTTCAATCGTTGCATGAATCTGAACGCGTGGCTGCACCAGAACGGCTATCTGACGCTGAAAGACGGCAAGACCGAGAGCGGCGACTGGTTCGAAGATGTCGATTGGTCGCGCACCCGCGCCTACACCATGGGACTCAACGGGCTTTATCTGAACATCAAGGGGCGCGAGAAGCAGGGAATTGTCGCCCCAGCCGAAGCCGAGGCGCTCAAGAAAGAAATTCAGGCGAAGTTGGCCGGACTGGTCGATCCCGCCTCGGGCACGGTTGGAATTACCGGCGTGTTCATCACTGGCAACGTCTATCGCGGTCCTTATACCGAGAACGCGCCAGACTTACTCGTGGGCTATGGCGCGGGATACCGCGCGTCGTGGGATTCGGTGATGGGCAAAGTCACGGCGCAGGTTTTTGAAGACAACATCAAGGCGTGGAGCGGCGACCACTGCATCGATCCGCGTCTGGTGCCGGGCGTGCTGTTTTCCACCCACAAGTTTATCGAGGAGAAGCCGGCAATTGTCGATGTCGCGCCCACGATCCTGAAGCTGTTTGGGCTCGCGCTCCCGGCACATTTTGATGGAAAGCCGTGGACGCTGGCGGCGAAGGCTCATTGACGGCGTTCCGAACGCAAACGCCTGGTAACGACAGTTGTCGCTTTGAGATAATCGTGTCGTGCAAAACCAAGTTATTGAGATTCACGACTCCGCCATAGATCAAATTAGCTTGGAGGGGGACGTGGCTGTGTTGCACTTCCCGGCGGTCTACATTCACTCCTCAGAAGGCCGCCCCGCGACTGACGCCGGAACACGCTGGACGCAAGAAGCTGTGATCCATATTGGAAACGCCCGAATTGAGGGCGAGTTTTCCCCCGAGAGTCGCGAAGCGTATGGCGGTTATGCGCATCATCTCTACGATGGCTCTCTCGCGATCAATGGCACGATTTCTGACAACTTGATTCCTATTCCACTGGTATGTGCAGGGTGAAATCGACCTCAAGCTGGAACGCTGGGGGTACATTGTTCGGGTACATGGCAGTTCAGCGAAGCTGGAGCTTATCGGAAAAGCGAAGCATTTCGAGGAATATCACCCGTAGTTCTCAGACGTGCGGCCAGCCATCCTACACACGCCAGCATCCCGCACCAGCCAAGGGTCCTCACGATGGCCGCAATCGTCGTGTCGTAGTCGAGCACGCCCAGGCTTGTAAAGATCGTGTGCCAGTCATGCTCGGCGAACTCGGGATCGCCTGTTGTGACCAGGGGCAGAACCATCGCCCGCGCATCGGCCATGTAGGTTGCCGTGTAGAGCCAGTTTTCAAAGAAGAAGAACAGGCAGAAGACGAACCCAGCGGTTTGGCGTTGATAGAAAAAATACGCTGCGAGTAAGAAGGGAACTGCCCATTGCAGAATTGTTCCTCCCCACAGGCAAAGCGTGCGTCCGCACCAGCTAAAAAGAAGATGCCCACCCTCGTGTACGACCAGGTTCGCCGAGTCGATGAATAGATAGCCGCCGTGCGCGCGAAACGCGTAAACCAGAAAGAAGGCGTAGAAAACAAGCCACGCGCCAATCGATGCGCGCGAGATCGGGCGCCAGTCTTCGCGTGCGCCAGACAGCTCCCCGATCGCCTGCACAAACTCGCTCATACTCAGGTCATTCTAAGGAGCGTGGGGCAAGTCGGCGAGATTACCGCGGTGCTCAGGCAACGAATTGCGGGCTGTGCCTGCCGGACAGCCAGGAGCGGCCCGTCCCTGCGCTATTTCTTGTCGTTTGCCGCTTCTTCTTTCAGATAGTTGGACGCAAGCGTGCCCTTCTTTTTCGCAATCCCAAGCAATGTGGGATAGAACTGCACGAACGTGGTATCGACCGCAGCGTGCTGCTCATGGCAGGAATAGCACACCGCCTCCTTCGGAATCTGTTTCGATGGCTTGCCTTCATCAAATCCAAAAAACGCCCACTTGCCGGGAAAGCGCGCTTGGTCTTTTATGTGAACCGAACGCACCATCACGTCGTCGGTCTGGAAATGTCCTTTTTTGTTGATCGACCCTTTGCTCGCAGCCATGCGGCCTTCGAGCACGAGCATCGTCTTATCCGGCCACGTACCGGTCGCAACGAACGCCTTGTACGCCTCGGGATTGACGAAGACATTGTCGAACATGGAATGGTCGCCCATGTTCATGTCGGGGTTGTAGTCCATATCCATGCCGGTGGTCAGGTAGATCCATTCCCGATAATTTGCGGGAAAAACAAGGCCGCCATCGGACGTATAGACGGGCACATTGGAATTGCCAGAGGCAGGCGAAGTGCCCGGAGTTTCCTGAGCCATCAGAAACGCCGAAGTGCACAGCAACAGTAAGAGACGCATAGCCATCCATCCTTCCCCACGCGGAAATGCGACTGCGCTCCCCTGGCGCGGGAGCACTCTAAGCTACGCACACCAGACCGGAGAAGTTCCCCATTCCTATAGGCCCGACCCTCTATCTTCCAAACATCGGGTAATGGCTGGCGGCTCCCATCAGAAAAAGCAACGGGAATGACAATACAAAATTCGCGCGCGACATCAGGAAAGCCTGGCGCGCCATGGGTTTGGCCTTGTCGGGAATCGGCGTGCCGTTGGCGACGTTGTCGGCTGTCCATATAATGATTCGTTTTTGGATACGCCAGATCACGCCCCACACATTCAGCATCATCATCCATCCCATTCCGCCGCCGATGCCGATGGCGAGCAATTGACTGCTCTCCCACTCGTGATTGTTAATTCGCAGGAATAGATATGAGGCTGCACCGACGATGATCGTATAAATAACGGCGAGCACCCATCCATTGTCCAGTGGGCCTTTGCCCGGAATTACGCAGGCATACATCAGTACCCAGGCAATCGTCCAGATCGCAAAGAAAGAGCCGAAGACCATGCCCGCCGACCCGCCGCCATTGCGTGCGTCCGATCCTATAATCTCGGACCAATATCCCAATCCCATGACCACGGTGACAACAGAAGCCCAGCGGAACCACCACAGCGCACGCGTCATCAGCTTGGGGAAGATCTTGCCACGGGTCGCGGGATCGAGCGACTTCATGAACGGAGTGTTCACCAGATTAAAAAAATAGAGCAACCCGACCCATGTAATACCGGCAACGAAGTGTACCCAACGAAACATCATTAGAAGGTTTGTGTGGAAGTCGGTGGGGAAACTGATGTTATTCAAGCGGAACTCCTGTCCTGGGTTTTAAAGAGAACGCTGCGTGTCGATTGTAGATGGATGGCCGCGAAAAATCATAGCGGCCCGGTCGTTTCGAAGTCTGACTTTCGAACGGGTTGCATCTAACGACTGACTTCCCTGTGCGTAATTTAACCTGGGAGATATTGAAAAGCAGGCCTCAAGGCCGTATTGTAGAGGCCAGCAAGAAGGCGTCCATGGCCGCAGCCCTTCCCAATGCTTAAGGCGCGGGCGTTGAACGACAAAAGAAAGACAAAAAAGGAGATCGGCAGATGGAACCCAAGCCGGCACAACAGAACATTCAGGATTCTTTCCTTAACACGGCTCGAAAGGAACGGCACAACATCACCATCTATCTCGTCAGCGGGGTGAAGTTGACGGGGCGGATACGTTCCTTCGATAAGTACTCCGTGGTGCTTGAAACCAGCAACCAGGAACAGCTGATTTTCAAGCATGCGATCTCAACCGTAGTGATTGCCCGCAGCCCGCATACGCACCCGGACGCGAAACCGGCGGCGGTGACGACAATCAGTGAGACGCCCGCTGCGGGCTCTGGCACACAGGGGTGAAATGAGCCGGTTTGGGGCGAGGTGAGTCTAGGCTAAGCCTGCGGGAAAATTTGCGGAACGAACTCAAGACAGTTCTGAACCCAGCCCAACGCCGGGAGCGCGCCTTTCTGGTGGGCGTGGAATTCCGCACGCGCGGGCGCACGGGCAAAGCTCCATCCGTATCAATCACTCCCGGCGCGCAGGCGGCGCGCGATCACGCCACCAGCATCGGTTCCACCCAGCGCGCGGATTCCCCCGACTTCAGCTCGGAAGAATCGCTCGACGAATTGCGCTCACTGGCGGGCAGCGCCGGCGCGGAAATTGTCGGCGAGTTCACGCAGAGCCGTGATCGTCCCGATCCGGCCACTCTGATCGGAAAGGGCAAGCTCGAGGAAATTGCAGGCGCGGCGGCTTCGGTCTCGGCCGACGTCATTCTTTTCGATCACGATCTTTCCCCTTCGCAACAACGCAATATTGAGCGCGAGGTCAACACGCGCGTCATTGACCGCACGCAGCTCATCCTCGACATTTTTGCGCGGCACGCACGCACGCGAGAAGGCCAACTCCAGGTGGAGCTGGCGCAGCTCGAATATATGCTTCCCCGGCTGGCGGGACGCGGCATCGAGATGTCGCAATTGGGCGGCGGCATTGGCACGCGCGGACCGGGGAAACGCAGCTCGAAACCGATCGTCGGAAGATCTACCGCCGCATTCGCCATGTGAAGCAGCAGATCGAAAATGTGCGGAGAATTCGCGCGCAGCAGCGGCAGCGCCGCGAGTCGGTACCGGTGGCCACGATTGCGCTCGTGGGCTATACGAATGCGGGGAAGTCCACATTGTTCAACGCGCTCACGAATGCCAATGTGTTGGCCTCATCGCGCATGTTCGCCACACTCGATCCAACGCTGCGCGGCGCTGAGTTGCCTTCCAAGCGCCGGGTGCTGTTCTCCGATACAGTCGGTTTCATCCGGCATTTGCCGCACACGCTGGTTTCGGCGTTCCGCGCCACGCTTGAGGAAGTGCAACGAGCCACGCTCATTTTGCAGGTCTCCGACGCCAGCAGCCCGATTTCAGCCGAGCAGGATGCGCAGGTGGAAAGCGTGCTCAAGGAGCTCGAAGCCGACAAAAAGCCGCGGCTGCACGTGATGAACAAGGTCGACTTGCTTCCTCCCAAACAGCGAGAGTCGCTGCGCTGACGACAGCGAGACCGTCCATGTCTCGGCGGCGAAGGGAACCGGTCTGACCACTCTGCTCGACCACATCGACGCCGTGCTCGAGGAGGACCGCCCCAGCCGCGTGCGTCTCCGCATACCGCAAAAAGAAGGAAAGACCCTCGCTCTGCTCGATGCTCGCGCCCGAATCTATTCCCGACAGTATAAAGGCGGGTTGGTGGAACTTGAAGCGGAAGCTCCGGCATCGTTACTGCGGCGAATGAAGGAGTGGGTGGTGAAGTAATAAAGCAGTCCCGGGTAGTAAAGAGCGCCGCCAGCGACCCCCTGTTGATGCACCATGGAATCTGTCGGATGCCAAGCTTTGAGTAGGGAAGTGCGAAACCCCTACCGTCCGTTCGGTCGGGTCACCTGCTCCGGGTGATCGTCGTCACACTTATCCGTCCTTTTATCACCGCGCAACCCACCCACTCGATATAAACTTCATTAACGGGAGACTACTTAATGTCAACAGCTTGGACTTCCCGTTACGCGCAACGCACCAAGGGCATCCGCAGCTCCACCATCCGTGAACTTCTCAAAATCACACAGAACCCAGAGATCATCTCATTCGCCGGCGGCCTGCCCGCACCCGACGTTTTCCCGGTAGAGCGCTTCCGCGAGGCCTGCAGCAAGGTGCTCCATGACCAACCCCAGCTCGCGCTTCAATACGGAGCCAGCGAAGGCTACGAACCCCTGCGCGAAATGATCGCGCGGCATACGTCACGGTATGGCGTGAAGGCCAAGCCCGAGCACGTGTTGATCACATCCGGTTCGCAGCAGGCGCTAGACCTGATCGGCAAGCTTTTGATTAACTCCGGCGACCGCGTGCTCGTCGAGGCGCCGACGTATCTGGGTGCTCTGCAGGCGTTCAACGTATACGGCGCGGAATATGTCTGCGTGCCGAGCGACAACGATGGCATGCGGACCGACCTGCTCGAAGAGCCGCTGCGTTCGGGGCCGAAGTTCATGTACGTGCTGCCGAACTTCCAGAACCCCGGCGGCACTACTCTGGCAGAGGGCCGGCGTCACGAACTGGTGCTCCTTGCCGATCGCTACGGCATTCCAATCATTGAAGACGATCCTTACGGGCAGCTGCGCTATGAAGGCGAACACCTGCCTCCGCTGGTTGTGCTTGATCGCGAAAACCTGCGCCGTGATGAGGGCTATTCCATTGGCAATGTGATTTACCTGAGCACGTTCTCGAAGACCCTGGCTCCGGGCCTGCGCCTGGGCTGGATCGTCGCGCCTCCGGAAGTAATCAGCAAGCTCGTACAGCTCAGGCAAGCAGCCGACTTGCACACTTCGACGTTCGGACAGATGGTGGCCTATGAAGTCGCCCGCGACGGATTCCTTGACGAACATATCAAGCTGATCCGCCGCGTCTACGGCGAGCGCCGCAATGTAATGCTCGAAGCGCTGGAAGAATTCTTCCCGCCGGAAGTGACGTGGACGCGCCCGCTCGGCGGATTATTCCTCTGGGTAACATTGCCTGAGGGCATGAATTGCCTTCGACTGTTCGAGGCCGCGATCCAGCAGAATGTCGCTTTCGTTCCGGGCGATTGTTTCTATTCGGGCAACGGGTACGCCGAAGAAGGTCTGCGCCATTTCCGGCTGAATTTCTCGAACGCGCAGCCGGAACAGATTCGCGAAGGCATCCGGCGGCTGTCGGTCGCGATCAAGAAACAATGGGCGGAATTGCGGGTCGGACTGGATCGGCCAGTTGATCAGCACGTATTCGATTAGAACTTGCCCGCTGAAGAACTAGGAGCGGTCCGCGTCGCGGACTGCTCCTACTCATCGCACACGCCAGATCTCTCTCTTGCAGCCTCCCAACCCTGCTGCCGTCCTGCTATATCTAGGGAATATTTTGCATTTGCTCCAGTTATATGAGGTGAAAGGAGCAACTTGTGAACAGGGTTTTATCCTCGCCCTGGCCCCGATCAGTTGCCGGTATAGCCCGGCGTTAACGGCTAGAATCATGGGCCAAGGGAACGGCGTGGATCGCGGAAACGAAAAGACCGCCCACGCGAGGTACACTCTAGGGCTGTGGATGATCTCGTGGGCGATACCGGGTCGTTTGAAGAATTGGCAATGCCGCTTTTCGCCAATCTCTACAACTTCGCGCACTGGCTCACCCAAGATCGCGCCTCGGCGGAGGATCTGGTGCAGGAAACTTACGTGAAGGCGCTGCGAGGTTTTTCTTCTTTCAAGCAGGGGACGAATTTCCGCGCCTGGATGTATAAAATCCTACGAAATACCTTCTTGACGATGAAGGCGGGGCTGAAGGCTTCGGTCTCCCTCGATAGCGATGACGAGACCGTCGAACCCGCGGTGCCTGAAACTCCAGAATCAGCTCTTCTCGCCCGCGTCGAGCAAGAAACGATCCAAACTGCTCTGGAAGAGTTGCCGGTGAAGTTTCGAGAAATCATTCTTCTGTGCGATCTAGAGGAGATGAGTTATCGGGAAATCGGCGAGACGCTTGGGATTCCCATGGGAACGGTGATGTCGCGTCTTTCCCGTGCTCGCAAAGCGATGCGCGAATTGTTGGCGACCGGGTTGGCGAGGGCTTCGCGATGAGTTGCGAAATATGGCGCGACAAGCTCGATGCTTACGTCGATTCTGCTTGCTTGCCGGAGGACTTGGTGGCCTTGGAAGCCCATCTCCGCGAATGCTCCGCCTGCGCGGCGGAAACGCTGGGCCGTGTGCAGATGAAGCGCAAGACGCAAGCCGCCGCTGCTCGTTATGTCCCCTCGCGCGATTTCCGCCTGCGCCTTGAAAAAAGCATTCAAACAACGCGTCGGCCCCGTTGGGCTTTTGCGCGTTTTCCCGAGTTGCGCTTTTGTTGCAATCGCGCTTGTGTTCCTTGCCGTCGGCAGTGCATTGTGGATACGCCATTCGGCGCGCGAGCAAGCTCTGGCTGAGTTGGTTGATCTCCATGTCTCCACCCTGGCAAGCGCAAACCCTGTTGATGTGATTTCGACCGATCGGCACACCGTGAAACCCTGGTTCCAGGGCAAGCTCCCGTTTACGTTCAACCTTCCTGAATTGCAGAATTCCCCGTTCAAATTGCTGGGCGGCCGCGTTATGTATTCGATCACAGTCCCGGTGCCCAATTGCTGTTCCAGATTCGCAGCCACCAGCTTTCGGTATTTATTTTTCAGGACCGGCCGGGCATAGGAGCCCTCGTGCCCGGAGTGACTCAGGAACGAGAACTCGCATTCAACGTGGAAACGTGGAGCGACGCCGGATTACGCTACGTTGTTGTCAGCGACACCAATCCCGCCGATGTGCATGAACTGGGCGAGTTGTTGCGATCCGCAAGATAACCGCTACGCTTTGCCGAACGGGTTTTCCAACGAAAAACTCTGCGGCGTGAAAAGCTCTGAACCGTCTGAAAGGATGTGCATGTCGTCCTCCAGGCGTATGCCAAATTCTCCGCGAATGTAAATTCCAGGCTCGTCGCTGAACGTCATCTCCGGCTGGAGTTTAGTTGTGTTGCCGCGCACCAGATAAGGCCACTCATGGCCGTCCATGCCCATGCCATGCCCCAGGCGGTGCGTGAAGTACTTGTAATCGGGGCCGTAGCCGGCATCTGTAATTACTTTGCGCGCGGCCGCGTCCACCGAGCCTGCTTCCACTCCCGGCTGCGCTGCTGCTAGTGCGGCACTCTGCGCGCGGTGCACGATCTCGAAGACCTTCTTCATCTTGTCGCTGGCCTTGCCGAGAACAAACGTACGCGTGATATCGGAGGCGTAACCCTCAACCTCGCAGCCGCCATCGATCATCACAATCGTTCCCTCGCGAATCTCTTGCGGCGTAACCGAGCCATGCGGAAAAGCAGAATACTCACCCACCTGCACATCCGCTCCGCCTTCAAATCCCAACTGGCGATGTGCGGCTTCGATCAACTCCGCGACATCCTTCTGAGTCATTCCAACTTTCAGCGAACGGTACGCCGCTTCATAAGCGGCAAGCGTGACCTTCGCGGCGAGCCGCATCAGATCGATTTCATGCGCGCTCTTGATCATGCGGCATCCGGATGTTACCGGCGTGGCGCTGGTGAAAGTGGCACTGGCCGCGGCTTTCCGAATGTTGTCGGCAAAGAGAAACTTGATCGTCTCTTCGACACCAATCGTCCCGCTGGCGATCCCATGATCGCGAAGCCCCTGCGTTACCCGCTCGTATGGACTTTCATTTTCCTGCCACACGCGCAGATCGGCGTTCTTGCCCTCCGGAGCGAGCCCAATCTGCTCACGCGCTCGGTCCTCTTCGAAGGCGGGGGACACGTAAAAAGCTGCTCCCTTCGCCGGCAGCACCATGGCAAATAGCCGCTCGCCACCCTCCCAGTGAATGCCAGTGAAGTAACGAAGCGATGTGGATGGGGTGAGCAAGATAGCTGATAGACTGTTCTCGCGCATCAGACGGCGTGCCTTCTCCTGGCGCTCGGAGCGTTCGTCCAGTGTGATAGGCCGGGCCTCTGCTCGACGAGAATGCAGAGCCTCGATCGCCGGGGTCGGGAGGCCGTTACTTTTCTCGGCCCCACGAGCGAGCCCGGAGAGAGCTGTGACAGCGCCGGCTGCAAGGGCACCCGTCTTGAGAAATCCGCGGCGTGAGTACAAGGGGCCTCCAATGTACGACGAGAGCCAACATTATAGGTGCAAGGAAACAGGTCACGCCCCCAGTCGTCCATCGGAAAAGGGCATTGCCATTGCAAATGGTATATGCCATAATAAATGGTATGGTTGTTACGATAGACAAAGCCGGTCGCATCGTTGTCCCCAAAGAGCTCCGTCAACGACTCGGGCTTCGACCCAACACAGAATTGGAACTCGTCGATCACCCCGGTGGAGTTCTATTGCGTGTCGTGGAATCCGGTCCCTCCTTGATAAAAGTCAACGGACTACTGGTTCATCATGGCCGTGCCGAAGATGGCGCGGACCTGAATGGCGTGCTGGACTCGGTGCGCGAGGAGCGTATTCAACAAACTATTCGGGGTTAAGCGATGGTAGTGTTTTTTGACACCAGTGTCCTGGTGGCGTTGTCAACCGATGCCCATCAGCACTTTGTGCAAGCGTCCGCCGCAGTGGCGCGGATTGTAGCGGGGAAAGACCAGGGCCATGCGAGTCAACATTCGATTGCCGAAGTGTACGCCGCCCTCACTCGCTTGCCGGTTGTTCCTCGCATCCACCCGCTGGAGGCCGCCAACATTATCCGGGACAATATTCTGCGCCATTTCGAAACGGTCGCGATTGAGAAGGAAGACTATCTTGCGGCGCTGGCGACGGTCTCGAACTCCGGCTGGCCCGGCGCTAAAATCTATGACGCATTGCTTCTGCGTTGCGCTGAGAAATGCGCCGCACAGAGGATTTACACTTTCAATCTGAAAGACTTTAAGCAAATGGCTTCCGGGCGCATGCAGCACATCATCTGCGCCCCGTAAGCAAAACGTGAGGAGGATCGATGGGCAATTATTCCGCAACCGGCGGACGTATGGTTAGCCACAACATGGTGACCACGCAATTCGAACTCGATGGCTACCGCGTCGTTCGTACGCTGGGCGTGGTCCGGGAATCACGGTTCGGTCGCGCTCCATCTTCGGCAGCATCGGCGCTGGTTTGCAGACGCTGGTCGGAGGCAACATCTCGCTGCTGACCAACCTCTGCGAGAAAGCCCGGTCTGAAGCGTTTGACCTCATGTTGCAACACGCGGCCGAGATCGGGGGCAACGCGGTTGTCGGCGCCCGCTACGATGCGACTGAAGTGATGCAGGGCGTCACCGAAGTCCTTGCCTACGGGACCGCTGTTTTCGTCGAACCCACGAAGTAGAGCGGCGCTGCACCCCAGCCTTTCCGCACCGTTTGGCGCTGCGTCTGGACCGACTCCTACCGCCGGTGAACTCGCCTCCTAATCGGGTAGTGTCCTAATTTGCGTTCTCCACAAGCGAGTCACAGAGTCAGGGAGAAACCCTGAAACCGCAACAACCAATAGGGGAAGATTTTGCCAAGCGCTTGGTCTTCTCTGTGTCTCCGTGACTCCGTGGTGGGAGTTAAATTAGGACACTACCTCTTTACGGTTGCCCTACACACGCGTTACGCGCCTGATTTACAATCCTAAGTTCCCATTCAACGCCTCTCATTCAGGAGAACGCCGTGATTCCACGCTACACGCGGCCGGAAATGGCCCGCATTTGGAGCGACGAAAACCGCTTCCGCACCTGGCTTGCGGTCGAAGTCGCCGCCACTGATACTCTCGCCGCCGCCGGCATTGTTCCCAAGGATGCGGCCAAAGCCATCCGCGAGCGCGCCAACTTCAATGTTGAGCGCATCTTCGAAATCGAGGCTGAGGTTAAGCACGACGTCATCGCTTTCACCACTGCCGTCGCCGAGATCGTCGGATCCCATGCGCGCTGGTTCCACTACGGCCTCACCTCGAACGATGTCGTCGATACCGCGCAGGCGCTGCTCATTCAGCAAGCCTCTTCGCTGATTGCCGGCGACCTGGAGCGGCTGGCCGACGTACTCGAACGCCGCGCATGGGAATTCAAAGACACTCCGATGATTGGCCGCACCCACGGTGTGCACGCGGAGCCGATCACCTTCGGGTTCAAAATTGCCAATTGGTATTCGGAGACGCGCCGCAATATCGTGCGTTTCCATGCCGCCGCCGAGGATCTCCGCGTCGGAAAATTTTCTGGAGCCGTCGGCACGTTTGCCCACCTCACGCCCGAACTTGAAGAGAAGATGTGCGCCCGCCTGGGACTGAAAGCCGCAGCCGTGTCGTCGCAAGTCATTCAGCGCGACCGGCACGCGCACTATCTGGCAACGCTTGCCGTCATTGCCTCGACGCTCGACAAAATCGCAACAGAAATCCGCCACCTCCAGCGCACTGAAGTCCGCGAAGCCGAAGAGTTCTTCAGCGAAAAACAAAAAGGCTCGTCGGCCATGCCGCATAAGCGTAACCCGGTCACCTGTGAACAGATCAGCGGCCTGGCGCGTGTTGTCCGCGCGAACGCGCAAGCGGGATTTGAAAACGTCCCCCTCTGGCACGAACGCGACATCTCGCACTCCTCGGCCGAGCGCATCATCATTCCGGATTCGACCACTCTCGCCGACTACCTGCTGAACAAAACGGCCAATTTGATTGAGACCATGTTCGTCTATCCCCAACGCATGATGGCCAACCTGAACAGCACGCGGGGCTTGGTTTTCAGCGGACAACTGCTGCTCGACCTTGTCGAGAGTGGGGTCTCGCGCGAGGACGCTTACCGACTGGTGCAAGGTCACGCCATGCGCGCGTGGAGAGAGGACCTCAACTTCCACGAGCTTGTCTTGAGCGATCCAGCAATCTCGGGCCGTGTACCGCGCGCGAAAATTGAACGCGCGTTCGACTTGAAGCGGCAGTTGAAGAACATCGACAAGATCTTTGCAAGGGTGTTTCCGAGTAAGCTGCGGCCAACGAAGCAACGTACGGCGACAAACAAAAGGAAGAAGAGGTAGACGCGACTCCAACTGGGCGAACAGCGTTGGATAAACATCTTGCGCGCTACATCGTCGCTCACTACAGCCAGCTAATGACGGCTGACGAACAGCTGGCGAATCGGCATTTGGCGGGAACTTTGAAAGCGACGCACGGACGAAGCGATTCCGTCGCACAAGTTGAAGCCAGGAGCCACAAGATATATTCGCGTCTCCTGTCCGATGACGCGTTTGTGCTCCAGCTAGCAAGCGGAGGATACGACTCCTTTGTCGAGAGCGCTGCCCAGAGGATACTCACGGAGCACGGGGATCAGGTCTTTTTGAATCTCTGTCCCAGGTGCGCCACACTGACGAGAACACCGAAAGCGCGGCAATGTCGTTTCTGTGGGCACGATTGGCATGGGGTTCCACCCGCGAAGGACTGAGGCCGCTTGTGCCTATGGAGAAGAGCGGGCGCTAGACGTTCTTACTGCGAACCTCTTCCAGCAGCTCGATTAACTGCGCTAATTTTTCCTGCCCCACGTGCTTCAGCATCTCCCGGCTGTGCTTCTCCACCGGCTCATCCATTTCGCGCAAAAGCTTCAGCCCCGCTGCTGTGATTTTTCCGTGGATAACGCGCCGGTCATTCCTCGCGCGCGCCCTTACCGCCAACCCGCGCTTTTGTAGACGATTCAGCAGCCGCGTGATGTCGGGATCGTGAGTGATCATGCGTTCGCCGATTTCGCTGCACGGCAGGCCTTCCGCTCCCGCACCGCGCAGGATGCGCAGCGCATTGTATTGCGTGCCAGTCAGGCCAAACTCTTTGAGATTGCTCTCTACGCTAGCCTCAAGCGCATCCGAGGTCCGAAGCAGCGAAAGATACGCCTCTTGCTCGCGGCTGCGGAACGGCACTTTCTGTTTTAGTTCCGCCTGGAGTCCACGCGCCATGAACCGAGATTAGTCGTTATCACAACTAGCTGTCAAACAGCCCGTAAAATCAAACGTTTGTGCCGACGGTTTGTAAGAGTTTGTAAAACCGTTCGCCGTTAGCATCTCCGCAAGATCGGCAGGCATCTATTTAACTAACCGGTTAAAAGATGTAGCACCGATTTTCACAACGAGGATGGCAACCATGAAAAAGCAATTTCTTGCGGTGACCGTGGTATTGCTCGTCCTGCTGAGCATGACGGCGATGGCGGATACCAACCGCTACGATCCCCAGATTCAGCAGGCCGTCAACCAGAAAATCCAGAAGGCGAAGCAGCTTCAGAACGTGAGTTCAAGCGTCGAGGATGGCATCGTGACCTTGACGGGAACGGTCGGCCTTTATGAGGAAAAGCTCGCTGCCGCAAACAAGATCAAGAAGATCGCGAATGTCGCCGGAGTACGAAACGACATCGCAGTCTCCGGGCCAACCGTGGCCGATAGCGAGTTGCAGAAGAAGCTCGGCAAGCAGGTGGCCTATGATCGCGTCGGCTACCCGGACAACACTTTCAATTATCTTGCGGTCGGCGTGAAAGACGGCGTGGTCACGTTGAGCGGCGACGTTGTTTGGTCCGTGCCGCTGGACGACGCAATGGCGTTGGCGTCACGTACGCCCGGCGTAAAGGACGTCGTCAACGACGTTACCGTCCTGCCGGTTTCCGGTTTTGACGATTCGATCCGCACCCGCACGGCGCGCGCGATTTATCGCGACTCGGTTCTTGGCCGCTATGCCAGCGATCCGGTCCACCCAATCCGCATCGTGGTCGACAATGGCCACGTGACGCTTTATGGGTCGGTCGAGAGCACAATGGATAGGAATGTCGCTGGAATTCGGGCTGGGGAGGTCTCCGGCGCTTTTAGCGTTGACAATAAGCTGGTTGTGGATTAACGTTCACGGCGAAGTCAGACACAAGTGATCCTCCCCCGAAGGGCGCGGCGCAGGCCGCGCCTTGTTTTATGCCGAGGAGGTTTCAGCTCACGCTGCCTTTCCTCGCGGGTTTCCACTTTTCCAGAAATTCGCGAAAGTCTTCCGGCGAGAGAGCTCTCGCTTTCTCGAATTCTCCGTTCTTCTGGCTGTAGATCAGCTTGCCGTCGGCCTCCAGCACGGCCAACCCCGGAATGCCGCGTTTCATCGGAACTTCGTACTTCGTCATCAAATCCTGGTTCTTTTCGCCTTTTCCGATGTCGATGTGCACAACCTCATAGTTGGCGGCGATAATCTCGGCCAGGTCTGCCCTATGAAACGCCGCGTCAAGCACATGGCAGTCGTAGCACCAGTTGGCTCCAAAAACCACGATTACTCGCTTGTGTTCGGCTCGGGCCTTCTTCAGGGCGTCCTTAAGCTCCACGTGCGCATCTGCGGTCTCATCGTAGATTTGTTTCTGCGCTGGCGGCGGCGCTTGGCCGAGGCAGATTCCGCTCATTACTGTCACCGCGAGGGCAAACCTCAAGGTCAAAATCCGATGCCACAAGTTCATGGACCTTATCTCCTGTGCATATTTGATGCGGATTCCTGAAGCAATCACAAGTATACGACGTTGAATCTGGAGAATCGGTAGCGCTCTGCGGCTAGTTTGCCTGGCGCGAGTGGACAAGCTTCAGATTATCGCTTTGGAGAATGTGCTGGATCTGATGTTTTGCGTGTATGGCCCATGGCCCTGCCGTATCGAGCCTTACATAGGCTTGCCAGTGCTGCAGCGCTTTCCGTGGTTCGCGGATTTTCTCGTAAGCGAGCGCAAGATTGTAGTGCGCATCCCCATAGGTGGGAGCAAGCCGAATCGCCGTCTTATAGGTCTCGATCGCTTCATCGATGCGTCCGGTCTCGTCCAGCACATTGCCCAGGTCAAAATAGGCCAGCGCATAGCGCGGATCAATGTCAATCGCTGACCTGTAGTGCTGCTCCGCGAGAACATACTCCTGCCGGTTGTAGTAAAGGGTGCCCACGTTGATGTGCGCGGCTGCGTGCTGAGGATCCATATCCAAAACCTTCAAATAGACGTTCGATCGCTTCCGTCTGCGTCGAGGGGCTCTCTTCGAGAGTGATGCCCCGCGCAAACAGCTCTGCGGCTCCGGTCACGACCAGTTCCGGCCCATTACCGCGCGGACTGGTCACAACTTTCTGTTCTTCGGAACCAAAGTCGAACATGAATTGGCCGGCGATGGGTTCGAGCAGGCGGCCTTCGTGGCGGAAGGCCACGCGGTGGCGGCTCTCGTACGCGCTTGCTTCCAGCAGCGGGTTTTCCATGCCAGACGCCTGCTTGAGCATGGCGTCGAGCGACCGGCGAATCACGGCCGGACGCACCCGTTTCCCGCACAGATCGCGCACTTTCTTTATCTGTACGAGATCGAAGAAGGAATAGTCCTCACTGGCTTTGACCAAGCCGGATCGCTCCCAGGTTTGGAGCTGGCGAGGCGCGAGATGCAAAATTCGCAGTAAATCGGCGCGGCTGTAGCAAGACACGGCTATAAGAAACCTAATTAAATTATCCGGAACTTGCGTTTCTACCGCAAGTGGCAACTGGGATGAATCTGTGGAGAACACGTCCCAAATAATGACATCGAAGGTACATAAATCGGATGCGGGCTGTGCCGGAAACGGATCAGAAACAGGACCAGCCGGTGCTTCACCGTGTTTCCCGGTCCAGCCATTTCTCCGTCGGTACCGGACGCCAGTTCTCGAGTGCACCCATCAACTCCTTCACCGATCCTCGCGTTAGAACCAGGTTCCGGTTCTCAATCTTCAGGAACCGTTCTTCAACGGCAAGGTCGAACATCGCCAGCAGCGGAGAATAGTATCCGAGCACATTCAAAATGCCGCATGGCTTCGCGTGCAAGCCCAGCTGCGCCCATGTCAATATCTCGCAAAACTCCTCCAGAGTCCCAAAGCCCCCAGGCAGGGCAATAAACGCATCGGATAAGTCGGCCATCAGCGCCTTGCGTTCGTGCATCGATCGCACAACATGAAGTTTGGTCAAGCCTTGATGGCCAACCTCGCGTTCCAATAGATGAGCTGGAATCACTCCCACCGCCTCGCCGCCGGCTTTCAGCACGGCGTCGGCCAGTGCTCCCATCAGCCCCACATTGCCGCCGCCATAAACCAGCCCGATCCCGGACCCCGCCAGTTCCGCGCCCAATTCCTCCGCGGCGGCCCGGTATTCCGCGCGGCTGCCTGAACTCGATCCGCAGAAGACGCAGATTTGTCTCATCGCCTCATTCTATCTATTTCCCATCTTCCCGATTTACACAGAGATCTGGTCCCCGGAAACCGTCGCTGCCTGCATCCAGGGCCATTTGCTTCAATCCAGCCCCTTAGTTAAGGCAAGATTAATTAACAGCCAGCTCAAATGCCTCTTTGCCACTTAGCAAGAGTCTAAGTGCCGAAATCTGAGCAAAACAGCGTGAATGGCGCGGTCTTGCACTACTGTCGCAAGTCCTTGCATCTTGACATTCTCAGGGATACAAGAGAGGATTGCCGGGTTCATTCGTACTCCCCCGGGCTCAACCCATACATAGGGCTTAATGTTTGGAACCTTCATTGGACGGGTGTGCTGACATTTGCGCATCTCTCCAAGCGTATCGTCTACGTGGCGGACAAGTGCCGTGGATTCAATCTGTTCTCACGAGAGCAGGGTGGTCACAAACATGCATTAGCTGGGTTTGGAAATTCAGGTTCGGCCTAGCTTTTTCCCCCAGCCATCAGTCTTAAGTGCCATATCTTTTAAGGAGATCGTTGATGAAATCGCAGAAGCTTCCGCAGGGAAACTTGTTCGAATCGTTGTTCCCGTGCAGATCCAAGGCTGGCATTGCTGGCCCATCCATTCGACTGGCGGCGATTGCGCTATGCGCGCTGCTCTTGCTGACCGGAATGTCCTTGACCGCATCGGCTCAGACTCTCTCGTTCGCGGGACTGCAAACTACCCTAGCGTCGGGATTGAGCGCTCCGAACAGCGTCGCGGTGGATGGCGCTGGCGATGTTTACATCACCGATACGCAAAACAACCGCATCCTGGAAATTCCCGCCAATTGTACAAGCGCCTCTTGCCAGCTTGTGCTTCCTACAACCGGATTGCTTTTGCCGGAAGGCGTGGTGGTAGATGGCGACGGCGACGTCTTCATCGCGGATACTCACAATAACCGTATCGTAGAACTTCCAGCGGGCTGTACCGCCAGTTCCTGCCAGATCACCGTCGGCGGCGGCTTTAACTATCCTGCTGGACTCGCCGTCGATCCGGGTGGCGATTTGTTTATCGCGGACTACCATAACAACCGGGTGGAAGAGCTTCCGGTAGGCTGCACCAGCACCAGCTGCCAAACTACGGTTCCGGCGAGCGGCCTCAACGGTCCGGCCGGTGTCGCCGTGGATCCAGCCGGTGATATTTTCATCGCGGATTACAACAACAACAGGGTGGTCGAGGTTCCAGCTGGCTGTACCAGCGGTTCTTGTCAGATCGTTGTACCTACGAACTCGCTCCTTGACCCGGCGGGCGTGGCCCTGGATGCCCTTGGCGATCTCTACATCGCCGATACTGGTAACAACCGAGTAGTGGAAATTCCGGCCGGCTGTACCACCAGTTCCTGCCAGGTCACTTTGCCTACAAATGGTCTGTATGGGCCGTTGGGCTTATCTGTCGCAGTGGATCAGGCTGGAAATGTCTTTGTCGCTGACACTTATAACAATCGCGTTATCGAGCTCCAGCGGCACTCAGTCAATTTTGGCGGCGTCAACGTTGGCGCCAGCAGCAGCATCACGCTGAACTTCACTGTGAATTCGAGTATTACTCTCGCCTCCTCGAACGCTGCGGCCTTTACTCAGGGCGTGGCGAGTTTGGACTTCGCAACCGCCAGCGCCTCGACCTGCATTGGCAGTCAAACGGCTGGGAATACCTGTTCAATTACGCTCAACTTTACTCCGCAAGCGCCCGGTCCACGGACTGGCGCGATTCAAATATTGAGTTCGACGGGCACTGTGGTGGCTACGACGCTGGTGAGTGGCGAAGGCATTGCGCCGGCCTTGGCCTATGTCCCCGGCCCCCCTCAGATCCAGGTCGGCACCGGCTTCTCCGGCACGTTCGCCGTGGCCGATGCCGCTGGCAACGTCTATGTGGCAGACACTTACAACTCACGGGTAGTTAAGATCCCATCAGGATGCGCCAGCGCGACTTGTCAGACTACGGTGGGCACCGGCCTGAGCAATCCGTTCGCAGTGGCCGTCGATGGTGTCGGTGACGTCTTTATCGGGGACACCGGAAACAATCGTGTGGTGGAGGTTCCAGCCGGCTGCACCACCAGTTCCTGCATCATCGTGGTGGCTAGCGGCCTCAATTCGCCGGAAGGCGTCGCCGTGGATGGATACGGCAATGTCTTCATCGGCGATACCCACAACAACCGGATCGTCGAAATTTCACCCGGATGTACCACCAGCTCCTGCTGGTCGATTTTCGGCAGCGGCCTGAACGAACCCGCTGGACTGGCTGTAGATGGATTGGACAATCTCTATGTCGCCGATTACAACAACAATCGAGTCGTCGAGATTCGTGCAGGCTGTACCAGCAGTTTCTGCCAGACCACAATCGCCAGCGGGCTTAGCGGCCCGGGTGGTGTTGCCGTTGATGCTGCCGGCGACTTGTTCGTCGCCGATTTCAACAACAGCCAGGTGCTCGAGATTCCCGTTGGCTGCACCACCACTACCTGCCAGAGCACGGTTGGCAGCGGGCTGAACAGTCCAGCCGGTGTCGCGCTTGACGGACTCGGGGATATTTTCATCGCCGACAGCGGCAACAGCCGTATCGTAGAGGAGCCGCGTTCGCAGGCGCCGTCGCTGAGCTTTGCAACTTTGGGTATGACCAGCAGCGCTCCCCAGACCGTTACTTTGCAGAACATCGGCAACGCGCCGCTGACGTTCGCCAGCTTCACCGCGAGTTCCAACTTCGCGCTGAATGCAGGCACGACGACTTGCTCAACTTCGTCTCCGCTCGCCCCCGGCGGGTTGTGCAATCTGAGTTTGGTTTGCACTCCCACCATTAGCGGCAGTATTACTGGCACGCTGAAGCTTTCCGACAATGCACTCAACGGAGCGCCTGCTACTCAGGTGATTCCTCTCGCATGCGCAGCCGGAGGAGCGGCCCCGTTCGATCACAAGTGCGAACACCGTGACCTTCGGCGCCGGCACTGCAAGCTCGTTTACCGTGACCACCACAGGCTCACCCGTCCCGGCTCTTGCGGAAACGGGTGCTCTGCCGGCTGGCGTCACTTTCGTCGACAACGGCAACGGTACCGGCACCTTGTCGGGCACGCCCACCACGGGAGGAACGTTCTCGATCACCTTTACTGCCACCAACGCTCTCAGCCAGACCACACAGAGCTTCACGCTCAACGTGTCCAGCGGAACAGCGGACAATCTCGGCAGCTACTACAACGTATATGGCATTGCTTCCGCCGGAACCAGTCCAAAGTGGGGTGGTTTTGACGGTGACGGATATGCCTACAACTCCAGCCTGCTCGGTTCTTCGCTGACTTACAAGGGCGTCACATTCCCCTTGGGTGCCGCGAACGCGCTCGACGCGGTCAGCGGCCAAACGGTGCCACTGCCGTCTGGCGCCTATACTCAGCTCTACTTGCTGGGTGCCGCTGTCAACGGTCCACAGACGAACCAGACCATCGTCGTCACATACACGGACGGAAGCAGCAGCACATTCACGCAGAGCTTTAGTGACTGGTTCGCAGGCCCGAAGGGCTACTCGGGAGAAACCACCGTCATACAAACCGCGAACCGCATCGTTCCCGGCGGCG
>CAWDPB010000144.1:0-15527 GCA_963804075.1 uncultured Acidobacteriaceae bacterium | reverse complement strand
ACAGCGCTGTCGAATTTGGTTATATGAAGGTAGCAATTTACGTTGAATTAGACGATGTTGATAGCTACTCTCACGTAGCCGTTTCTGACGGATTGGACTGGAAAAGCAAACTCGGGAAAGGTCAGGACATAGCCCACAATTCGCTTGATCTGTTGGAAGGAGATCAGGCAGACGAATATGGCCTAGTAGCCGTGATTATGCGAAAACCGATCCAATGACAGACAAACCGATTCCGAAGCCTTCGCCTGAATTGATTGCACAGTGCAATGCGGAAAACCAATTCAGCAACTTTGAGAATGTGTTCCGCAAAGTGATGACAGTTCCCAAGTCGGAAGTACTGAAGCGGGAAGCGAAGGAGAAACATCGGAATGCAAGGAAGCGAGCGCGAAAGCAGAAGGGCTGATGCACTGGTGCCGAATCATCCTCGGCTTTGTTGTATCCGTCATTGGCGGCGATCTTGTCATTTATCCAATCATGGAGTGGTACCTGTGGCCTCAACTCCGTAAGTATCACGGAGAAACGAAGGCCAAAGGCCACACATTCACGCGGCCCGTAGGATGGCTCGAACGAGCGTTGTATACCGCAGCACTGCTTGCTAATGCGTGGCAATGGATCGGGATTTGGTTGGCCGTAAAAGTCGCAGCAAGATGGAGAAGTACTTCTGGGGACTCCGACGCTCCGGTAGACAATGTGTGGCTTATCGGAACGGGCCTGTCTGTCTTATTCGGGTTTGTGGGCGCATGGATAGCGTCAGGAAAGTTTCCAGTCAAGCCTTAAGGATTAGCCTGCTATATAATTGCCGATATTTGGCCAGCACGAAGGGGATTTCGCGGGCGATGGTGCCTTCGGTCTTACTCGGGGCAGGGCTGCATCACACGTGATCCCTAAAGGGGAATCCCCAATTCTTTGCCGCTTGCCAGCGGGTGTACAATGATTTTGTCAGGACCGTAGCTTCACGGGATCTTCGCCCGCGTTCGAGGCTCGAAAAATGAACGTTCACGTTAGTTATAAGGTCCAGAAAACTCACGACATCGAAAAAGAAATCACCCACCAGATTGAGAAAATGGAGAAGCGCCTACGCGTCTTCCGGCCAGAACTGGTTCATCTGAAGGCCGTTCTCGATCAAAACTCGCCCCGCGAGGGCACCGAAGTCTCGCTCAACCTGCGTTTGCCTTCCGGACAGCTCACCGCCGACAAGAAAGCTCCCAGCCCGACTGCGGCTATCAAGGCGGCGTTCGACGATCTGATGCAACAGATCAATCGCCACAAGGAACTGCTCCGCTCCAGCCATCGCTGGCGGCGCTGGCGCGCGGGAGATGCCGCGCCCGAGCCCGGTATGCCGTTCGAGCAGACCATGGCCTCTGTACAGGCGCCGACAATTTCTGCCGCCGATATCGGTTCTTACGTTGACGCCAATCTTTCCCGCCTCCAGCGCTTTGTCGATCGCGAACTCTATTTCCGCCAGTCCGAAGAAGAATCTCCGACGGCTGCGCTTTCCACCGCCGACGTGGTCAACGAGGTCGTTGCGCGGGCACTGGGAGACAGCGACCGCCCTGAAAAAATGGCGCTCGAACCCTGGCTGTATCGTCTTGCGCTGGAGGCAATTGCAGAGATGAGGGCGCGCATGCAGGAACTCGAAGAGCCGGTTCACCTCGAAGACAGCCGGCGACGCCAAAACGAGAGCGCGTCCGACGAGGCTGTCCTTCAGTTCCATCAGGCCGATGAAGGATGGACGCGGGAAAGCACGATTGCCGACCGCCGTGCGAGCGATCCCGAGCAGAACGCGTACTCCGACGAAATAATCGCGCTGGTACAGGGCGCGCTCAGCGGCGTTGATCGCATCGACCGTGAAGCCTTTCTTCTGTATGGCATCGAGGGATTTTCGCTTAACGAAATCGCCTCCATCACGGGGCGACATGCGGAAGCCGTTCGTGAATCTGTCGAGCGCGCGCGAGAATGCGTGCGCCAAACACCCACCGTAGCCAGAGAATTCCAAAAAGACCTCTTCGTCAAGGCTCGAACCCCAGTTTCCAAATAGCAAAGGAGAATCGAGATGATGACACGGGATGAAATCCGTGAGTTAGCCGCTTTTCAGGCAGACGAAAGCAAAGGCGCCTGCGCCATGACGTTTTACTTCCAGCCCGATCCTCCGCAGGATCGGTCGAATCGCACCCAGGCGATTGTGGCCAAGGATGTGGTCAAGCAGGCACTGAAGAGTGTGGCGGACAAGGGCGCGAATGGATGGCTGCACGCCGATCTGGACCGCGTGCTCGAGGTCGCCGCCGGCCTGCGCGGGCCCAGAGGGAAAGCGATCTTTGCCAGCGCGGCCCAGAATTTCTGGAAAGAGTACGAACTGCCTCCGCTGCTGGGAGAGACTCGAATCTACGTCAAGTCCCGCTTTCAATTGAAGCCCATGGCTTCCTTGCTGGGCGCGCAGCCGGCGCTCAGTGTCGTCATGGTTGACCGGCAGCGGGCGCGCTTTTTCGATCTGCGGCTCGACAATTTGCATGAGAGGGCGGCGATTGTTCACCTGCTCTCGCGCAGTGGCGCAAGTTACGGCTATAACGGATACGATGCCGGCCACGCCGAACGTAGGGTTGCGGACGAAGCCATGCAGCACTTCAAGTCCGTCGCCGAGCGTCTGCGCTCCGATCAGGAAAGAGGCATCTGGGACCGCCTGATCGTCGGATGCCATGACGTGAATTGGCCCGACTTCGAGCCCCATCTTCATCCCTACGTCAAACAACGGCTCATTGGACGCTTTTCGGCCGATGTCGCCAGCGTTTCAAACGAAGAGATTCGCGAGCGCGCCGACTCTGTCCTGAAAAACTGGATCTGCGAGCGGGGTTCCAGCAAACTCAGTCAGGCGCTCGATTATGCCCGCGCCAACGGGCGCGGCGTCAGCGGACTGCGCCGCGTGTTGCAAGCGCTCGAAGCGGGAGAAGTGCAGAGCCTGTTCCTGGGCGAAAACTATTCCGCGCACGCCGTGGAATGCACAAACTGCGGACACTTCGATGCCCACACCGTTCCCGTCTGTTTAGCGTGTGGCCATCCCACGAAGGAGTTGGACGACATCTGCGATGCCATTATCCCGTTGGCGATTCGCCGTGACCTCGAACTTTTCTATCTCAAAGACAACCCCGATCTGGATCGCGCCGGAAACATAGCCGCGTTGCTGCGCTTCCGTTCGGACCAGACGAGCACCGGGAAATTCCTGGTGGCATCATGAGGAGGTAAGAGGTATGAGGTTAGAGGTAAGAGGTGTGAGGTAAGAGGTAAGAGGTGTGAGGTCGATTGCAGAGGTTTGCAGAAGCTAGATGTCAAATTGGAGAAGTTAAACCTCCGACCTCGTACCTCCGACCCTCGCCTATTCCGCCCGCGCCCAGCGGGGCCTGAATGTCGTGCGGACCCGATTTTGGGCCGGAGTTAAGCGCCATCGGTGTGCGTCATTATATTCCAGGTGAAGCAGCGTTGCCGGCACTGGCGATGACAGTCAGGCCCGATGGAAGTACAATACCTGGCAAACGAGGTCAAGGTAAATAACTCAGGGTCTCTGTTGCCGTGTCAGAGTGCAGGCTGTTCAATCGCATGCCTGCCCTGCTTCAGAGGTAATTCGAGGCGCACGATTGGGCGATGGAAGACTCCGGGTGCAGGAGTGTTCATGGCGACAGCCGCGTTCAATCCGCAGATATTCCTCTCTGAGGCTGGAGCGGGGAAAAAGATCCTGCGCTGCAGGAACAAGCAGATAGTTTATTCGCAGGGCGATCCCGGTTCGGCTCTCTTCTACCTGACGCGCGGACGCGTAAAGCTGGTGGTCACTTCGCCACAGGGCAAGGAAGCGGTCGTCGGGCTGCTCGGCCCGGAAGATTTTTTTGGGCAGGAGAGTTTGACCGGCCACAAAGGGCGGCTGGCGACAGCCGTGGCCATGAGCGAATGCGTGGTTACGCGCCTCGAAAAGTCTCTCGTGTCGCGGCTTCTGCGCCAAGAGCATGAATTCTCCGAGATGTTCGTCGCCTACTTGCTGGGCCACATCGTCCGCGTGCAGGAAGATCTGATTGACCAGCTGTTCAATTCGTCGGAGAAGCGGCTGGCCCGTACGCTCCTGTTGCTGGCGCGTTTCGGCACGAAGGGCAAACGGCAGTCTTTTCTGGCGCCGCAGATCACGCACGAAGTGCTGGCCGAAATGGTAGGAACAACCCGGGCGCGCATCAGTTTCTTCATGAACAAGTTTCGCGACCTGGGTTTCCTGGACTACAACGGCGTATTGCGGATCAACGAGTCGCTTCTCGACGTGGTTCTGCACGAATAACAATTTTCGGACTGTGTGCAATATTGCACATACAATCGCATCCCGAGCATGCCAGCATGGGGTTGGTTAATAATTGGCCTACCGCGCGCTTCGAGCAGCTCGCTGACCGCCGAGAGGTGAGCTGCCATGTTTAAGCGCCCGAGGAAAACCCACACAATTCTCCATTTTTGCTGCGACGATAATGCTCTGCTGATGCGCGCGGAGTATCTTCGCCGGTCGGGATATCGTGTGCTCTTCACCGGAAACGGCTTTGAAACCATGGAATTATGCACACGGGAGCCGGTGGATGCGGTGGTCCTGGAACTGGACCGGAACGCCGCTGAAGTTGCGCTCATTGCCAGGGAGATCAAGCGGCGCCATCCGAAGCTTCCGACAATTGTGCTGACGGAAGCGCCTGCAGCAGTGGACGGTGTACATGAATTAGTGGATGCACTGGTGCCTACGAAGCAACCTCCTGAGTTGGTGAAATCGCTGCAAAGGCTGCTATTACCCTAAGGGAGGCGAAAATGCCGGCTTGCGTTGGGATGTTCGGCTTTTCCCGCGATTCGGGTCAACGTGACGACCTCTGCCGTAAACGTCCAGTCCGCCCGTGTCTCCGTGGTGAATTTTTCATCCATCGGCGACAATGAAGCGATGATCCACAAAGTACTGCCCGTAGGCCCGCTGCAATGCAACTGCTCCATCATTGGCGACGAGATTACTCACGAAGCCATGGTCATCGATCCCGGCGATGACATCGACGACATCGTTGCCATCATCGAGCAGCACAAACTCCAGGTGAAACAGATCGTCATCACCCACGCCCATATCGACCACGTCGGCGGAGCGATGAAACTGCGCGCGCGGACCGGCGCTCCGATCCTTCTTAACCAGGATGATCTTGCGTTGCTGAAGATGCTCGACGTACAAGCCAGCTGGCTGGGCATGAAATCTCCCGGCAAAGTCGACATCGAAGCCGATCTAAAGCACGATCAGAAGCTGGAAGCAGGGAACTTGTCCGCCAACATCCTGCACACGCCCGGTCACACCGAAGGAAGTGTGTGCCTCTATTTTGCCGCTGAGAAGTTGCTGATCGCCGGCGACACGCTCTTTGCGCACAGCATTGGCCGCACCGATCTTCCCGGGGGATCCTTCGAGAAGATCATGCGCTCGCTCCATGATCGCGTGCTGACATTGCCCGACGACACGGTAGTGATTCCGGGCCACGGCCCAGTGACGACCATCGGAGAGGAAAGGGAAGGGAATCCGTTCTTGCGGGGCTAGGGCGGGTTTTTGAAGAATCTTTTTCGAGCCGACGCGTTTCCATCAGTGGCTGAAGCCAACATTTATACAGCCGCTTACGGCACGACTAAAGTCTTGCCCTTGTCGTTTATCGCAGCGCGAAAGTGCTGCGCCACCCAAAATCAACGCCACCCAACTTTTAGCGAAATTAGTTATTCGGCGGATTTGCGGGCGGATTTTGCTGGAAGGGCGACCCTTGCGGGTTGGAGTTCGGTGTTGGTGTCTGTATGGGCTGGGTTGATCCAGAAGTCGGCTGAGTCCCTCCTGGTCCTGTGCCGATCGGCTGCCCGACTCCGCCTGCGCCTGAAATGGAGATGAGGGGCTGCCACGGCCCAACCAGCAATCCTCCCCGGTCCACCGACGCGTCGTAGATAAAGTACCAGTCCGTGTAATGGTTCTTCTTGTTGAACTCGTGGATTGTCTTCAGCTTCTTGTTCGTGCTGCCCACGCCCAGAATCGGTCCTCCGCCAAACACCTGCCCGGTGAGACTCTGGCCGCCAGAAGTGGGACCGCCGGCGGATGGACTCGCACCATTCGGACCGCTCGCGTTAGTACCTGAATTCGCGCCGGAGTCGTCGGTCCCAGTGGGATTTTGTCCCTGCAGCCCGGATTGGGGTGTCTGGCCGCCCGCGCCTTGCAGCTGGCCAATCGCATTCTGCAATCCCGGTATATTCTGTAATCCGCTAAACTGTCCCCCACCCAGACCGCCAGGAAGATTCCCGCCCGGAGCGCCACCAGTCCCCGCTCCGCCTCCGCCAAGTGCACCCAATCCTCCAGCTCCAGGCAATCCTCCTGCGCCTTGTCCCAGCGTCGGACCGCCATTCAGAAGGACATCCTGCAAATGCAGGAACTTGAAATCTTTTTCTTTCTTGGTTTGCGAATCCCAGCTCATGGGATCCTTATACCGCTTGCGGAGGTAGCGCACGTTGTTGGTGTTTTCGAGATCTTCAATGCGCAAGGGATAACGTCCCAGCCGCTTGTAGTAATGCTGGATGGCGCGCATGTACATGGTGCCGCGGTGGACCAACTCATCCTCGCGGTCGCGCTGAATCTGCTGCTTCCAGTAGGGAAGCACGGCGAGCAACCCAACCGCGATTAGCGTAAACGCCAGCATCAGGACGATCAGGATGTAACCCTGCTGGCTTCGCATTTGTAGTTTTCGAATTGTAATCTGCGATTTCAACCCCCGATGTCGCATAGCCGTTCACCTAGCTCTCAAATCACAAATTACATATCGCAAATCAAAAATCACTTCGGTCAGCTGTCCCTTTACCCCTGTGTCAGGGGAATGCTCTGCCGGTTGTTGTTGAGCACGTCTTCCATTTCGACGGCGGTGGGGGAAATGTGCAGGACGCGATAACGCCGGTCCACGATGTCGCCCTCGCCCGCGATGAAGACATCTTCGCCCTGCACCAGGAATACCCGCTTCGCTTCTCCCGGCTTATTGGCGAAGCCGAAAAACTTCAAGTTGATCGGCGGCGGTGGCGGATTGGGAGGCGGCATGTGAATTTCCGCCTGCGCGTGATCGGTCACACCGGGGCGCTTCGGTTTCTCGATGGTGGGAAGCGATCCAGCCACAAAAATGTTGCGTCCATTCCCGCCGTATTTGATGTCCTCGCTCTGAGCCAATAGATTCAAATCGAGCGTGGGGTCAAGGCGCGGCTCAACAATTGGTACGATCTTGCCCGATGCCGTGCGCCGTGTGGCCGGTTTCGCCGGCGCAGCCGCCGTAGTTGCCTGAGGATTAGCCGTTACCGCTTCTGTCGACGACGACGGCCAAAAGTTGTACACCATCGAAAGCAGCGCGATTCCGCCCAGTACCGCTAGCGCGATGAGCTGCTTCCGATTTTCCGTTCCCAGTTTCACTCAGGCGCCCCGTAAATAACTATGCAATACGATTTGCAGGTGAACCGGCCCCTTGCCCTCACCCGCCAGGTCCACGCTGTCGACGCTGAAAAACATCTTCGAGCGTTCGACAGTATTGATGAATCGCACCAGTTGCAGGTAGTCTCCCGCAAAGCTCCCCTCGATAGTCACCGGTACGATGCCGGAGGTCTCCGGTTCCTCTTCCTTATACTTCGCGGTCAGAATGTGGATTCCGTTCTCCGACGCCAGTTTGCCGAGTTCCGTGGTCAAATCGGAATCCTTGGCGGCAAACCGCTCTTTATAGAAGTCGCCGATCTGATCCCGCGCGACAGCAACCTTTTTGTCCATGCCGCGCAACGGTTCCACGTCGCGTGTTTTCTTGCGGTAATCGGCGAACATCTGATTCAACTGAGTCTGGCGCGACTGCGCCGAACCCACCAGCGGCGACAGCAGAATGCCCACAGCCACGACGTCGACGGCTACCATGGCGGCGATGGCAATCTTCAGCTTCTTTCGCGTATCCTGCAGATCGGGCATTATTTTCCGCTCCCTTTCGGCTCCTGCGGAATATACGTCGCGCTTACGGATGCGATAACGCCGGACCCGTTTTCGAACTCTCCCTCAGCTACCAGTTGCGCGTGCTGGAAACGGGAAGAGCCTTCCATGCGATGCACCAGCTCCACGGCCGCGGCGCGATTGTCTCCAACCACTTTCATGTCGAGCAGCATTTCGTTCTGGTCGTTGAACTCCGGTTTTAGCGACACAACGTGGAGATTGGGGGGCATTACTTGTTCCAGGTCTTCGAAAACCAAGGTCCAGGAGAACGCCTTCCGGTGGATCAGTCCGTTTAGGAATTGCGACTGTTCGCGTGTGCTCCGGTTCGACGGCATGTCGAGAAAACCCTGCGCCTGAGTGCGCTCCCGGTCGCGCCCGGAGATCATCTGCTCCAGCTGCACGATGTTCTTTCGATCCCGTCCGGCCTCGATCCAACTGTGCAGCGTCCATCCCAGCAGCGCTACCGTGCAGAGCGCCAGCAGGCCGACAGCGGCTCCCCAGCGCGTCCAAAATTCACGCGCGTCTTCATAGGGGCGGGTTGCGAGATTGATGTTGAGGCGCATAGTTAACTTCAGTTGCTAGTTGCTAGTTGCTTGTTCCGAACTGCCAGATCCAATTGCCGTTTTTAGATTGCTAAAACCCTTTCTGATTTTTGCTAGCAACTAGCCACTAGCAACTGGTTTTACGAAATCAACGCTCCTACCACACCCGACATGCACCAGCGCGGTACTGTGCCTATCGTCGAGCCTACTTGCGACGACGTAATCAACTCTTCCACCTGAGCGCCCGATTGACTTTTGAGCGCACCGGCGGCAGCGGCGGTATCGGGCAGACCAGCCACGTACATCCGCTCGATATTGAGGTTGTACGTGTCCTGAAAGAAAACCACCGACGGGTAGACTTCCTCGGCCAACTGGTCGCCCGTAATGGCTACACCATGCACATTCTCAAGCGTTCGGATCAAGAGCAAATGGTCCTGATCGAGAATGGCAATGCCGATGGTTCGAGCATCCACCTTGAGAACGAGGGTCGGACGTTCCGCATCCGCCGCTCCCAGCGCCGCCAGCATGGACGGCATGACAACTCCCGGGATGTAGCCGGCATCGCGGAAAGCGGCCTCATATTCTTCCAGCACATTTTTCAGCACGACGGCAGCCACGACCAACATGCCTTTGCCCGTGGTTTGTGCGTGATAGGAGACTCGGGCTTGTTCCGGATCGAAGGGAAGCGACTTCTTCAGGCGGAAGCGGATGACCGCTTCGGCTTCCTCGGGCTTTGTGGGCAGGGTCTCAAAATCAAGTAGAACAACGCGCACCGAAGTATCGGGCAGGATGGCAATCACGTCACGCGAACGCGCGCCCACACTGCTGAGCGCGCTCTCAATAGCTTGGCGGAGCGCGCCGGCGTCCCTCAGATTGGACTCCATGAGATCGGGAATGACGGCTCCGGGGGCAAGTTCGCGAGCTGCCGAGATTTCCACCATTCGTCCATGGTCAGATGCACGCCCGGCCAGAACCCGGTCACCCGCGATTTCGCAGGCAAGGCTGGGACGGCGATTGTGTTTGGAGTTAGAAGTCATGATTGATGAACCGAAGCTGTCACAGCGAACGAGTGCTCCTTATCTCATCCTCCCGGAGGTAACCACTCGAGTTCTGCCCGCGCCGCAAACCGCCGTGCCGGTCTTTCCGTGAGTCATAGCGCAAATAGGTTTTCACTGCCACATCCCGCTCTCATAACTCGATCATATCGCGGACCCGCGTAGCCGCACATTACTTCGGCGGATGCCCCGAAGGAAAGTTCCATGCAGATAGCGCCGAACGCGGTTAACGCATGGTTTCGATAAAGGTGACCTTGTTGATTTCCTTCAAGGTGGTAAGCCCGAGGCGAACTTTATCGAGCGCAGACTCGCGCAGAAAACGCATTCCCTCTTCGCGCGCCGCGCGCCGGATTTCCGAAGTAGGTTTCCTTTCCAGAATCATTTCACGGATTCGGTCCGTCAAATCCAGCAACTCGTGAATCGCGGTCCGGCCGTGGAATCCCGTTCCGGCGCACTCGATGCAGCCTTGCCCCTCATAAAGCGGAACCTGCGCCCACTGCTGCGCATCGAGGCCGCTTGCCTCCAGCACTTCGGAGGGATAGTGCACCGCGGTGCGGCAGGACTCGCAGATCAGACGCACCAGCCGCTGCGCCAGAATACAGTTCAGCGCCGAAACAAAGTTGTAAGGCTCCACGCCCATGTTGAGGAATCGCCCGAGCACATCGACCACGTTGTTGGCGTGGACGGTCGTGAACACGAGGTGGCCGGTGAGCGCCGACTGAATGGCGATCTGCGCCGTCTCATTGTCGCGGATTTCGCCCACCATGATCTTGTCCGGGTCATGACGCAAAATCGAGCGCAGTCCGCGGGCGAACGTCAGTCCCTTTTTCTCATTGACCGGAATCTGCGTGATGCCGCGCAGCTGATATTCGACCGGGTCTTCAATGGTGATGATCTTGTCTTCGTCGGTCTTGATCTCGTTGACGGCGGCGTAGAGCGTAGTGGTTTTGCCGCTGCCCGTTGGCCCGGTGACCAGCACCATGCCGTAGGGTTCCTTGATGTATCGCCGGAACCGCCGCACTGTCGCACTGGCACTGCTGGCCGCAGTGGAAATCTGGGAGCGCCCAATCAGCGGTCTCTATTTCGAAGGAATTATCCCTCTGCGCCTGTGCCTGGCAGGTGGAGACAGCCGCTCGGTAATAGTTGCAGGCCATCGTGTCCACTACGACGTTCTGGGACCAGCCGCTGGGCCGCCGGTGGTGCTGGTGCATGGTCTTGGCGGGAGAGCTGAAGGGTGGCTGGAACTAACGCACTATCTCGTCAAAGCTGGTTACCGCGTCTATCTTCCCGATTTGCTCGGCTACGGCCGCAGCGAAAGACCCGCTGATTTTTCTTACTGGGTACCCGACAAGGCCACAGTAATTGTTGGATTTCTTGATGCTTTGGGTTTGAAACAGGTGGATCTGGGAGGAGTATCGATGGGCGGATGGATTGTGCAATATATAGCCAACAACCATCCCGATCGGGTTCGGCGGCTGATTCTTTTCGATAGCGCAGGTATCTACGAACAGCCTTCATGGGATACACGGTTGTTTACGCCCACAACGCCCGCCGAAGTGAACCAGCTCATGGCGCTGCTGTATCCCCATCCAGTTACCGTTCCGGAATTTGTTGCACGCGATATCGTACGCCTAACCAATCAAAACAAATGGGTCACTCGCCGCGCAGTGGCTTCGATGCTTTCCAGTCGCAGTACCGCTGACAACCTATTGCCCCAATTGAAAATGCCGTGCTGATTGTCTGGGCAGCCAGGATCGTATCATGCCGCTCCACCAGGGGAGAAGATGCATCAACTGGTTTCGCAGTCTCAACTGGAGGGTCTTCTCTGAGCCATCGGCCATCGGGCCATTATGCAGTGCGCCGATCATGTGGGACCGAAGGTTGTGGAGTTTGTAAAACAGTAGGTCTGTCGTTGTTGGACGCAGACGTTTTGCTTTTTATTGCCGATGACAGAGAACCAGCCCATCGAATGAGTCGAAAGAGATCTCGTTCAAGTGTCTATTCTCCACCTATTTCGAGCGATAGGAATTTATGATAGGCGATACAGCTTACTCTGGGTGGAAGCCTACAATACTTTTCGTTCCTACGGTGAAAAGCGATGCGTCCTTTATGGCATTTTTGATTGCAGCTTGATTCTTCTTCCATCGAGGATGAACTCGCCGTAGCCGTGATGGTGAATGGTCTTCGGGTTCTTCTGCGCCGCATCGACCCAGGCTTTGACCACTTCAAGAACGAACAGGTTGTAAGTGCTCACCAGCCGTGTATTGACGACCTTGCACTCCAGAGTAAGTATCCACCGGCAGAGCCGGTGGCTTTACGGTTGCTGGCCCCTCAAAGGAGCCTTTGCGCAACCGTCCGAAGAAGAGCAGAAAAACAATGTCCGCGCCACCACGACGGAGCGCAACAGGCCCTCTTCCCCTACAACGATCCCGGGCAATTGCCGATCACCCCATTACGCAAAGAAAATGGGGAGTGGCTGCGGCTCCAACTCGACCTGCCGGGTTACCCGATCTGGGTTCGCATCTGGCAGGTTCAGGTCGGCAGAGCGAAGCTCTACCTGCTCGACAGCAATGACGCCGCGAACTTTCCGCCGTATCGCGGGATCACCAGCGAACTCTATGGCGGCGGGCCGTCCGTGCGCCTGATGCAAGAGCTGATCCTGGGGATTGGCGGATGGCGGTTGCTCGACGCACTCGGGATCGAAGCGCAAGTGTGCCACCTGAATGAAGGGCATGCGGCGCTCGCGGTGTTGGAACGCGCGCGTAGTTTCATGCAGGCCACAGGCCAGCCCTTCGAGGTCGCACTGTCCGTCACGCGAGCGGGCAACCTATTCACCACCCACACGGCGGTCGCCGCGGGATTTGATCGCTTTGCTCCCGCCCTTATCGAACGCTGCCTGGGCGGCTACGCCCGGAAGAAGCTCGGCATCGCGCTCGACGATTTGCTGGCGCTGGGCCGCGAAAACCCGAACGACCCGGCGGAAAACTTCAACATGGCGTACTTGGCGATCCGGGGAAGCGGCGCGGTGAATGGCGTGAGCCGCCTGCATGGCGAGGTGAGCCGGCGCCTCTTTGAGCCGCTCTTTCGGCGCTGGCCGGTGGTGGAAGTCCCCGTGGGACACGTGACCAACGGAGTCCACGCGGCGAGCTGGGACTCGTCGGAAGCCGACGATCTTTGGACGAAGGCATGTGGCAAGGATCGTTGGCTGGGAACGACGGAAACCCTGGATGAGGACATTCGCCGCGTCTCCGACGTGAGCCTGTGGCAATTTCGCAATGACGCCCGCATGTCTCTGGTCGAATACGCCCGCGAGCGGCTGTCCCAGCAACTAGCCGCGTCGGGCGCGTCGCCCGAGGCGATTGACGGCGCCAAGCGCCTCTTTGATCCCAACACATTGACGCTGGGCTTTGCGCGCCGGTTCGCAACGTACAAAAGACCGGACCTGCTGCTGCACGACCCTGAGCGTCTGCTGCGCCTGTTGACCAATACTCAGCGCCCGATGCAGCTCATCATGGCTGGCAAGGCTCACCCGGCGGACCAGCCAGGCCAAGCGCTGATCCAGAAATGGACGGATTTCATCCGACGGCCCGAGGCGCGCGCCGCATGTGATTTTCCTCAGCGACTACGACATGCTTCTGACCGAGCGTTTGGTGCAGGGGGTGGATGTTTGGCTCAACACGCCGCGTCGACCTTGGGAGGCTTGCGGAACAAGCGGCATGAAGGTCCTCGTCAACGGGGGCATCAATCTATCGGAATTGGATGGCTGGTGGGCGGAGGCCTACACGCCCGAAGTCGGGTGGGCGCTGGGGGATGGACGGGAACATGGCGATGATCCGGCCCGGGATGCGGTCGAGGCCGAGGCGCTCTATGAGCTGCTGGAGCATGAGGTGATCTCTGAGTTCTATTCTCGCGACGAGAGGGGCATTCCTGGCGCCTGGGTGGCGCGGATGCGGGAAAGCATGGCGCGGTTGACGCCGCGCTTCTCCGCCACCCGCGCCGTGCGCGAATACACCGAGAAATACTACTTGCAGGCCGCCTCAACCTATCTTGAGCGCGCTGCGCGACAAGGGCAAAATCGGCGTGGATTTGATTGGTCGACGGCGCACTCTGGATCGAGGATGGGCGGCGCTGCGCTTCGGCGAAGCGAAGATCGA
Source organism: uncultured Acidobacteriaceae bacterium (assembly GCA_963804075.1). Lineage (GTDB taxonomy): Bacteria > Acidobacteriota > Terriglobia > Terriglobales > Acidobacteriaceae > Acidiflorens. The sequence goes on along the minus strand of CAWDPB010000144.1, from coordinate 1,765 downwards.
GACACGTGGCGGACAGCACGTATTTGAGGTTCGTGTCCACCTCAATGATCTCGACCCCAAGTCGGTGCGCGTAGAGCTGTACGCCGACGGCGTCGGCGGCAGGGATCCTGTGCGGCAGGAGATGGAATGCGTTGACCAATCGGTCGCCGCGCCGGGCTGCTTTGTTTTCAGCGCGCTTGTGCCCGCGGACCGCCCATCGACGGACTATACGGCGCGCGTGATATCGCACAGCGACGGCTTCGCAGTTCCTTTGGAAGACGCACGAATCCTTTGGCAGCGATGAATAAGCGAATATTGCGGGCCGCCTTACACGGCGGCTCCATCACGTCTCGGGAGCGCCGGTTAAGCGCGACCCCTTTAGATATCTCTTTCGCTGGTGTGGATGCGTCGCGTATAGGCTCGGCGGATTTCAACTGGGCCGGCCCCAGGTCCGGTCTCACACTCCGAGGTAACGCTTCAAAAGACCGGGGCTTGCCTTGATTTCCTCGGTCGGCGCCTCGTGAACGACGTGTCCGTTGTTGATGATATAGGCGCGCCCCGCCAGCGCAAGCGTGGCGGCCAGGTTCTGCTCAACGAGGACGATCGTCAGCCCCTCGTCTGCGAGCTTGCGGCAGGCGCGCATGAGGTCGCGCACGATTACTGGCGCGAGACCTTCGAACGGCTCGTCGAGCAGCACGATCTTGGGGTCGCGTACGAGCGCGCGGGCGATTGCGAGCATCTGCTGCTCCCGCCCGATAGGTCGGTGCCACGACTACTACGGCGCTCGGAAAGTCGTCGAAAGTATTTTAATCAATTCGCTTGAGCGACCACGCCTTTGAGGCGGTTAGGCTCGCTAGAACGATGTTCTCCTCCACATTGAGGCTGCCGAATATGCACCAGCTCTTCGGGAACGAGTTGCATCCCGACCTTGGCGATCGCGTGCGCGGGCTTGCCGGCGACCTCGCGTCCGTCGAACATGATCGCGCCGGAGCGCGGGCGCACCATACCCATCAGGCTCTTTCAGGGTCGTCGTTTTGCCGGCGCCATTGCGTCCAAGCAACGCGACGACCTCGTGCGCTTCGACGCGCAACGCGACGTCGAACAGGATGTGAGAGTCGCCGTAATAAGAGTTTAGAGTCCGGTCACTTCGAGCAGGCTCATGCCGCATGCACCCCGCCGAGATAGGCCTCTTGAACGGCAGCGTTGCCTTTGACTTCCTCCGGCGTCCCCTCGGTGAGGATCCGCCCCTCGCTCAGAACCGTGATGCGTTCGGCAAGCTCGAAAATCGCGTCCATATCGTGATCGATGACGACCATCGTCCGTCCCTCACGGATCGACTTGAGGAGTTGCACAGTATCTGCGCGCTCACTCGCGCTCATGCCGGCGAGTGGTTGGTCGAAGAGGAGGAGCAGGCTTGGGTTCGTCGCCAGGGCTAGGCCAATTTCAAGCCGCAGTTTCTCGCCGTAAGCGAGTTCTGACACCGGTGTGTTCGCGCGATCGAGAAGACCAACGAGCGGGCGAAAGCCTCCTCGACCTGCTCGGAAAGTCCACGGACATTCAGGGCGTTGCGCAGCAGGTCGGACCAGGAACGGTCCACGTTTGAGGGCCAGCGCGGCGATGGTGACGTTCTCGCGCACTGTCATGCGGGTGAAGAGCTGGTTGACTTGATAGCTCTTAGTCAGACCGAGCTGGCAAACGCGGGCAACGCCGAAGCCCGTGATGTCGCGGCCGTCGAAGGCGATGCTGCCCGAACTCGGCTTCACCTCGCAGGTCAGCATCTTGAAGA
>CAWDPB010000143.1:0-19679 GCA_963804075.1 uncultured Acidobacteriaceae bacterium | reverse complement strand
AAGATTGAAGTAGGAGCCGGTCCAAACGCCGCCGGCCAAAAATGGACCCGCCCATTTGTTGGGAGGGCTAGGCCGAACGCGGCCAGCTGCGCCTTGGTGTAGCCGGCGAAACCCACCGCGACGGCCACGTTCGAGACTACGTATTCGAGAATCAGATCCCAGCCGATGATCCAGGCAAAGATTTCGCCGAGGGTCGCATACGAATAGGTGTAGGCGCTGCCGGCAATCGGAATCATCGACGCCAGTTCGGCGTAACACAATCCGGCAAAACTGCACGCGATTGCGACCAGCAAAGACGAAATCCGATCGAAGGCCCCGCCGGCGGACGGCCATGCATCAGCGCTCCCGCGGTGCTGCCGGTGCGCAGAAAATTGACGATCACGTCGAGCGCCTGCGCATGAAGGAGGGATGGGGCCTGAAAATATTCGCCGGCGGCCGCGGTGCCGGTGAGGATAAAAATGCCCGACCCGATGATGGCGCCAATGCCGAGCGCCGTCAGCGACCACGGGCCAAGAGTCTTGCTGAGCCGGTGTTCGGGATTGTCGGCTTCCGAAATCAGCTTGTCGATGGATTTGCAGCAGAGAAGCTGGTTGCCTTGCCGCGCAGCGGTATCGTCCGTGACCGATTGTGCCAAGAGACCGTATCTCCTTCTGCTAATGGAAAGCACGGGCGAGGGCGCCCGTGCCTCCATCAGTCTGCCAGAAGCTATCAGCCAGAAGCCTGCAGCTTTTTACCGTTTCGCCTGGCCGCGCGCCATCTTCTTGACTTTGCGCTTTTTCGATCCGCGCGCGTAATCGCGGGGCTTCTTCGGCTTGTCCACCTTGATCTTCTTGCGCGCCGTGCGCTTGGACTTCTTGCGTTCTTCTTTGCTCAATTTCTTGGTATCTGCCATGAATACGTTTCTCTTCCTTGTCGCTGAATTGTCGCTGCCGGATTTCTTAAATTCCACCCTTTTCGGCTTGCCATTCCGGGCGCGTGAAGCGCGAGGAATCTGTTTCTTGCCAGAAGTCATGAGCTGGCAGCTATCTACGCCCTTTCCAGCTGTGCGTACTTCTCCACCAACTTCTTCAAACCGAAGCGAGGAAATTGTACCGTAATCTTCGCATCTTCCCCATCTCCTTCGCGCTGAAAAACTGTTCCCTCACCATATTTCGGATGTTTGACCTTCTGCCCCGGCCGGAATCCCCGCTTGCCTGTCGGGCTCTTCCACTGGCACCCTGGGTGCGCTGAATTTCTTGCCGCGCGAGGCAAAGAACTCCGCGATGTTGTCGATTGAATTGTAGCTTTGCAGCGGCCGCGCTGGCTTTGCCTTGACTCTGCCCGGGTTCCACGCCGCACTCTGATCCTCGTCTTCGTAAGAATAGTGCGTGGTTTCGCGATCAAACTCGTGTGGCGCGGACCTGCCCTGAGCGCCAGCCGAAGTGGCCCCCGCCGCGTTTGGCCATAGTTCCGGCGGGAGCCGCCGTCACGGTCATAGTCTCGTGGAGATGTGCGCCTCCGCGATCCACCCAACTCTTCCACCAGCGGCATCGGAACTTCTTCCAGGAAGCGTGAAGGCACGCTGGCCTCGGGCATATCCGTGCCATAGCGCCGGCGATAAACCGCGCGCGACAGCACGAGAGTGTCCATGGCGCGAGTCATGCCAACATAGCAAAGCCTGCGCTCTTCCTCGATCTGATCCGGTTCAATCAAAGTGCGCGAATGCGGAAACAATCCCTCTTCCATTCCGGCCAGCACCACCAGCGGAAACTCCAGGCCTTTGGCGGCATGGAGCGTCATCAGCGTGATCTGCGCATGTTCGTCGTATTGATCGGCGTCGCTGACGAGCGCGGCATGATCCAGAAACTGATCCAGCGTTTCGCCGCGATCGCGCGAATCCATGGCGGCATTCACCAGTTCGCGCAGGTTCTCAATGCGCGAGTAAGCCTCCGGCGTGTCTTCTTCTTTGAGCAGCTTGATGTAGCCCGTGCGGTCGATCAAGAACTTCAAGAGCTCGCCCGTGTTGGCCCCAGCGCCGGGAGCGCGGAAACCGTCAACCGCTTCCTCGGCAGGAGAAGCGTCGGCTTCCGGTGTGGGAGCGGGCAACTCGCCTGCTGGATCATCCACCGAAGAGTCCTCACTCATGGCGTCTCCACCTTCCGTGAAATCTTCGGCAGGAGCTCCGAAATCGAAACTGAAGTTCGTGGGATTGAAGTCGGTGTCGGCATCGAAGTTCTCCGCTTGCGGAGTCAGTGCAGCGGACGAGGCTGCCTCCTCCACAAGCGGCGGGCCGCCGGCGCTACTTTCTTTCGCGCTTTCTGCCAGACGATCTGCATACGTCCCGGCCAGCATGGCCTGCGCATCGACAATCAGATCGCGGAAGGTCTTCAGCGCCGTCAACGCCCGCGCCGGCAGCAACTGCCGCGAGATCGCTTCGCCGATCGCTCCCCAGAATGACAGTCCCGTCTCCAGCGCCAGCCGCTCGATGGTCTCTATCGTCGTCTTGCCCAGCCCGCGCGCGGGCGTGTTGATCACGCGCAACAGCGAAACCGAATCATCCGGATTTAGCACGACCTTCAGATACGAGATCAGGTCCTTGATCTCGGCGCGCTCGTAAAACGAGAACCCGCCCACCACGTGATACTTCAGCTGATAGCGCCGCATGGCCTCTTCAAACAGCCGCGACTGCGAATTCGTGCGATAGAGCACCGCCGCCCGCGCCGTTTCGCCGTGTTCAAGCGCCTGTTTCACATAGCGGCTGATCGTGTCGGCCGCAAACAGAGCCTCGTTCTCGCCATCTGGAGCCTCGTAATAACCGATCTTCGCGCCGCCCTGCCGCGAGGTCCAAAGGCTCTTCCCCTTGCGGCGGACGTTGTTCGAGACCACCGCCGACGCCGCTTGCAGAATATTCTGCGTCGAGCGATAGTTCTGCTCCAGCCGCACAATCTTCGCTTCGGGAAAGTCGCGCTCGAATTCCAAAATGTTGCGGATATCCGCGCCCCGCCACGAATAGATCGATTGATCCTCATCGCCGACCGCGCACACATTGTGCCGATCGCCCGCCAGCAGCCGCATCAGCTCATACTGCGGACGATTCGTATCCTGATATTCATCGACCAGAATGTACTGAAATCGCCGGTTGTAATATTCGCGCACAGCAGCCACCGACTTGAGCAGGCGCGCCGCTTCGAGCAGCAAATCGTCGAAGTCCATGGCGTTCGCCTTGCGCAGTTCCTTGCGATATTCCTCATAGACGTGGGCAATTCGCTCGGTCTTCGGGTCGGCCGACTGCAAATAAACTTCCTGCGGATCGAGCATGTGATTCTTGGCCCATGAAATCCGCGACAGCACGGTGCGCGGAGTCAGCTCTTTATCGTCAAGCCCAAGACGCCGCATCACGCCTTTGACGACTTGCTGCTGGTCGTTCTCATCGTAGATGACGAAGTTCTTCGTGAGCCCAATCGGCGGCTGGCCTGGCACAGTCGATGGGATGCGCAGCGCTTCAATGTCCCGCCGCAATACGCGCACACAAAAAGAATGAAACGTCGAGATCACCGGCTTCGCGATACTCAATCCGCCGACAAGCTTCTCCACGCGTTCGGCCATCTCGGCCGCAGCCTTGTTGGTGAAGGTCATGGCAAGGATCGCTTCCGGCATCACGCCCCTCTCGATCAGATAGGCGATACGGAAGGTGATGACACGAGTCTTCCCGCTCCCCGCGCCGGCGAGGATCAACACCGGCCCGTCGGTGGTTTCGACGGCTTCGCGTTGTTGTGGATTTAACTCGTCAAGAAACGACAAAAGGAGTGGCTCCGGAGTATGCTTCTTCCGATTTTACAGGAGCACTCGAATGGCCGAGTCGCATCTCGACGCTTTCCTGTCGGACCCTCGCAGGAGCAGAAGCAGGGAGATATCCTCACAACTCAGTTAGTGAGCGACCTGAGCGTGGCGGCCGCCGCGCGGAATACCGGAAGAGACGAGGCGGGCCAATATTAGACGCGACCTTCAAGAGCTGTCACAGGCACGCCGGCGACGGGCTGTATAATTGAAAATTGCGCTCATGAGAAAAAGCAGACCAGTAGCACCCGGCCCCGAACAGGCCGCCGAGTCAAGGACTCGCCTTATTCGCTCCACCACGGTTCTATGCGTACGCCGCGGCGACAAAGTCGTTATGGCGGGAGATGGCCAGGTTACGCTTGGCGAATCCGTCATTAAGCACGGCGCGAAGAAGATCCGCCGCCTTTATCAGGACAAGATTCTCGCCGGATTTGCCGGTTCGACCGCCGATGCGTTTACCCTCTTCAGCCGCTTCGAGGCGAAACTCGAGCAGTATCACGGCAACATTGGCCGGTCGGCCGTTGAACTAGCCAAAGACTGGCGCACGGACAAATTCCTGCGCCATCTCGAGGCCCTGCTGCTGGTGTCCGACAAAGAACAAACGTTTCTGTTAAGCGGACAAGGCGACGTGATCGAGCCCGATACCGGCATTGCCGCAATCGGCTCTGGTGGCCCGTTTGCGCAGGCTGCCGCGCAGGCGCTGGCCGACCACACCAAGCTCTCCGCCCGCGAAATTGCCGAGGAATCAATGAAGATTGCCGGCAAAATGTGCATCTATACCAATGACAAGGTAACGATTGAGGAGTTGTAAGGCAAGGTGTTAGTTCTCAGGTGTCAGTCTCAGGAAAACCAATTCCGCCTTTTTGAGACCTGAGACCGAAGACCTGAGACCTATTTTTATGGCCATCTATTTACCTGGAACCGCCGAAGAAGAACAAGTCGCACTTGACGAGCTGACGCCGCGCGAAATCGTGGCTGAGCTCGACAAACACGTCGTCGGACAAAAAGACGCCAAGCGCGCCGTCGCCATCGCCCTGCGCAATCGCATGCGCCGGCAGAAACTCGCTCCGGAACTCGCTGAAGAAGTCATTCCGAAAAACATCATCATGATTGGGCCGACCGGCGTGGGCAAAACCGAAATTGCCCGCCGGCTGGCTAAACTCGCGAACTCGCCTTTCCTAAAGGTTGAAGCTTCGAAGTTCACCGAAGTCGGCTATGTTGGCCGCGATGTCGAATCCATGATTCGCGACCTGGTCGAGATCGCCATCGAAATGATCCGCGAGGAGCGGCTTGAAGATGTCGCCGACAAAGCCGAGCTCAACGCCGAAGAGCGTCTGCTGGATATTCTGTTTGCCGCCGGTCACACCACGGAGCGACGCGCCCGCCTCGCCGGCGTCATCTGGTGGCGTAGTCATCGATGCCAGCACGAGCGTCGACCGAATCCTCAGTCGCACGCGCGAAAAGCTGCGCCAGCAACTGCGCGAAGGCAAGCTCGACGACCGCACCGTCGAAATCGAAACCCGCGAGCGCAATTTCCCGTCATTCGAAATCATCTCGAATCAGGGCGTCGAAGAAATGGACGTCAACATCAAGGACATGTTGCCCAACATCTTCGGCCAGCGCACCAAGAAGCGAAAGATGAAGGTCAACGAGGCGTTCGAGTACCTGATCCAGGAAGAAGAGCAGCGCCTAATCGACATGGAGCAGGTCACGCGCGTCGCCATCGACCGCGTGGAAAATTCCGGCATCATCTTCCTTGACGAGATCGACAAGATTGCCGGCCGCGAAAGCGGCCACGGGCCTGACGTTTCGCGCGAAGGCGTGCAGCGCGATATTCTGCCGATCGTCGAAGGTACTACGGTCAACACGCGCTATGGCATGGTGCGCACCGACCATATATTGTTCGTCGCCGCCGGCGCATTCCACGTATCCAAGCCCAGTGATTTGATTCCCGAACTCCAGGGGCGATTCCCGATCCGCGTCGAGCTTCAGTCGCTCACGATGGAAGATTTCATCCGCATCCTGACTGAGCCCAAGTCGTCGCTCACCAAGCAATACACGGCGCTGCTTGAGACCGAAGGCGTGAAGCTGGAATTCACGCCCGACGCGCTCGAAGAAGTTGCGCGCTTCGCTTTCCGCGTGAACGAAGGAACGGAGAACATCGGAGCCCGACGCCTGCACACCATCATGGAGCGCGTGCTCGACGAAATCAGTTTCGAGGCGCCCGAGAGAAAAGGTCAGGAGTTCAAAGTAGACGCGGCGTATGTGCAAAAAATGCTGAGCGAGATTGTGAAGGACCAGGATTTGTCGAGGTACATCCTGTAAAGGTATTGCGTGCTCTGAGAAATCCTGGGAATCCCAAGTGTTGGCCCAAATGTGGGGGCGGGCGACCCCGCCTGCCTTGGGTTCCATCACTCATCACAAAACTAACCTCTGCCCACCAACCACGGGTCCTCTGCTACCCTCTTCTTTCTGGATGAAATCTCTTTACCCCAAGCTCCTCGCTCTCACGGCTCTCTGCCTGCTGCTCTTGAGTTGTGCGCAGCCGGGCGCGCCCCTACCGCCGTCGCTCGAACTGCCCAAGCCGCCCACCGACCTGCACGCCTCGCGCAAAAGCAATTCCGTTACGCTGACCTGGACCGAACCGAAGCTCACCACCGATCATGAAAGTGTCCGCTCGCTCGGGCCGACGCAAATCTGCCGCAGCGCCGATGCAGAAATGACCGCTTGCGGAAATCCTGTCGCGACTGTTCCCGCTCCTGCGCTTGCGCCGAAGAAAGCTCTGCGGAAGCCTCCGCCAAAGCAACCCACGGAACTGACCTACACCGACACGATCCCAGCCACTGCGCTCAGCGGCGACCCGCAAGCCGATCTCACTTATGCCGTTGAAGTCCTGAACCGCAATTCCCATGGCGCTGGGCTGTCGAACCGCGTGCATATTCCGGCAATCAGGACTCTGCCGGCGCCACAAGATCTGGCCGCGCAACTCAACGAAGACGGTGTGCTGCTCACCTGGACGAGCGCTGGCGCAGAATCCGGCCCAAGCAACCCGCGTCAGGTTAATGATGCCAATGCCAATTACGCAGCCGCCGATTCCGCCGCCCAGTTTCGTTATCGCATTTATCGCCTCGCCGAAAGCGGCCGCAAAGAAACGATAGCGGGAGAAGTTCCGGTCGGTACGGCTGGTCCTGCGCATTTCCTCGACGCAATCGAATGGGAGAAAACTTACCTGTACCACGTGACTGCGGTGAGTATCGTGACGCGCGCGGACAGCGAAGTGCAGGTTGAGGGCGACGATACCCCAACGGTGCGCGTCGTCGCGCACGACGTTTTCCCGCCGGCCGTGCCTGTGGGACTGCAAGCCGTCTATTCCGGCGAGGGACAAAGGCCGTTTATCGACTTGATCTGGGCTCCGGTCGCGAGTGCTGACCTTGCTGGCTACAACGTGTTCCGCAGCGAGGCAAACGGTGCCGGACCAAGAACAGCGGTCAAGCTGAATTCCGAGCCCGTGAAAACGCCATCCTTTCGCGACAGCTCGGTGATTCCGGGCAAGACCTATATTTACTCAATTTCTTCGGTCGATGTCCGCGGCAACGAAAGCGCGAAATCCGAAGAAGCCAGCGAAACTGTACCTTCGAACTGAGAATGCGATCACTCTCATCCTGCGGCACACGCCACTTTCTGTCTCCGTTTTCCGTCCATTGATCGGGCATGGAAGCAGACATTCTTCTTCGGCCAAACCGGCTACACTAAATAGGACACACTCCAAATCTCTATGCGATATTGCCGATTTAATCTCAACGGTACCATCCACTACGGCCTTGTCGAGCCCCTCAAGGGAGTCGATACCATCACGCGCCTTCTGCTTCAATCGCCGCACACGAGCGAGGTCGAAATCGGTAGAATGCCGACGTTTGGCATGGACCCGCTCCCAGGTTCCAAAGCGTCGCTCTTGCCGCCGGTCGAACCCACAAAGATTGTCTGCGTGGGCCGCAACTACCGCGAGCACGCCGCTGAGCTGGGACACGATGTTCCCGTTGAGCCGCTGCTGTTCTTTAAGCCGCCGAGTGCACTGCTTGCTCCAGGAGCGACAATCCTGCGGCCGAGGGTTTCCGCGCGGACGGATTATGAGGGCGAGTTGGGCGTTATCATCGGACGCCGCGCGCGCCGGTTGCCCGACAACGAAGATGTTCGTCCGTATATTCTCGGCTACACCTGCGTGAACGATTTCACCGCGCGCGATCTCCAGAACAAAGATGGGCAGTGGACGCGGGCTAAAGGCTTCGATACGTTCTGTCCGGTCGGGCCGATGGTCACCGATGCGCTCGATCCCTGGGCGGGAGTTCCAGTGGAAACGCGCGTCAACGACGAGGTTCGGCAGTCGGGCAATACGCGGGATTTCATCTTTCCGCTCGATGTCGTCATCCGCTACATCTCGAACATCATGACCCTTGAACCTGGCGATCTGATCTGCACCGGCACGCCGAAAGGCGTGGGGCCAGTCGTGGATGGAGACGTAGTCGAAGTTTCGATTGAGGGCATTGGTACGCTGCGCAATCCTGTTGCCGACGAAGGTTAGATCATTCGGCACCCTCAGCGGCTGAAGCCGCAACCAGAGAACTGCCGCTAATCGCAGTGCTGGAAGCGCTGCGCCACCCAAAACCTCTCCGAGGCGCATATATTCTTTTCGAGGGCGTTCCAGAGTCCAGTTGAGGCCGGTAGAGTCATGAACTTCGTCAATGTTTACGAGAACGCCACGCGCGCTGACGCTTATTCGAAGCTCGAATTCGCGAACACGTATCACCTTGCGTTTCGCGAGTTGCCAGAAATTCTTCGCGCGCACGTGAAGGGCACTGCGGCGCTTGACTTTGGCTGCGGGGCTGGACGTTCGACCCGATTCCTCCGCGGGCTTGGATTTAAGCCGGTCGGCGTGGACATCTCGGAGAAAATGATTTCCCGAGCGCGCGAGCTTGATTCCCAAGGCGACTACCGCATCATTCCGGGCGACGACATGAGCGCTTTGCCGCGCAGAAGTTTTTCTCTCGTCCAATCGGCGTTCACGTTCGACAACATTCCGGGCATGGAAACCAAGGTGCGTCTGTTTCGCGATCTGTGCGGATTGCTCTCGCCGGACGGAACTGTTGTCAACATCGTCTCTGCGCCAGAAATTTATTGGAACGAGTGGGCATCGTTCTCGACCAAAGATTATCCCGAGAACCGCAATGCCCGCCCCGGCGACCCGGTGAAAATCATCACCACCGATTTCGAGGACCGGTCGCCTGCCGTGGACATTCTCTGGCCCCACGAGTCCTATCTCGAAACTTATGCGCGCGCCGGGCTTGAGTTAGTCGAGATGCGCAAGCCGCTGGCCAATGGCAACGAACCTTATAACTGGGTGAGCGAGACGCACATTGCTCCGTGGGTGATCTACGCGCTGCGGCGCTGCCCAGGTTAGCGCCTGGCACGGTCCATCCGAGTCGTTGGTCGCCCTTGACAACCGCCCGGTGGGCTTCCATAATCGCGCTAAATCAAGCTGGGGCTGCTCATTGCATGGGTAGCGACACCTGCCGGGAAGAAACGCCTGGCCCACGAAACGCCGTTCGCTCACCTCGGGAGAAGATCCGATGAAACACTCCGTTCAAATGCTATTGACTATGGCTCTGCTGGGAGCCTTCGCCCAAGCCCAGTTCCCCTCGCAGATTCAGCATGTGATTATCGTTTTTCAGGAGAACCGCACACCCGACAACCTCTTTCAGGGACTGCACGGACTGAAAGGGTCGAATAGCGTGAAGTACGACATCCAGAATTATTGGGTGAACTCGACCGGTAAGCATAAGGCGCTGACGCCAGCTGGCTTGGCGACGAACTTCGACCTCAGCCACGCTCATAGCGCGTTCGTAGCCGAAGCCACGGCTTCCAGCACGGCGGTGGTTCCCGCTTGCGGAGGCACAGCGACTGCGGAAATATTCGGCTGCGCAGCCTCGACCTGGAATCAGTTCATGTATGTCGATAACGCGCAGCCACTGACTTCCACCAATTTGTACGGGACTAATTTGACCACTCACATTCTCGATCCTTACATCGCGATGGCGAAGCGATGGGGATGGGCGAATTACATGTACCAGACGAATCAGGGACCGAGTTATCCGGCGCACCAGTTCATTTTTGGCGGGACGTCCGCTCCCACTGCGCTTGACGATTCCAAGGGAACTTTTGTCTCGGAAAACTTCAACGCGCCTGAGGGAATGACAATTTTCGCCGGATGCCTGGCAAACACCAGCGTCACGAACTTCCTGATCGATCCCAGCGGAACCGAAACGCTTTATGGCGGCGCGCTGGGCGACTTCTGCTACAACCACAACACCATGGCAACATTGCTCGATGGCAGCAAGACTCCCATTTCCTGGCGGTACTATGCTCCAACGCCCGGTTCGATCTGGACGGCGCCGAATTCCATTACCGCGATCTGCCAGCCGAACAGCGGCTTCACCGCATGCGACGGCACGGAATGGGCGACGAATGTGGTTTTCCCCTTGAAGAACGGCTATGGTGTGGTGCCGTTTCTCAACGATCTGCAAAACTGCGCGCTGCCAGCGGTCAGTTGGGTGATTCCCGATGGCAAGTGGTCCGACCATGCCAATGCCAACAAAGGTCTTGGTCCTTCTTACGTGGCCGCAATTGTCAACGCCGTTGGCGGCTTCAACAACAGCTGCGGATATTGGGCCAACACCGCGATCATCCTCACCTGGGACGATTGGGGCGGATGGTACGATCACGTTGCGCCATGGAAACTCGCCGCGCCTTATAGCAATTACAACTATGGGTTCCGCGTGCCCTTGATCGTAATCTCGGCTTACACGAAACCTGGGCTGGTGAGCGCGGTTCAGCCCGAGGATTTCGGCAGCGTCCTGAATATGCTTCAGGGCATTTTCTTTGGCCCGACGCATGAGCAACAGCTTGGCTTCGCGGACGCGCGGTCGTCGAACGATCTGCGTGAGTTCTTCACCGAGACGGCGGCGCAACCTTACGGCGCGACGATTCCTGCGGTGGAGGACATCAATTATTTCCTCGGCCTGACGGCGGCGAAGGATAGTGGTGAAGCCAACGCTCCGGTTCCACCGGACAACGACTAAGTAACGATTCAATCTCGATAACGACTCCCACTTATCGCTGAGTGTGCGGTAAGTGGGATTTCTTTTTGCGGCTTTGTATCGAGAAGATTATTCCCGATTCGTCACTATAGAAGTCAGTCGTAGGACCGTTCACGCTCGACGGCCACAGCAATCTACTTTGCTTTCACAAACTCGGCCAGCGGCATGACTTCAACGTTCTTTGCCAGCGCATACGCCTTGTCGCCCGGATAGAGAACATACAGGTGGTCGAGCTTCAGGTCGCTCAGCGCAATCCGCATCGAAGGCGTCAGCCGGGGAGCGTCCGTGCGCTTGCACTCGACTCCTATGCGGCGGCCGTTCTTGAACAGCAGCAGATCGAGTTCGGCCCCATTGTGTGTGGCCCAGAAGTAGGCCTCGTCGGGACGGAACGACTTCAGAACTTCCTCTACGGCGTAGCCCTCCCACGAAGCGCCCACCTTGGGGTGCGATTCGAGGTCCTGCCGGTTCGCGATGCCCAGCAACGCGTGCAGCAGGCCCGTGTCGCGTACATAGACCTTGGGCGCCTTCACTTGCCGTTTCTTGAGATTCTCAAACCACGGTTGCAGTTGGCGAACCATGAACACGCCTGTCATCAGGTCGAGATACCGGCGCACCGTGGATTCATTGAACGCCATGGCGCGCGCCATTTCAGCCGCGTTCCAGACTTGCCCGTGATAGTGGGCAATCATGGTCCAGAAGCGCCGCATCGAGACGGCGGGAATAGTGATGCCGAGCTGCGGCATGTCGCGCTCCAAAAATGTCTGCAGGAACTGCCGCCGCCAGGCCAGCGAGTCGGTTTCGGTTCGAGCCAGGTAAGCCAGCGGGAAGCCGCCTCGAACCCAATGACGATCCTGTGCTGCGGCTCCCAAGTCGGCGAGCCGAAAACCCTCCAGCGGCACGGTTTCCAGCCGTCCCGCGAGCGACTCCGAAGATTGCTGCAACAACTCCGGCGAAGCGCTGCCCAGAATCAGGAAGCGCGCGGGCAAGGGCCTGCGGTCGGCCAGGACACGCAACAAGGGGAACAGTTCGGGACGCCGCTGCACTTCGTCGATCACGACCAGCTTGCGCAGAGGGCGGAGAGCGGTGTCCGGCTCGCTAAGGCGCGCCAGGCTTGCGGGATCCTCAAGGTCGAAATAATTGGGCGAGCCCGGAGGAACAAACTCCCGCGCGAGGGTCGTCTTTCCGCACTGGCGCGGGCCAACAATCGCCGCAACCCGGCTGCGCCGCAGGGCGGTACGGACAAGAGCAATATCGGAGAGGCGGACAATCACCCTAAAAGTCTACCATGAAAATCCCGCACTCTATGCGGGATTTTCATGGTACTAAAAGTGACAGGTAAACCGGCCAACAAACCGGGGACGCCTTTCGTAAGCCTGCTTTGCCCGCCTACAACGCAGCGGTCCTCTCCCGAATCAGCTTCCCGACCTTCTCCACGAACTCCGCCGCCGGCATATCTTCGGTCTTCTCTTTCCCGCGCGTCCGCACGTTGACCGTATTCGCCTCGGCTTCTTTGTCGCCGACCACGAGAAGGAATGGCACCTTCTGCAGCGCGTGCTCGCGGATCTTGGCGTTCATCTTTTCATTGCGCGCGTCCACTTCCACACGCACGCCGGCGGCCCTGAGCTGCGCCGCGACCTTCTTCGCATACTCTACATGCCGCTCGGCAATCGGAATCATCACCGTTTGCACCGGCGACAGCCACACCGGAAACGCTCCCGCATAGTGTTCAATCAGCACCCCAAAGAAGCGCTCGACCGATCCATACAGCGCACGATGCACCATCAGCGGCTGTTTACGCGTGCCGTCTTCGGCCACATATTCCAATCCAAAGCGCTGCGGCAGGTTGAAGTCGAATTGTACGGTCGAAAGCTGCCACAATCGCCCGATCGCATCGACCAGCTTCACGTCGATCTTCGGCCCATAAAACGCGGCCTCGCCGGGAATCGTCTTATACGGAATTTTCCGCCCCGTCAGAACTTTTTCCAGAGACTCGGTCGCCAGTTTCCACTGCTCGTCACTGCCCACAAAATTCTTGCGGTCATCCGGATTCCATGTGGAAAGCTCGGTTTGGAATTCGGTGAACCCGAAGTCCTTGAGCACCTCGAGCGCAAAATCGAGACAGCCTCCAATTTCATTCTCGATCTGATCCGGTGTACAGAAGATGTGTGCATCGTCCTGGGTAAATCCGCGCACGCGCATCAGCCCGTGCATCACGCCCGAGCGCTCGTACCGATACACCGTGCCCAGCTCGCCAAGGCGCACCGGCAAATCGCGGTACGACTTCAGCGAGTCTTTATAAATCAGGATGTGCCCCGGACAATTCATTGGTTTCAGCCGGTACTCTGCGTCATCGAGTTCCATTGCGTCGAACATGTTGTTCGAGTAATAGCCCTCGTGTCCCGAGGTGTAGAACAACTGCCGCCGCGCCACATGCGGCGTGCACACGAGCGAGTACCCGCGCCGCAAGTACTCTTCGCGCATCCAGTCTTCCATCTCTTTGCGGATGATCCCGCCCTTGGGATGCCAGAAGATCAGCCCCGGCCCGGCCAGCTCCTGAATCGAAAACAAGTCGAGCTGCTTGCCGAGCACGCGATGATCGCGCTTCTTCGCCTCTTCAACACTGTTCAGATAAGCGTCGAGGTCTTTCTTGGAAAAAAACGACGTCCCATAAATCCGCTGCAGCTGCGGATTCTTCTCATCTCCCAGCCAATACGCGCCCGCAATATTCAGCAGCTTGAACGCCTTGATTCTGCCGGTCGATGGGATATGCGGCCCGCGGCAGAAATCCAGAAACTTGCCGGTCTTGTAGATTGAAATCTTTTCATCGGGCTTGGTGAACTGCTCGATGAAGTGGCACTTCATGAAGTCGCCTTCGGTCTTGAATCTCTGCAGTCCTTCGGTGCGCTCCACAAACTCGCGCGCATAGGGCAAATCCTGTGCGACCAGTTCCTGCATCTTCTTTTCGATCTTCTCCAGATCGTCCGGTGTGAACGGAGTCTCGCGGTAAAAATCGTAAAAGAATCCGTTCTCGGTGGACGGCCCATGCCCGAGCTTGGTCTCGGGAAAGAGTTCCAGCACTGCCGCCGCCATCAGGTGTGCCGAGGAATGCCGATAGACTTCAAGCGCCTCGGGATCTCTTTCCGTCAAGATGCGCAGCTCAGTGTCTTGCTCCAGCGGTCGCGTCAGGTCGATCAGATTGCCGTTGCTAGTTTCCGCTCCCGGAGAAAGTGGCGTCACTTTCGCCGCCAAAGCCGCATCGGCCAGCCGCGGACTGATCCCCTTCGCCAAGTCCAGCGCAGTCGTACCCTGGGCAACTTCTTTGGTGCTTCCATCGGGAAACTTCACATGAATGCTGTCAGACATAGATTAGGCCTTGTATTCCATTGAGTCTTTTAAGTCTAAGGGACGGCAGAGTGAGGGTCAAACAGCGCAAGGGGCTCTATGGCGGTGGCAAATTGCACCGTCTCCCATCACATCGGACTTGCACCTGGGGCCGGACGGCTCCCGGTGGACTAGATTGGGGCAGGCGGGGCGGGCATCGCTGGTTGCGACAGCTGACGCCCAGTTTGCCTGTCACCCACCGAGAATTGTTCGCTGGTTTGTTTGCGTTGTGAGTGCTCGTAGCTAATGAAAGACGTGCAATGACAGCGTTGTATCAACTACTACAGCTGGCGGTCATGGCCTGGGTGGCGGGCGAGGCGCTGGAGCGGCGGATTCGCACTAGGAGAAGGATCAGAGTACCCAGGACGGCTAGGGCCACGGGCGCGCGCTGCAGCACCCACGTCTCCGTTCTTTTGCTTGCTTCGCCTGGTGGGAGCGCATCGATCACCTCGATTCGCGATCGCCCTTTGAGATTGGGAAATAGATAAACCGGAATCACCGTTCCCGCCGGGACCAAGTCATTGAGTTCAGCCTGATCGCGCGGATATCGTCTGAGGTAAGGAAACAAATCCATCCATTCTTTCTTGCCTGCTACTATCCCACTGCAATAAACCGACACGTAGGGCCCATGCATGCCAGCGCTTTTTTGATAATAGGGACGAATCACCTGAAAGGTGGTGGCGTGGTAGGGCTGTCCCTGCACGCGTTGGACGGCATTATGCGCGTTGAGGACGATGACAGAGCCGAACAGCAGGCAGCCTATGAAGGCGAGGCCCAATATTGCGATGGTGAAATCCAAAGATACTGCGCTGATCGACCGGGGAGATCGCTGCAACGGTCTGCGGGACGCGGACATGCCCCGACGGCGGAGGCCAAGCGCAGCCAGCAGGAAAGTGGTCAAGCCGGAGAAAACGATCATGGGCCGCGGGAAGTGAACGGCGAACATGAAGCTGGTCATGAGCCCGGTCACCAGGACAGCCAGTACCAGCCTTGGCAGCGAGATCGAAAAGGAATCGGACCGCTGCAATTCCTTGCCGCACTGAGGGCAAGAAAGATCGGAAAAGCTATCGGATTCAAATCCACAGGCTGGGCATCGGTATGCGGCCGCCATGGGCGGATTACACCATGGCGAAAGTGGCCGCGCAACTCACTGCGGTAACGAGGCCAACCCCGGGAGGAATAGCCGCTACGTCGTTCTCGCCGCCGAGTGCAGCGCGTCAATCGACGCCTTCACCCGCGCTGTGAGCGCATCCGTATCCGCCATCGTCAAACCTGCCGTTGGGATCACCTCGCCCACCCGCATTTCCAGCGGCTGGCACCGTATGTGATAGGTGTTCATCGGCAGCAGGTCGAACGTGTCTACCAGCGCAATCGGAACAATCTCGGCCTGCGACTTGATCGCCAGGAAAAACGCGCCCGGCAGAAATGGCAGAATGTTGCCATCCGGAGTGCGCCCGCCTTCCGGAAAAATGACCAACGGCATCCCGCTGCGCAGGCTGCGGAGCGCGGATTTGATCGCGCCGATCGAGGACGTTGGATTCTGCTGATTAATGCATATCTGCCCTGACCGTTGCAGATGCCATCCGATAAACGGATACGACAGCAGCTCGCTCTTGAAGATGATCCGAAATTGAAATGGCAGGTAAACGTAGAGAATCGGAATATCGAGCGCCGAAGCGTGCGTGACCGCAAACACTCGCGGCTTGGTGCTTTCGCCCGCCGCCACCGCCGCCGCGTTCCCCGTAACCGTGACCGGCGAAAGAATCGTCTTCATGATCAGCCACGACCACGCCCGCGCCAGATTGTGCTGAATCCTCCGCTCCGGTCAAACAGCGAACACAGCAGCGAAGTCGAGCCCAGCACCAGCGTGTAAACCCAGATCAGCGGATCGATGATGAAGTACGAACGCAGCCGGCTGGCCCAGCCGTTGCGCTTTTCAGGGCGGGCTGCACTCGTTTCAGTCCACGTGGGCGCGGCCGCCGGCCGTCCCGCCGAGCGCAGTTCGGCCCGCTCGTTTTCCGGCTCCGCAGTTGTGGCGATCTTTTCCAAGGTTTCGTCAGCGAAAATCGCTTAAGGTTTTAAACTCATCGACACTGACCATTAGATGCGTACGCCCAGCCTTCGCATCGCCTCTCCGACAATGTAAATCGACCCGGTAACCACCACCAGCCCACCCGGCCCGGCAGCCTCCTTAGCCTGTTCCAGCGCTTGCGGAACGCTTTCCGCCTCGCCGATCTCGCCCGCCACGCGGGCGGCCGCCTGCCGTATCTCCGCCGGGCTCGCCGACGCGCGGATTGTTCGGCATGCGTTGCAATCACGCGCTCGGCAATCGGAAACAGTATCTCAGCCATCTCCGCCATCGCTTTGTCACGCAGAACGCCAAACACCATCGTGATCGGCCGGTCGCCATAAACAGAAGAGAGGGTCGACCGCAAAGCCCAGGCTCCCGCTGGATTGTGCGCCACATCGAAGACAAATTCCGGCTCGTCCGCCGCCCGCGGCCATAACCTGAAACCGTCCCGGCCAATGCGTCTCGCGAATCCCCCGCTCGATCGACGCCGGCGTTATCTGCTCCAACCCTGCTCGCGCAGCTCGACCGCCGCCGCGACCGCCAGCGCCACGTTTCGGAACTGATGCCGCCCAATCAACGGCGAGTCCACCGTAATCGCCCGCTTCCCAAGACTTGCAGCGGATAACGCTGCCTCGGACGACCGAGCTGCGCGTTTGACTGGAACTGGCAGGACTGCTGGGTACCGGCTACTGGATACTGACTTCCCGGCGAGACCGGCGGCACATACGGCACCGCGTTCACCGCCCGCGCGCCCGCGTCGAGAATCGCATGGCCGATCACGTCGTTCGCTTCCGCGAGCTGCGGCAGCGTGACCACCGCTCCGCCCGCCCGGATAATCCCCGCCTTCTCGCGCGCAATCTCGGTGACCGTCTCGCCCAGAAACTTCTGATGATCGAGCGCAATATCCGTAATGATGCTCACGCGCGGCTCGACCACGTTCGTCGCATCCAGCCGCCCGCCCATCCCGACCTCAAGCACCACGATCTCCGGACGGCTGCGCGCAAAATACTCAAATGCCATCGCCGTCAGCATCTCAAAAAAACTCGGATGCCACGGCAGATCCCCTTCGCCCACCAACCGCTCGGCTGTCCTGCCGACCACATCATGAACCAGCGCGAAATCGTCGTCGCTGATCGTCTGCCCGTCCAGCCGAATCCGCTCATTGATGCGCACCAGATGCGGCGAAGTGTAAAGCCCGGTCTTCAATCCTGAAGCCTGAAGGATGGAAGCCAGAGTCGCCGCCGTCGAGCCCTTGCCGTTCGTGCCCGCGATCAAAACGCTGGGAAAATTCTTCTCCGGATGCCCCAGCGCCGCCAGCAGCACCCGCATGTGCGCCAGGTCAAACTTGTGCGACGGCGTCTGGGCCAGTTCATGACCCAACGCATACATCTGCGCCACTGCGGTTTCGTAGGACATCGGTCGTCGGCCGTCCGGCGCTAGTCGCCGGGAAAGAACGGCTGAATAGCGTCGCGACGCCGGGAACTGGCGTTAGAGATAGGGTATCAAGGGTGTGCGCCGAATGGCAGAACCTGTCATCGGAGGGCATCCCACGCAAACTAAAGTGCTCTGAAAGGCGGCTGAAAGGAAGCCCAGCCGGCGCGCCGACACCGCTGGAGACCAACAACTGACGGCCAATGACGATTTACGCTGCCGCTGCTCCCGCCATAAACGCCAGCGCCCGCGCAATATACGCCTTCATCTCCTTGCGCGGCACCACCGCATCCAGCATTCCATGTTCCAGCAGGAACTCCGACCGCTGGAACCCCGGCGGCAGTTTCTGCCGGATCGTCTGCTCAATCACGCGCGGCCCGGCAAAGCCAATCAGCGCTCCCGGTTCGCCGATGTTCAGGTCGCCCAACATGGCAAACGACGCGGTCACGCCTCCGGTCGTCGGGTCCGTCAATACGGAAATGTACGGAACCTTGGCGTCGTCCAGCCGCGCCAGCGCCGACGAAATCTTCGCCAGCTGCATCAGGCTGATCGCGCCTTCCATCATGCGCGCGCCGCCCGACGCCGAAACGATAATCAACGGCGTCCGGGTCTCGGTTGCTTTTTCAATCGCGCGCGTAATCGCTTCTCCTACCACCGCGCCCATGCTGCCGCCAATAAACGCATACTCCATCGAACTGACAATTACGGCGCGTCCATCCAGCTTCCCATGCGCATTGATCACCGCGTCTTTCAGCCCCGTGTCGGCTTTCGCCTGCTTCAGCCGCGAGGAATACGGCTTCAGGTCCACGAACTTCAACGGATCGGTCGAAGCCAGGTTGGCGTCGAAAATCTCGTACTTTCCGTCGTCGAGGAGTTGGGCCAGCCGTGTGCGCGCGTCAATCCGAAAGTGTTTGTCGCACTTCGGACAAACATTCAGATTCTCCTCCAGATCCTTTTTCCAAATGATCTGCCGGCAGCTGTCGCACTTCACCCATAGCCCTTCGGTTCGGACTTTCTTTTCGCCCGCCGCGTCGATCTCCCCGGATTGTCGTTTAAACCATGCCATAAGAGCGATTGAGCATTAAGTCATTTTGTCATCGGTTCACTAAGAGAGTCAGTGGAAAATGACCCCATGAACCGATGATTCGATGATCCAATATCAGTATTCGATTCCTCTCTGCGCCATCACGCCCTTTTCATACGCGTGCTTTACCTGGCGCATTTAGCAATATGGTTCTGTTGCTGTAGCCGCTTCATTCCTTCAGGTTGGTCTTGCTTGTTGAAGCCGTGCGCAAACATAAGCAGCTTGCCCGCGCTCAGGTTCGGCCCAATCTCTTCGGCATACAATCTTGCCGCGGTTTGGTCGGGAACGAGCACCATGATGACGTCGGCCCACTTTGTGGCCTCGGCGACGGTGGTCACCTCGAGACCCGCCTTTTGCGCCTTGGCAATCGATTTTGAATTCGCCGCCAGGCCCACCTTTACCTGCACGCCCCAATCTTTCAGGTTGAGAGCATGCGCATGCCCCTGCGAGCCGTAGCCAATGATCGCCACCTTCTTTGCCTGGATCAGGGTGAGGTCGGCATTGTTGTTGTCGTAGTAAGTCTTCGCCATTGTCTTGTTTGTTTTTCCTTTTTCCGAGATTTTTGAATGTTCAATTCAACTTGCTTGTCATCCTGAGCGAAGCGAAGGATCTGCCGTAGTATTTCCAACGCGCGGTCCTGCTGAGTGCGGCTCGAGTGACAAGTTTCTGATCCCGCTAATCCACTTCGCCAGCTACACTCTCTTTGGCGGGCTAGACCCTTCTTCTGTTGATTCGACGACACCCA
>CAWDPB010000142.1:0-12422 GCA_963804075.1 uncultured Acidobacteriaceae bacterium | reverse complement strand
GGGCGTCCTGGCGGGCCTAAACATGCTCCACCGCACGTCCCTCTCGACGCGCCAGCTCGTCGGGCTTGTCTCGGCGATCGAGGGGCATCCCGACAATGCGGGCGCAGGCGTCCTCGGCGGATTCTGCGTTTCCCGCTCCGATCCGGCCACCGGCGCCTACGTGGATACGGTCCGCGTTCCCGGCCGACGTCGCCTTCATCGTGGTTTCGCCGCCCGTGGAGTTCGTCACCAAGGAGTCCCGCGGGGCGCTGCCGCCGTCCCTTCCGTTCTTTGACGCGGTCAAGAGCATCAACAGCGCCGCCTATGTCGTCGCGGCCTTCGCGTCGCGGGACTTCCAGAGCCTGAGGCATGCCGCCGGGGACTTCGTCCACGAGCCCTACCGCCTCCCGAGGATCCCCGGCGCGAGCGACGCGATCGCCCGCAGGGATCTCCGCAGGCGCCTGGACGGGGTGGCTGAGCGGCAGCGGCTCGAGCGTCCTGTGCGTCTGCGAAAAGGCGAAGTCCCGGCCCGTCTTCGGCGCCATGACGGCCGCATTCTCCCGCGTCTCGATGCCGAGCGAGGGCCGGATTCTCGCCGCGGACAACGAAGGCCTGTCGATCGAGCGCTGACGCGGTGCCGCGCTAGACCCGGTACGAGGGGGCGTTCTTGCCCGGCCAGACCTGCAGGACCGCATCCGCCAGGGGCCGCCAGCCAAAGGGCTTTTGAAGGCGCATCTTAAGCCCCTTCAGCCGCGAAAGCTGGGGCTCAAGCGGCTCGAGATTGTTGCCCGAGATCATGATGAAGACCGCCCTCGGTGCGATCTTCGAGGCCCGGCGGATGAACTCGATCCCGTCCATTTCGGGCATTGAGTAGTCGGTCACGACCACCCCGGCGGGGATCGTCGCGAGCCCGCCCACAGCGAGCCTCACAACGGCCGGGTGCAGCCGGTGGCCCAGATCGTTAAAGCGCGAGCTTGCATCCGTAGCGCCCAGCGAGAAACAAATCGCCACGGCCAGTACCGAAACTTCCACCGCTCTAATCCAAAAAGCAAAACGCGCGGGAGCACCCATTAGGCGCCTCCCTTCAGGGCCGGCTCGATCGGTGTCGTCCGCGTCGCCGGCACTCTGAGAGCAGCCGTCGCCGGCGTCAGGCTGGGAACCAGCGCGATGAATGTGCCCGCCACAATCACCACCAGGCCAAACCAGATCCATCCCACCAGCGGATTCAGAAACGCTTTGATAATGGGTTGGCCGGTGTCGGGATTCGCGCCCTCATACACCACATACAAATCCCATTCGGGCGTCGAATGAATCGCCACCATCGTCTGTGGCTGGCCGTTCACCAGGTAGACGCGTTTCTCGGGCGCCAGCTGAAACACTTTCTTGCCGCCTTTGTAGACGTCGAGCAGCGCATAATCCGAGTCGTAATTCAGATTTGAGTCCTGCGAGGCCCCCACCTGCTCCAGCGTGTACGGGCCAATGTTGATCTTGCTGTGCAAGCCCATTTCGCTCTCGATGTTCTTGTTGAAGGCAGCGCCCGCCAGCCCCACCACCAATCACCACTCCGATGTGAACGAGGTAGCCGCCGTATCGGCGCGTACTCCGCCGCGTCAGCAGCTGGAACCGGTGGCTGGTTCACCCACAAAATTGTCCTGAGATCCTACGTGGACAATGCCGCTGGGTTGCGCGTGGGCGCTCCGGTGCGGCTCGCAGGCGTCGACATCGGAAATGTAACTCAAATCCGTATTGTGCAGAACAACCCCACGACGCCGGTTGAGATCACAATGAGGGTCAATACGGTTTACTCCTTCAACTTGCGCAAGGACTCGATCACGCTGTTAAGCACGGCCGGCGTACTTGGCGAGACCTTCCTTGATATCGACAGTTCCACCGCCAAAGGCCCTCCCGCCGCCGACGGCGACGTTCTTGCCTCAAGAGAACAGCCGCAGATTGAGGACGTGGTGCGCGCGAGCCAGGGCACGCTGCAGAACATGGATTCACTCCTCAAGCGCCTCGACAGTATCGTCGCCTATATCGAAAGCGGGAAGGGCTCGATCGGCAAGGTGATTTACGATCCGGGTCTCTATGACCGTCTGAACGCCACGGTCGGCGAATTCAAAGGGCTGATGGACGACATTCAGAGCGGCAAGGGTTCTCTCGGGCCGTTGCTCACCAGCGATGAAGCCTATAAGAAAGCCATTGCCGCGCTCGACAAGCTGAACGCCGTGATCAACGATCTCCAGGCCGGCAAAGGCTCGGCGGGCAAGCTGCTGAAAGATCCAGCGCTATACGAGAACACCAACAAGACGGTGGCAAATCTGCGCCAGCTGACCGACGACATGAACGCTGGCAAAGGCGCGCTCGGCAAGTTTACCCACGATCAGGAATTCGCCGACAAACTCCAGGCCACCATGAACAATCTCGCCGCGCTGACCAACCAAATGGCTAATGGCGAGGGCACAGCCGGCAAACTGTTTAAAGACCCGTCGCTGTACAACAACCTCGACCAGATGCTGCTCGAAACACGTGAATTGGTAAAAGCCATCCGCGAAAATCCCAAGAAGTATCTGACCTTCCACGTAAAAGTGTTCTGAGTGTGAGATGAGGTTTGGCGCGCGACATCACTTAGCGGCCAGAACCCAGTCCAGCACCGTGTCGTGCCCGTTCTTGTAATCATCCCACTTCGAAGAAATCTCTTTGTCGGGCGCGACAATGTTCTCTCCTCCCTCCACGAACTTATAGAATCGTGTGGAATAGCGAACCACGAAGTGCGAATTCGGCAACGTGAATTGCCGCGGTTCCTGATAGCTGTTTGGCTTTTCGCCAATCGTTTGGCCCACGAGCGTGGCTTCGGTCATGGTTCTAAATTGCGCCGCGTTCGACATGGCTGCGGAAAATGTATTGGCGCCAATCAGCACAAAAAGATGGCCTTTTCGATTAATGTCCTTGTCCTTTCGCAGCGGTTCAATCAAGTTCTTGAGGCCCACGTTGTAATCGCCTCCGCCGTTCCTGCGCAGATCAATGACCAACTTGTCCGGATGCTCGCGCTTGAGAATGTCGAACATCTCCTTCGACGGTCCCGCAAGATCTTTAATCCAGCGAACGTTGCAATAAAGCGTCCGTGATTCGCCAAGATATGTGCAGGCAGCGCTGCCATTGACGTGCTTTTCTGGCAGAGGCAGCGGTGACGCCGCATAAACCCACTTCGGTTCCGGCTTCGGCGGCAGCGCCTTGAACTCGACAGTGAATTGCTTTCCGTCGTCGGACGCGAGCGTATAACGTGCCGCACTCCGCTCCGGAGTTATTCCCAGACCGTGGAGCGCCATCCCCGTTGTGAGGAATCCATTCACTCGTGCATCCCTTAACGACGCCGTCTCGGCGACCGGAGTGATGGCAGCTGCCATCTCTCTCGCCTGGGCAAGCGGCGTATCCTGGATCGCAATGACTCGGGCTCCTAGCGCCTGCTCGTATCCGGGACTTACGATGACGACCCGCGAATCCTCTCCGAACTGCCGTATGTCGAGCGGCAGATTCGCGTTGTCGTCGGGAAATTCCACGTAGGTGTGCGCATCGCCGATCAGGTTCGCGAGGTGGTCGAGGCCAATATAAATCTGGTCGGAGTTCAGGTGTTCGAGCCGTTGACCTAGTTCGGTGACTGCGGCGTCGAATTTTTCTTTGGAGGTGTTCGCGAAAGCATCCGGATGCCGCTTGGCCATCTCTTTCGCGAAGAAATTAAGGTCTTCTTTCCATTGTTGAGGCGTCAGAGAAAGATTGTCCCCGGCCGATGCACTCTTACTTGCTTCACCGCTGCGGTGTAACTCGATTGGGCCATGGTCGTCGCCGGAGACAAACGTGCCCTCGGCATTGTCGCCCACCACCTTTGCCTCGACCGCGATCTTGTCGCTGCCGTTCGCGAGCTCAATTCTTAGCTCGCCGGATCCAAACGAGCCAGCAACGATGTGATAAACGCCAACCGGCGTGTCCAGTTCGCCCGTGTAGTGTCCGTCAGTGCATGACAAATTCAAGACGACATCGAGCTTTCCTGCTTGCGCGCTCGTCGCTGAACCCTCGAAGCGTCCTCGCGGGTCGCTCTGCTTGCACTGGGCCGCGCTCCATATCGCAGCGGACAAGAGGACGCAGGCCGTCGAAACGCGCAAAACTCCAAAGACAATTCTCATGGGGGAGTAGGCTAGCAAAGAAACGACGGGCCATCAATGTGCGTCTTTGAACGCCGGACCGCGTGTGAGAGTACGGACTCCGCGGTGACCCCGCTTATCGCGCTGCCACGTCCGCCTGCTCGTGCGCGTGATAACTCGATCGCACCAACGGCCCCGACTCGACATGGCGAAAGCCGAATTTCAGCGCTTCATTTTTCAGGAAGGAAAACTCAGCGGGTGTGTAGAAGCGGGTCATCGGAAGATGATCTTTTGACGGTCGCAGATATTGCCCAATCGTAAGAATATCCACGCCACATTTGCCCAGATCGCGGAAAACGTCGATCAGCTCATCGTGCGATTCGCCGATGCCCACCATCACGCCGCTTTTCGTCACCGTGGAGGAATCCCACTTCTTGGTATTGGTAAGCAAATCAAGCGTGCGCTGGTAGCGCGCGCCCGATCGCACGGCGCGATACAGACGAGGCACAGTTTCGGTGTTGTGATTCAAAACATCGGGCCTGGCTTCGAGCACAACCCGCAGCGGTTCTTCCAGTCCCTGAAAATCCGGAATCAGCACTTCAACCCGGCAGCCCGGTACAAGCTCGCGAATCTGGCGAATCGTCTCGGCAAAAATCTTCGCGCCGCCGACGTTATCGTCGTCTCGATTCACGCTGGTCACGACCGCATGTTTTAGCCCCAGAGTAGCGACCGCCTCGGCCACGCGCCGCGGTTCATCCCAATCGATCGGCAGAGGACGTCCCTTGGGCACTGCGCAAAATCCGCAGCGCCGCGTGCAGATATCTCCCAGCAGCATGAATGTCGCCGTATGGTGATGCCAGCATTCGCCAATATTCGGACACTGCGCCGACTCGCAAACCGTGTGCAAGCCAAGCCCGCGCGCCAGTTTCTTCAAATTATGAAAATTGTCGCCGACGGGAGCTTTCGCCTTAAGCCATGAAGGCTTGGGGCTGGGAATTCTAGGGCCAAGATCAATCTGGATGAGTTGGGAAGAGGCGGACATAGACAAACTTTAAGTTTACCAGCTCCCCATCGGCTCTGCCGGTGTCACGGCCTGTCGAGCAGCCGCGCGATCCGCTGCTTCACCTCCGGCCATTCCGCCGCGATGATCGAGAATCGCGCCGAATCGCGGGCAATAAAATCGGCGGCCATACGGTGGGCGCGGAGAATACCTTCAAATTTTCCGCCGATCCGTTTGATCGCGTCCCGCGACCGCTGGTTGCGAACATCAGTATGAAGGCAGACGCGCAGCACTTGCCACGTTTCGAAGGCGTGCGTCAGCATAAGCAGCTTCGCCTCCGTGTTGGCCCCGCTTCGGATCGCCGATTCAGCCAGCCACGTGTAGCCGATCTCGCAGGCGTCAGGCATCTGGCCTCCGTGGCGCGGATGTCCCTCCGGCCAAGCCCACCGCTCGATATCGAAGAATCGGGATGAACCGACGACAACGCCGTCATCCACGCGCACCGTAGCGAACGGCACAGCTTTGCCTGCCTCTTGCCAGGCGAGAACGGTTTCCACATAACTGGCCGTCTCCGCTTTTCCCTGCGGAACCGGACTCCACTGGTAGAGCGAGGGATCGGCCGCAGCAGCTGCCACCAATCCATCAATGTGGCGATGTCCAAGCGGTTCGAGGCGAACGCGCCTACCGCGAAGGACTGGACCTTCTGTTTCCATCTTCCGAGTATGCAGCCAGTGCGCACGCCCTGCAACACAGCCATCATTCGCGATTTCCGAATATCCGCCGCAGCGCTTCGGGATTTCCGGATTGCGCGCCGTACGACTGCGGGAAGGCAGTCGCATACTTTGGCTTAATCTCGCGGCCGCCCGCCTCGCACTAAACGCCTCCTGCGGCTACCGCCGGTCCCACATCAGTATCGCCGTGAACGTCAATGCTGCAACTCGATTAGCGCGGGGTTGATGTCCGACGTACCAGCGGGGAGAAAGACGGCCTGCGTCGCGGAGATCAGGTAGATGATCCCCACTTGCGACCCGCTCTGGCTCACGACCACTCGTCCATTGGACGAAACGGCATAAGTTTCAGCGATGGTGTTTGTGGATGTCCCTCCACTGCCGTTTTGATCCAATGTTCCGGTGAAGGCGCCGCTGCCATTGGCCTGTAGATCCTCGACCACCTCGTCCACGTTGGCATCGGCCGACTGCAGACTGCCACCCAGATAAGTCCCCGTCAATGAGGAGTTGGTAAAGTGACTTCCTGATTGCGGCTCCATCACGCCAAAATCCACCGCTAGCGGGTTGGTCCCCACCACGAAGGCCTGGTTCGGCCCCACAAGATAGAAGACCGGAGCGGTGGTCTCTCCTGTCAAGGCCAGCGCCACGCGCCCGTCCGTCGACGGAGTATACGTTCCCGACGTGCTTAGCGAACCGATCGTACCGCCGCTATTCTCGTCGGTGCTCCATCCCGTGATCGCCCCTGTGCCATTCGTGGTAACGAGGCCGGCCGTCGCTGAAGGCGTGGTTCCATCGCTTAACGATTCGGTCTCAATCACGCCGACGCCGTTGAGCGACGCGTCCGTGAAAGAGCCGGTCTGTCCCAGCACCTGGCCTGCCAGCAACGGATTGCCAGTGGCGTCATCCTCCACAACCAGCATTTCGGAAGCGCTGACAACATAGAAGACGAACTTCAAGTTGCTCTGGCCGGTGAAGGTTATAGTGGCAGTGCCGCGGCCGCTCGACTCCACATTGAGATTGCTGGAGCTTAAAGTCGCGTTTGCGGAACCGGTCAGGTAGAGGTCCTGGTCGAACTCCCCGGTCAGGTTACCGTTGCCATCGGCTGTGAATGCTCCTGCCATGGCGTAACGCGGAGCGCTCGTGCCGCTATCGGCTCCGGCCAATCCGAAGGCGTAGTTGCCTTTGATCTTACTGGTCGAAAACGCGGTAGGGTCCTGCTGGCGGAGCAGCCCGGAAGCCTTCCGTCCGCTGGAGTCATAGAAGATGATGTTGCCATTGCTGCCGCTGGAATTCATCGCCGCGGCGAACGTATCCTTGCCGCTGAGTCCTCCGCCATAGCTCAGGGTAATCGTGGCAAGGTTGTTCGATCCCACGCAGTACGTGCCGGTGAACGTGCCGCTGCCCGGGCCGTTAGCCTGATCGTTCACATCCAGGTTTCCACTGGAAATATTCCCCGCTCCATCAGCCACAAAGCTGCCCGCTGCCGCAGTGACCGTCTGGGGCGTTGCCGCTGGTGCACTGCTCCAGCCGTTCAGCAGAACGGCATAGTGTCCGCTCAGGCTGTTATCGTTCGGACAACTCGCCGCAGCGATTCCAATACTGAGTGCGACGCTGGCCGTGACCGCCGGGCTTTCCGAATCCGCGACCGTAACCGTAAAGTCCGAGGTTCCGGTTGTGGTCGGCGTTCCCGAGATCACCCCGCTCGTCGAGTTAATAGAAAGTCCGGCTGGCAGCGCGCCGCTGGTGACACTCCATGAATAAGGTTGAGCGCCGCCGGTGGCCTTCATCGTGGCGCTGTAAACCGTGCTGACGCTGCCGCCCGGCAGCGACGCGGTGGTGATGGCAAGCGCGGGATTAATAGTAATGCTCAAGCTGGCCGTTGCCGAAGCGGAAGCCGAATCCGTGACCTTCACCGTGAAGTCGAATGTGCCGGCTGCGGTTGGCGTTCCGGAGATAACCCCCGTGCTTGGATTACTCAAGCTCAATCCGGCCGGCAATGTGCCCGCACTGATGCTCCATGTGTAAGGAGGAGCGCCGCCGATGGCCTGCAAGGTCTGGCTGTATGCGTTAGTAAGACTTCCGCTCGCCAGCGCGGTCGTTGTAACCGTAAGCGGCGGCTCACTCACCACGATGCTCAAATTCGCCGACTTGGTAGAAGCGGTTGGAGTCTGTGAGTCGGTCACGGTCACCGTGAAATTGATGGATCCGGTCACTGTTCCACTTGGTGTTCCTGAGATCACGCCCGCGTTGCTCAAAGTCAAACCGGTAGGCAAGTTCCCGGCAGTAACGCTCCAGTTGTAGGAGGGCACCCCACCCGTCGCTTGCAGTGTCTGGCTGTATGCGGTGCCGATCGTTGCGCCCGGCAAGGAGGTGGTTGTGATGGTCAACGCCGGAGGTGGATTCACCGTGATGGCAAGCGCTTTGCTGGCGGAGACGCCGGTTGCGTCTACGACCTGGAAGGTCAATGATACCGGGCCGTTGCTCGCGCCCGTCGGCTCGCCGGTGATCGCGCCCGTCCCACTGCTCAAACTCAATCCCACGGGCAGCGTCCCGGAGGCGACAGTCCAAATGTAAGGGCTTGTTCCGCCAGACTCACTCAAGGTGGCGCTATAAGCCATTCCTGCCGTCGCTGCCGGAAGCGACGTAGTGGTGACCGCGGGCAGAGGGTTGACCTTAATCCGCAGGCTCGTCGATTTTGTCGTATCGGTGATTGAGGTCGCCGTCACGGTTGCCGTGAACGCGCTGGTCACAGAGGCGGGTGCATTGTAAGTGGCGGATGTAGTGGTTTGCCCGCTCAGCGTGCCGCCACCCGAAACGCTCCACGACGCGCCCGCGTTTTTCGAGTCGTTTGTAACCGTTGCGGTTAGAGTCGCAGTCTGAGCCTGATCGATGCCAGTGCCGCTCGAGGACACGCTAACGGCGATGGGTTGAGTCGCAGCGCCGCTGCCTCCGCACCCCGACAAGCCCAGCATGAAAACAACTATCCATCCCGACAGCAACACCGCAACCGCTACACGCTTCATACATACTCCCTGAAACACACGGGAGTTCATAGTCCTCCCGTGTCTGTCTAGAGGAATCATGCTTTAACGATATGGTTACCTCAAGTTACTGAAGTGCTTATTGGGGACGATGGCCCGGCTTCGCCATCTATGGAAGATGGTCAGTTACTTCAAATGTACTGGCGCTTCGGAGCGTTTGGGATTTTCCGGTGGTTGCGCGCCTCGCGGGCGCGGGATGGGCGTCGCGTACTTCGCCTTGATCTCATGACACCCCGGCTCGCAATAAACGCCGCCGGCGGCCGACTCGGGTGTGGGCATGGGAGAATTCACGGCAAAATCGCGATCGGCATCGAGCTGACGCTCTACATCGGCAATCAGGTTGTGGTTTTCCTCCGCTGTCAGCCACTTCTTCTTATTAACCAGATGATCTTCGAGGCGCGCGATCGGGTCGCGCTTCTTCCAATATTCAAACAGCGGCTTGGGAACATACTCGGCCGCGTCGTGAATGGCGTGGCCTTTCATGCGCATCATCTTCGCTTCAATCAGCGTAGGCCCTTCGCCGCGCCGCGCCCGCTCGCACGCTTCATGGCACGCGTCGTAAACCTGGCAAGCGTCGGTGCCGTCGACGATCACGCCCGGGATTCCATAAGCAATGGCGCGCTCCGCCAGATCCTTCACGCAAAACTGCATATCCGCGGGAGTCGAGTATCCCCACAAATTGTTTTCGACAATCAGCACCAGTCCCAGCTTCTGCACGGCGGCAAAATTCAGTCCTTCATAAGTCACGCCCGTCGATTGCCCGCCATCGCCAATGTAAGTCATGACTGCAATCTGCTTTCCCTGTAGCCGCGCTCCCAGCGCGACACCAGAAAGCACCGGAATCAGATCGCCCAAAGTAGAAATGGGCGCGACCACGTTGCGATCTTTGATGTCGCCAAAATGCGATGACGCATCGCGGCCTTTGGTTGGCGAACCTGATTTCGCCATGTACTGCATCATGACGTCGCGCGGAGAAAATCCACGGACGAGAAGCGCACCCTGATTGCGAATCATGGGGCCGAGCCACTCGTCTTTATGAAGGGCATAAGCGGAGGCACACGAGCAGGCTTCCTGTCCTAAGCCGAAATAAACGCCGCCGACCACTTTGCCTTGCTTGTAGAGATTTTCGAGGGCCGTTTCCATGCGGCGGTTAAGCAGCATCCAGCGATAGATCTCGATGACCTGCTCGCGCTTAAGATATTTCGATTCGCGAATCGGCGGCGCAGGCCGCGAGAGATCGTCCTGCAAATGCTCGCCGCCTTCAATTTCGTATCGCGTCTCATCGCCAACGCGAAGCTGCCGAAGCGTGAAGGACGGCTTTTCGAGCCGGTAGTCGAGGATGGCGTAAGTGCGGAGATCGCCATTGGCGCGAGACTTCGTAGGCCTAGATTCCTGGCTCTGGGATCTGGACTTCGCGCCTTCTGTTTTCGGCCGCCTCTTTCCGGTCGCACTTTTTCTCTTCGCCATGATCTGTTTCCGCGACAATGCTAGCGCAGATCCGGTCGTCTGGGCCAGCTAGATACGTCTTAAGGACCCTTCGGCTGATAGCCTTCAGAAATTTCGGACACCGATTCCAGTTCGAAAACAACGTCGCGCTTAAGCAAGAAGTCGGCTTTTGCCCCCTTGACTAAGCGACCTGTGATTGTCGCAAAAATTGGTTCGCTTGACTGCCTATGTTCCGCGAGGAACTGATAAAAATTGGATACCTCGTTGTTCTGAACCGCTGCTTGTTCGCCGATGAGAAGGAGTGACCGCTTTGGGCATGTTCGATCGGATATTGAAGTACCGTGCCTATGGATGTTCACCCTTACCCGTAGCGTGACCGAGTTTCCGCAATACTTGTCAGGCTGAGAAATGAGCTGACAAATAGAGGCTGTTTCCGCCGTCTTTTGTTGCGCTTGCAGAACCCGTTCCGAAGTCCAACTTACGACGGCGAGCAAACTAAGAGATGCGTGAATGACGAGCTTTCGCATCATTGGCGGAGATCCCCAGGAAATAGCGCAGGTTCGTCAATCTTCAGATAGATAATGTCGTGCATCTAAGCACCCCTTCGCGCGGAAGTCTATGCCTGAGTCACCGGCGACAAGCAGCGCCGTTAAGCCAAAAAAGAATCCTCTTCCCCAATCATCTCCCGCAAGCCAGGCGCTTTCATTGGCACGCCGACCGTATTTCCCAGCAGAGCATCGATCGTCTCCACCCAAAGGATCTGCCGCCCACACACCGTGCCGAAGTTGCGCGAGAGCGCATTCGCAACCCGATCCATGTCCACGTCGCGCCCCAGCTCTTTTTGCATCGAAGTCACCTGCTTCGACGTAATCCCGCAGGGCACAATCAGATTGAAGAAACTCAAATCCGTGTTCACGTTGAGCGCGAATCCATGCGACGTCACCGACCGCGAAATGTGCACGCCGATAGCAGCGATCTTAGCCTCGGGTGCAGTCTCCGTCCAAACTCCCGTCAACCCTGCCACGCGCTGCGTAGCAATCCCAAAATCCGCGCAGGTGCGAATCAAGATCTCTTCAAGAAGCCGCACATAATCCACGACACCCAGCGTTTTGCGGTTCGCGGGAAGGGAAGCGGCGCGATCCGGTTCTCGCTGAGCGCTGACAGCTGAAAGCTGAGAGCCGTTTTCCTGACACCCTAGACCTGCAACCTGAGACCTTTCAAATCCCCGCAAATCAAATATCGTATAGCCCACAATCTGACCCGGTCCATGAAACGTGACATCGCCGCCGCGGTCGCATTCGAAGACTTCGACTCCGCGCGCTGCCAACTGTTCCGTCGGCACCAGCACGTTCGCCGCCTTCGCATTGCGGCCCAGCGTAATCACGGGCGTGTGCTCAAGCAGGAGAAGCAAATCGCCGATCTGACCTGCCTTGCGCAGTTCGACCAGCTTTTGCTGGAGCCGCAGCCCTTCGGCGTAGGCGAGCGTTCCGAGTTGGACGACGGAGACCACTTCCCTTGATTGTAGCGCCACCTTCACTGAGCGTTCCCTGGACGCCACGCTCTTTCCGCGCTGCCGCGCGCGGCTCGTGGGGTGCCTTACCGCCGCTGCTAGCGTGCAATTTCACAGCATGCGCAGCCCTTATCTCAGCCCCAAACTTCCTTTCTGTGCACTTCAAGTAATTTTTTTATTCCCCCCTTGCGTTGCTCTGGTAGATTTGGTATAACCAATGAGATCGAGGACAGTGACTGAGTGTCTAGGCTGCCTGCTGAATCCTCGCGGCGGCTTGTGGCATCCAATTCAGTAAGCCTCCATTTGACCCCTTTCCGGGGTTCGCATTCGGGGACAGAGTGCCCTGAAGGGTTTCCGCTCATAGCAGAGCCTCCAAGCGATCTTTAATTTATTGAGCCGTCTTCCGTTTCGGCGTGCGCCGAGTTCTTTGCCCACCTCCGACGGAAGAGCGTTTTCGAGCGCGCTGTAAAGAGTTCTCCGACAATGGGTTGCGGGTGTCCGCGACCCCCCTTGGCTGAAACTCCCCGAACTGTTGAAAACAGGTGGAAATCCTGTGAGTTCCAGCGGGTTGACAGCGCACCA
>CAWDPB010000141.1:0-16591 GCA_963804075.1 uncultured Acidobacteriaceae bacterium | reverse complement strand
GGTGAAGACGATCACCGGTGAAGACGGAAAGTTCTGCGTGACCACGACCGACCGGCACGGCGCGATCCACGACTATGGCGCACAGGAAAATCGTGCTCGCCAACCGGCTACTCGATTTGGCCAATCACTGGCATTCCGGGCGAGGATCTGGAAAAGGTTTTTCACTACTATCGGGAACCGCACCCTTACTACGACACCGATGTTGGTGGTGATTGGAGGCAAGAATTCGGCGGCAGAAGCGGCGCTGGATTTGTGGCGGCATGGAGCGCGCGTCACCCTGGTTCATCGCGGATCGCAGATGCACCAGCATGTCAAATATTGGGTGCGGCCCGATATCGAAAACCGGATCAAAGCCGGGGAAATCACCGCGTATTCAACAGCGCGGTACGAGAATTCAGGCGGATATCGTCCTTGTTGCAGACTCCGTCGGGCCCCGTGCGGTTGAAGAACGACTTTGTGTTCGCGCTCACGGGCTATCATCCGGATTACGATTTTCTCCGGAGCATTGGGCATGGAGTTGGCGACGGAACAGCACGCCCAGTTTGCGATCCGGAGACGTCTGGAGTCCAATATCCCGGGCATTTATGTGGCCGGAGTTATTGTATCGGGATCGCGTACCAATGAAATCTTTATCGAGAATGGACGGTTTCATGGCAAGTTGATCGCAAACCATCTGAGCGAAAAGCTGGGACGGGGGAATCCGAATTTTCCGCTGGATGCGACGTAGATTCGCCTCATTCTTCTAGAGCGAGTTATCCTCCCGGCGGGCGGAGTGCCCGCCTAACAGCCGCCAGTCGCCGACGCTACAAAAATCACGTACCACCACGAAACTTGCTCGCCGATAAATCTATTGAAGGTCCGACCCCTCGTGGTTGATTCGATTTTTGCGCTTGACATGAGAAATCGTGTAACCGTATAGTTACGCATTATGCGGAACCGTTCGGTTACATATTCGGCGGCCAGGGAAATACGGCCACCTTTCACGCCCTGGCAGATCCCACCCGGCGCGCGGTGCTCGATCTTCTTCGCACAGGGCGCGCAACCTGCCGGGCAAATTGCGCGGGGCCTTCCCCGTCTCTCGGCCTGCCATTTCCAAGCATCTGCGGCAATTGCGGAAGGCGCACCTGGTGGTTGAACACGCCGCGGACGCCACCGTGTTTATCACCTCAATGCCGAACCGCTTAAGGCGGTGAATACGTGGCTCGAACAATACCGCCAGTTCTGGCAGATGAATCTTGCCAGTTTGAAGACGTTCGTGGAAAACGAGTACGCCCGCGAGACGGGCAAGAACCCAGGGCAAGAACAAAATAAATTACTTTAAGGAGGATGTTATGAAGCATTCGCAAGATTACCGCTTGCCACCGCGATGTTCATGCCGATTCTGTGCCGCTACGGCTGGTGATGGCCGAGTCGGACGCCCACAAGTCGTTCGACCTGCTGAAAGGGATGGAAGGGAACTGGGCAGGGAAGAATTCCCAGGGGGAGGCCATCGAAGTGAGTTTCCGCATGACGGCTGGCGGCTCGGCGCTGATGAGCGAGATTCACGGCCATGGCTCCGGAAAATATGATCACCATGTTCCACATGGATGGCGACCGGCTGTTGATGACCCATTACTGCAGCGTCGGCAATCAGCCGCGTATGAAGGTTGTGGCATCCGATGCCAAGTCGGTCAGCTTTGAATTTTTGGACGGCACCAATATCAAACCCGGCGACCACCACATGCAGCATGTGACGTTCACGCAGCCGGACGCGACTCACCACACGGAAGAATGGACTTTCCTGGATCATGGAAAAGAAATGAAGGAAGTGTTCACGCTGGAGCGCGCGAAGTAATGGCCAATTTGCAGGTCCGACTGGAGCAGCCTGTGTCGAAAATCACCGTTACACCTGATCAGGATGCGGTCGTCTGCGAAGTGGAGATCGCCGCTCCTCCCGAGCGTGTCTTTCAAGCACTGACCTCACAGGATCAGCTCGTTCGCTGGTGGAATGGCGAGGGAGGACCGTGCCGGGTTAAGCTTTGGGAGATGCAGGCGTGCCTTGGCGGCAAGTGGCGTTGCGTGGCCTTTGACCCGAGCGGCCAAATGGTAGTCAACGGCTGCTCCGAGTTTATAACCTCGGGGGAGATCGTGGAGTTCGATCCACCGCGCGCACTGGCTTACACCTGGTTCGCCAACTTCCACT
Source organism: uncultured Acidobacteriaceae bacterium (assembly GCA_963804075.1). Classification (GTDB taxonomy): domain Bacteria; phylum Acidobacteriota; class Terriglobia; order Terriglobales; family Acidobacteriaceae; genus Acidiflorens. The sequence continues at coordinate 14,409 of CAWDPB010000141.1, read as the reverse complement.
CCATCCCGTCGCATGGAGCAATGGTGCGTTGGGAACTAATCCCGGAATCGCAGGGTACTTTGGTACGCATGACCCACAGCGGGTTGAAACCGCTGCAGATTGCAAACGATTATGCCAATGGGTGGCCAGGGGTGATCGGCTCCCTCAAAACCTTTGCGGAGGCACAGTAAAGTCATGTCATTAACCACAACGATTGTCACTTCCGACCTGGACGCCATCGTCTCTGAGATCGAGATCGCGGCTCCTCCCGCTCGCGTTTTCGATGCGCTAACCAACGAAGACCAACTCTTAGTCTGGTTCACGGATGCTAGCTGCCCTGTCACATTCTGGCAGATGGAGGCGCGCAAGGGTGGCTCGTATAGCTATGCTACGGAAAAGGGCAAGTTCGAGGTTAACGGCGTCAGCGAGTTCGAATGTCACGGAGAGATCCTGGAGTTCGATCCGCCGCGGCTGCTGGTGTACACGTGGATTGCAAACTGGCATCTGGACAAAGAAGGAAAGACAATCGTGCGCTGGGATCTCACACCGACTGCAACCGGCACCCACGTGAAAGTCACGCACTGCGGGCTGGCTCAGGAGCCGGCGGCGCTCAAGGACTACAGCGGAGGCTGGGTGGGCGTGGTGGAGAAACTCAAAGGATTCGCCGAACGGGGTTGAAACGAAGATCTGGCCGCGGCGGAGCCCTCAGCTTGCCAAGTGCTTTATACTGAATCAATGTCGGGGGCTGGCGAAAAGACGTTCTACCTGGAAACCTTCGGCTGCCAGATGAATGTGCACGACTCCGAAAAGGTGATCGGCACGATTATGCCAAGGGTTATCGCGCAGGTGCCCGACGCCGGAAGAAGCGCATCTGATGCTCTACAACACTTGCTCATCCGCGATAAGGCCGAGCAGAAGGTTTTCCACCGCCTGCAGGATTTCAAGCGCTACGGCAACAGGGCAAGTGATTCGGCGTGCTGGGATGCGTGGCGCAGCAGGAGGGCGAGCGGATTTTCGAGCGCGCCCCTCATGTGGACTTGGTGTGCGGCTCGGCCTCGTACCGCAATCTGCCGCAGATGCTAGTGCAAATCGAGGAAGGGAATCGCTCAACTGGCCTTGACGACCGGCAGACCGATCACTGCTTCGAAACCGAATATACGGCGCGAACCAACCCCCACCGCGGGTACATCACGATTATTGAAGGATGTGACAAGTTCTGCGCCTATTGCGTGGTTCCCTACACGCGCGGCAAGGAGCGCAGCCGGACATCGAGTTCGGTCTTGGCGGAAGCGCGGCAACTGGTCGACCTCGGCTATACGGAGATTCAACTGCTCGGGCAAAACGTGAACTCCTACCGCGATCCGGAAGAAACAAAGACGTTTGCAGAGTTACTGCTTGCCATTGGCGAGGTCGGCGGCATTCGCCGGGTTCGCTTTACAACGTCGCATCCGCGGGACTTTGGCCGCGACATCGTCGAGGCGATCGAAGCGATGCCCGCACTCTGCGACCATGTGCATTTGCCCGTGCAGAGTGGCTCGACTCGGGTTCTGGATGCCATGCAACGGCTCTACACGCGCGAGGAATATCTGGAACGCATCAGCTGGATTCACGGGGCAAAGCGCGATATCTCCATTACAACAGACCTGATTGTCGGCTTCCCCGGCGAAACCGAGCAGGAATTCCAACAGACGCTTTCACTGCTGGATGAGGTTGGCTACGATAGCGCTTTCACGTTCAAGTATTCGCCGCGGCCGAATACGCCTGCGTTGCGATTGGACGATGCGATTCCGGACACCGAAAAGGCGCGCCGTCTAGCCGCTTTGAATGAGAAACAGCGCCAGATTTCGTCTGTGCGCAACCGGCGGCATCTGGGACAGACGATTGAAGCGATGGTGGAAGGGAAGAACGAAGCGCGCGGCCAGTGGATTGGGCGCACTTCGCAAATCAAGGTGTTGAACTTCACCGCACCCGCGGACGTGGAATTGAAAGCTGGAAGCTACGTCAGCGTGTGCGTCACCAACGTCTTCCCGAATAGCCTGGTGGGCGAGATGCAGTGAATCGTGCCGAATGACTGGCGCACCCATGAGGCGTGTGACTCAGGTGCTTAGGCTGAGATTCGCGGGAGACTACACTAGCCATCAGCCGTTGGTTTTCGAGGGTCTTGTAAATGGAAGTTGAAATGAAAATTCGCGGGTTGATGATGGACCCGGTCGGAAACATGCCGATCGTACTGCTGAAGGACGTCGGCAGTGACACGGTTCTCCCTATATGGGTGGGTGTTTATGAAGCGAATGCCATTGCGCTCGAAATCGAAAAGGTGACAACGCCGCGGCCCATGACGCACGACCTGATCAAGAACGTTCTCACGGGGCTCGACACGCTGGTGCACAAGGTGGTGGTCACGGAACTAAAAGACGACACGTTTTATGCCGTGATCTGGCTGGAGCGGGAGGGCCGCGCCATTAGCGTCGATTCCCGGCCGTCGGATGCGCTGGCGCTCGCGTTGCGCATGGATTGCCCAATTTTTGTCGAGGAAGAGGTTCTCAAACAATCCAAACAGTCGGTTAATCTCTCAGACCGTGCGACCGCAGATGAGCTGCGCAAGTGGCTGGAAGGCCTCGGGGACGACGATCTGGGCAAGTACAAGATGTGACTTGGTAGTCTTGGTGCTTGGGCAGTATTAGTGTCTTAATTCCCGTCTATCCAATGAACTCCGCCGAACAACTGCAACGAATCTACCTCGCAGGATTTGAGCTCCAGACATTCGACCGCTTTCCGAAGTGCGTGGGCGTGATCCGCGATGGTTGCATCGCGCTGCTTGTGCCCGGAGTGGACGGGTTACAGGTTCTGGGCACGCCAGGCTGGCGTATGGGCGAAGTGATTGGAGTTCTCACAGAAATCGAGGGACGGAAGGCGTTTCAGGCGAAGACCGAGGTCTTAGAGGCCACAGCGGAGCGGCTGGCGGCACTTGAGCGCTTTCGGGAGGATCTAATGGAAATCCTAAAGGCTGGCCGAGAGAATGGTCCCGCTGTTGAGACGCGCATGGTCAATGGCTTCCACACTGTGGTCTTGCCGGAAGAGACTGCCGAGATTACCTCCGAGCACGTAAAACGCGTACTTGAGGATGATGAGGCAGAGTGAAAAACCGGTGGAAGTGATTCCGTAGGACCTTGATCAACAGCACACCCGCGGAGTGGTCGAGCGGCGGGCAGGCATTTCTGGAAAGTATACATAATACCTGTTATCGGACATTGCATTTGATCCGCACGCAACCCTCTGCTTTCCTCCTCTTGCATCCTTTCCTTGCGCCTGGTGCCTATTTACCATCCGTCGCGAACACAATACCTGGATGAAACAGCGTCCCGGCGACGCGGGTCGCAATGGCCAGCAGTTGGCGCTGCCCGTAAAAGACCTTCACTCTCGGAGCCCGCGACAGTTCGGGCAGATTGACCGCACGGCCAGACCGAATCAGAGCCGCCGATTCGTCCGTCACCGCCACACAGGGCATGTTAACCAGAAGCTTCCGCGGATGAACAGAGAGGGCAAGCACGCCTTCGCCGGTTCCCTCCCGCGCCGCCGATCCCAATTCCTCCAGAGTGCGCGCCTCTTCAATCCTGAACTCGGCCACCGCCGTTCGGCGCAGCTTGGCCAGATGGGCACCGCAGCCCAGGCGCTGCCCCATGTCATGCGCGATCGAACGCATGTACGTTCCAGAACCGACGTGGGCGCGAAAGGTGGCTTGGTCGCCGGCTACCTCCAGAACTGTGAACTCCTGGATATCCACCTGCACAGGCCTCAGCGTCACCTCCTGCTGTTTGCGCGCGAACTTGTATGCGGGGACGCCCGCGATCTTCTTTGCGGAAAACGGTGGCGGAACTTGTTCTAGCGTTCCCTGAAACTCGGCTGCCAGTGTACGAATCCTCTCAGAGCCAAGGACTATTGACTGCGGCTCTGAGGTCGGGCTGCCGTCGGCATCGTAGGTGTCGGTGGAAAAGCCGAAGCGAATCGTGCCTTCGTAGGTTTTCTCCGAATGCATATAGAACTGCGCCAGACGCGTAAAGCTGCCGACCACGATTGGCAAAACACCGGTAGCCGATGGGTCGAGCGTTCCGAGATGCCCAACCGAGCGCTGGCCAAGAATGCGGCGCGCGCGATTGACCACGTCGTGGGAGGTGAGACCCGCGGGTTTATCGATAACGAAGACGGCATTCATGGAATTGTGTAATTTGGTAATTTGTAATTGGTAATTTTGGGTACGTCTGGCAGTCGCATATGTGCGGGGCGACGACCGTTTTTCTGGAATCCCAATTTACACGTTACCAGATTACAAACTTAATGATTCCCCTTCGCGACGATCAGCCTTCGTTCTCCACGCCGTTCATCAACTATTTTTTGATCGGGCTGAACTCGCTGGTCTATTTTTGGGAGTTTACCGTCCGGACACAGAGTCCGCGCGCGCTGAACGCCTTCGTGATGCAGTTTGGGCTGGTTCCGCGCCACGCCGTCGCCGTTCTTTCCGGCCAGTCGCACGCCAGCCCAGCCACGGCAATCGTTCCCTTCTTTACGTCTATGTTTCTGCATGCGTCCTTCATGCACGTTGCCGGCAACATGCTTTTTCTCTGGATTTTCGGCGACAACATCGAAGATTTCCTCGGCCACTTCAACTACGTGTTTTTTTATTTTGCCAGCGGACTGGCAGCGGCCGTCACACAGGTTCTTATCAATCCCAGTTCGCGCCTGCCTACAGTTGGCGCGAGCGGCGCGATTGCCGGAGTCATGGGAGCCTATTTCATCTTGTATCCACGCGCCCGCGTGCTCGTGTGGTTTCCGCCGATTTTCCTTTTTCACGTGCCCGCATGGCTCATGCTGGGATACTGGTTTCTCTACCAGTTCTTCAGCGGGACCGTTACCGTGATTGCTGAGACGGAACAAAACGGCGGGATTGCTTTTTGGGCGCACATAGGAGGGTTCGCCGCAGGCGTCATCATGATCAAACTATTCCCCGAGCGGAGGCACCGATATCGCTATGGGACGTGGTGAGCGGGCCGCGGCCAGGCGAACAGACGGCCATCGCGGCGTGTTTTGAAGCTATGCTCGCGGCTCCGGCGCGGGGCCCGGCGGCAAAATCTCCGGCTCCGAACTCTTCACCTGCTGGCGCGTGACAAACCACACCGCCGCCGTCCAGGTCGGAAAAAGGTCGAGACCCGGAATCAGTTCAGCGGCCAGCGACGGCAGAAATGCCCAATGCCAGCCCAGCAGGCGCGTGGAGAACGACCGCAACCAGAAGGTCGAGGACCGAATCGGCGGGTGAGGTTCCGCCTTCGATGAACAGAGGAAAGGCCAAAATCTGCAAGGCGTCGGCACCGATGGCCACAAACCACGCGAGCCGCTGTTCGCGAGATCTCAGAGACCTCCAATATTCAAAAAAAGACATAGGCACCCCGCAGACTTAAAGGTCCTCAAAATTGGATGCTCCGGGAAGCCATTCGGCGCTTGCCGATTTACAACGTCCCAGCCGCCGGCCGCAATATCAGCTTCTCAACCACGGTGTTGGGCGGCAACAACAGTGCATCGACTACAGCTTGCGCGACCGCAGCCGCCGACATCATTTTGTGCCGCGGCGCTTTCAGCCAGAGTGTCTTCCAGATATCGGTATCGGTTGCGCCGGGCAGCAAGGCAATCACCCGAATTCCCTTTGGCCGCAACTCTTCGCGCAGCGTATCGGTAAAGCCAAGCGCGCCGTGTTTGGAGGCGTTATATGCCGCCGAACCCGGAAACACGCGCTCGGCGGCAACCGACAAATTGTTCACGATTGCGCTTCCCTGTTTCATCACGGCCAGCGCGGCCTGCGTCACGAGAAACATGCCGGTAAGGTTGGTTTCGATTACGTCCATCCAAGTGGGATAGGGCAACTCCGCCACTGTGCGATTGGGGTGAGCGATGCCGGCATTATTGATCAGGAAATCGAGCGGGCGGCGAAGCGCGCGAACGCGTGCAAAGAGCGAGTCAACTGACTCGGGGGTGCGGACGTCGCAGGCTTGCGCCAACACGGCCACGCCGAGCTTCTCAATTTTTCGGGCTGCCTGCGCGAGCGACTTCGCGTCGCGCGCGGTGATCACCAGATCACAACCTTCGCGGGCTAAAGCCGCGGCGATCGCGAATCCAATCCCGCGATTCGCGCCCGTGACCAGGGCAAGGCGTTTCGCCTTCGGACGGGTTGTTTTCTTTTTCATGGATCAAGCGTAGCCCAGGAGCCGTGACCGAAAGAGTGCTCAATCCGGTAACAGCGCTTGGAGTTTTCAGGAACCGTTCGTGCGCTGCCGGATCAGCGACAGGAATTCACTCCTCGTTTCTTCTTCTTCGCGGAAGCAGCCCAGCATCGACGAGGTCACGGCCGAGGAATGCTGCTTCTCGATGCCGCGCATCATCATGCACAGATGCCGCGCTTCGATCACCACGCCCACGCCCTGCGGCTCGATCGTCTTCTGAATGGTTTCGGCAATTTGCGTTGTCAGCCGTTCCTGGATTTGCAGACGCCGTGAGAACACTTCGATCAGCCGCGGAATCTTGCTCAGTCCGATCACTTTCCCGTTGGGAATGTAGGCCACGTGCACCTTGCCGAAAAACGGCAGCATGTGATGCTCGCACAAGCTGAACATCTCGATGTCTTTGACGATAACCATTTCGTCGTAATTGACCGTGAAAAGCGCGTTGCGCAGAAGCGCCTCGGGATCTTCCCGATAGCCTTTAACGAGATGCTGCATCGCCTTGTGAACGCGTGCGGGAGTCTGGACGAGTCCCTCTCTGCCAGGATCTTCGCCGAGGCGGATGAGCATCTCGCGAACCAGCTCTTCATAACTGGCGCCCGTTAGTGATGTGGGCTCTGCTGTGGGTTTCATAGTTTCAGTACCGTCGTCAGTCATCGGTCGTTGGTCGTCCGCAAACCGATTGCTCAAACTACTTGCATGCCGCCGGACGACCAGCGGCTAACGACCCTCTTCCCCTGCATACTCGAACGAATTCAGCATCGTTTCTTCAATTCGCACTTTCTCTAGATGAGCCTTGTCGAATCCGCGCTTCACAATTTGATAAATCGAGATGCATAGATTCTCCGTGGTTGGAACCGCATTACTGAACTCCGTCCGGAGGTTCAAGTTCTGATGGTCGTAGCGCTCAAGAACCTGCTTATGGACGAAACCATCCAAATCCATCAGATTGCAGATCATGCCCGTCTGCGGATCGACCGGCCCGCTGACCGTTACCTCGATCATGTAGTTATGCCCGTGCCCGTATGGGTTGTTGCACTTGCCATAAGTCACACGATTGCCTTCTGCCGACATCTGGTCGCTATGCAGACGATGCGACGCCGAGAACATGTAACGCCGGGTCAGGTGCGCCTTCATGCTTCTCCGTAAAAATCGACAAAGAGGTCGGGCGTCTCATAGACGCGCACGCGGTGCAATTGCGCCGACTGGAGCTTCGGAGCCAGACGCTGCCAAATTACAATAGCGAGATTCTCGGTCGTCGGAATCTGCGTGAAAAACTCGGGTACCTCTTTATTCAGGAAACGATGATCCAGTGTGTCGAGCACTTCCCTGCTCATCACGTCCTTTAATTGCCTGAGATCGACTACAAACCCCGACTTAGCATCGACCACGCCTTTTACGGTAACTTCGAGCGTGTAATTGTGCCCATGCCCATTGGGGTTATTGCACTTGCCGAAAAGGCGCGCGTTTTCTTCCGGCGTAAACGCCGGATTGTGATAGTAATGCGCCGCGGAGAATTCCGCTTTACGAGTTAGATAGACCATGATTCAGTGCCAGTTCCCAGTTATTGGTTTCATTGAACAGCCAAAGATCATGACATCCCGCAACTAATGCAGCGGTGTAGTGCATCATCCAGGTCAACGCTTATAAGCCGTCGATTTCCTCTGTGACCCTCCGTGTCCCCTGTGGTTAAAGCCTTTGACTTCCTTGGAGCCACAGGATTCAATCGGATCGAGGGGCACTATAACGCTCGCTATTTTCAATGCAATACACTCGCGGCCGCTTTCAGTCGGCGACGTTTAGGCGACGACGCGAGAATGGCCAAATTCCTTGGCGTCGCTTGCCGCAGCAGAGCTCTTGGCCGAATATGTGCGCCCTTTCCACAATACACTTCCGTTTGCGTGCGCGCGTTTCGAGCGCAGTAACAGATATGCAAACACCGGCGGACCCAGCGCCACGGCAAGCAACGTTGTCCCCCGGCCGAAGTTTGCCCGCCGCACACGCATGAACAGAGCACCTGCCGGCACGAGCAGCGGAAGCGTCAACCAAGCCAAAAGCCACCACGCGGCGAGCATAAATGCGCGCCGCCGTGCATGCGGGAATAGCAAGGCCAGGTTCTTCGTCCATCCCTCGCGCAATTGATCCCAGTTGCGATACATGCGTGCGCAAACCGCATCTCCGCCGTAGCGGAAATAAATGCGCAGCCCCGCTCGTCGAAATGCCTTGGCTAGGGCTACATCCTCCAGGATCTCGGCCGCCACTGCCGTATGTCCGCCAACCGAATCATACGCGGCACGTCGAACAAGTATGTACTGCCCGTTTGCCGCCACAATTCCGGAACTTTGATCGCGCACTTTCGCCGGCGGATACTCGGCAGCTAGTTCCGCAAACACGACCGGCATCACGATCTTCTCCGTAAAACTCTCGACCACTTGCTGCGGCGAGTACGACAGCAAGTCGGCGCCTTCGCGTTTTGCCTCGGCCAGCGCCCGCGCCAGCGACCCGGGAAGGTGCACGGTGTCTGCATCGGTAAACAACAGCCACTCGCCGCGCGCCGCGCTCGCACCGGCGATCACTGCATTGTTCTTTCCTGTCCAACCCGCCGGCAGCGGCGCCGGAGAAATCACCTGCACGCCGCGGAAACTCTGGGCGATTTCGCCTGTGCGGTCCGTGGAACTGTCGTCAACCACAATAATTTCGAATGCCACGCCCGTCTGCGCAACCAGCGATTGCAGGCACTCCCCTAGGCCCGCCTCCTCATTCCGAGCCGGAATGACGATCGACAACTCGGGAGCGGCAGCTTCGGATTGTGAGCACCAACCTGAAAGACCCATCGGTTTTCGCTATTATAGCGGTGTGACCCGAACGCTCCTTACTATTGGATTGCTGGCGGCCCTAGCCGGATTCTTCCCGGATGCTACAGCGGCAGTCATCCTGCCGCATTGTTCAACCGCTCCCGACTTCACCGTCCAAGATTCGGACCACACCGTCACACTCAGGCAGTTTCGCGGCCAGGTGGTGGTGCTGAATTTCTGGGCCACATGGTGCCCCCCGTGCATTGACGAAACTCCCGCCATGGTGCGCATGCAGGCGATGATGAAAGACAAAGGCGTGACCGTACTCGCCGTCAGCATCGACGCCGACGATGCCGCGTACCACAAGTTTCTCAAGGACTACAGCGTCAACATGGTGACCGTACGCGACGAATCCAAAAAAGTCAGTTCGCTTTATGGGACGTTTGGCTGGCCTGAGACGTACGTCATCGACCGCAACGGTATCATCCGCCGCAAGTTCATCGGCCCCATCAACTGGACCAGCCCGGAGATCACGGATTATTTGAGCAAGCTGTAAAGCAGATTCCGGATCCTGCGTGTTAGTTGGAGGAACCAGTGAGACGCGTGGGGATTATCGCATTTCTGCTTATCATCGCCGTTGTCGTGGTGAGAAATGCGTAACTCCCGGCACCGACGCATTTGCTGTTTTTCGATCCAGGCCCATTGTTGATGCTACCCTAGCGGCTGCCATTATACTGTTATATTTGCTGAGCCGAGATACTTGATCGCCGATCACAGGGACTGGCTTGCCTTCTTGTCCTCCCTTAGATTTGGAACCTATAGTTTTATTTTTCTCAGCCGCAACGAATTCGTAATCACCGACACTGAACTGAAGCTCATCGCGGCGGCGGCCAGAATCGGGCTTAACAGCACGCCGAAGAACGGATACAGTACCCCCGCAGCAATCGGCACGCCAATCGAGTTGTAGATAAATGCGAAAAACAAATTCTGCCGGATGTTCCTCATCGTCGCCTGGCTCAACTTGCGGGCGCGAAGAATTCCCTCCAGGTCGCCTTTTAGGAGTGTGATTCCACCGCTCTCGATGGCGATATCGGTCCCGGTGCCCATGGCGATGCCGACGTCGGCCTGCGCCAGTGCAGGCGCGTCGTTGATGCCGTCGCCCGCCATCGCGACGACGCGTCCCTCGTTGTGCAACTTCTTCACAATCTCGGCTTTTTGACCGGGCAGGACTTGCGCCTCGAATTCGTCAATTCCCGCAAGTTTCGCAATCTTCTCTGCATCGAAAGCGTTGTCACCGGTCAGCATGACCACGCGGATACCGGCCTTTCGCAGCTCTCGCACAAGCCCCGGGGCCGAAGGCTTCATCGGGGCGGCGAGCGACAAACTGCCCGCAAGTTTGCCATCGATTGCAATCTCAAGGACGGTTCCACCGGGGATACGCGCATGTAAGAAGACAGTATCGGCCCGATCAAGCGCGCCAACATCGGCCATGAATTTACTGCTTCCCACTGCCACGCGCTTTCCGTCCACAATGCCCTGCACCCCCTTGCCGACTACATAATGAAAGTCGGTCGGCTCTGAGAGCTTCAATTTGCGCACTTGCGCCTCGGCCACAATCGCCGCGCCCAGCGGATGCTCGCTCGCCCGCTCAAGGCTTGCTGCCAGCCGAAGAAGTTCGTTAAGTTCGCGCTCGCTCTCAGCGCGATCCGCCGGGTCTCGAGGCTGAAGCTCTCCCTGCTGCCCTCGATCAGCCAGACGCTCCGCTTCCTCGGAGTTTGCTGGCGGAGGCAATGAGATTCCATAAAACTTCGGCTTCCCTTCTCCTCAGCGTCCCCGTCTTGTCGAAGACGATTGTGTCCACCTTCTCCATCGTCTCCAGCGCCTCGGCGTTCTTGATCAGCACGCCTGCGTGCGCGCCGCGGCCGGTGCCCACCATAATCGTCGACATTGAGCGGCTGGCGGAATTCGTCACGGAGCAGCACAATCCCGCGAACGTCCAGCATGTAACCCGAATTGTCGTGGAGTTGCCGGCGCAACGGCTTCGAGAAGGCGTTGTCTATGTGGACACGCCGGGTCTTGGGTCGCTTGCCACTTCCGGCGCTGCCGAAACCAAGGCCTATCTTCCCCGGTGCGATTTGGGAGTTGTGCTGATCGATGCCGGGTCAACTCTAACGCAGGACGATCTGGCGACGGTTCAGACGCTCTACGATGCCGGCATCCCCGCGTCCGTGCTGTTGAGCAAGGCGGATTTGTTAGCGCCTGCGGATCGGGATCGCGCGCTTCAATACGTGGCCGGCCATATCCGTTCGGATTTGGGTTTTGAACTGCCAGTGCATGCGATCAGCATCAAGGCCGAGTACAGCGACCTCCTCGAAAAATGGCTCGACACCGAGATCCTTCCACTTTACGACCGTCACGCGGAACTCGCGCGGCAGTCGCTGAACCGGAAAATCGGCGCGCTTCGTCTGGGAGTGGAGGCGGCGCTCAAAGCGCACCTGAAGCGCTCGGGGTCCGGAGGGCACTCCGGGGCCAGGATCGACATGAGCAAGTTGCGGGATTTGGAGACGCAGCTCAGAACGGCCGCCGGCAGAATTGCGCAGGCGCGGACGGAGTGCCTCGACATGACCGACGCGCTCCGCGAATGCGCGGATGGCTTCATTCGGACAGCCGCGAACAATCTGATTGACGCGTGGGACTCGGGCGCCAGCGCAACAGGCGAAGACCTCATCAAAAACAAGCTGGAACAGGCTGCCGCGGAAAGAGCGGCGCAGATCGCATCCGCCATTCAGGAAGCGGCCCGTAACGCCGGGAGCGTGCTTGCGAAAGCGGCCATGGCGCTCGAACTCGAGAACAGGCCCGACCAGGACGAGTTACTGGATGTGCTGAAGAATATGCCGCGCTTCGATTTGGGCAACCTCGAAATTGAGGTCGGTCCGAGTGCGGTGGCCTCACTGTTGGGCCGCCGGTGGGCCGTCTGCACGAGTGGAGCGGCGGATCAGAACTCAGGCTGGGGACCAGATTACTGACGCCGTTGGGATCTATGCGCGCGTGCTACAGGCCTGGGTGCGCAAGACCTTCACCGAATTGCAGGAGCGTTTTGACAGCTACGCCGATGGATACCGGGCGCACTTGGATCGCCTGGCGGCAAATAAGAATGGCGTTGAGGATGAGCAGGCCCTACAAGACGACCTTGTCGCTCTCGGCGCGGCCGCTCCGGGACGCGCCGAGCAGGACAGTGCGCCGGGTACGGCGGCATGAGGTGGTATCGAAATTATGGAAGAGTGGCCGGCCATCGATTCCCGAGACTACATTGTGGCGTTCGAGCTGAGCTCGACGAACGATTGTCCGCCGGACTTTGAGTTGCCATCTTCCCTGGCCGGCTTCGATACGGGGCTCTTCCTGCCGCGCGGCGATCGCGATTGGTTCGGGCGGCCGTCATATCCGCCGCGCGTCCTTCTTCTGAAGCGCCGTACGCTGTACATCGTTTCTCACCCGAGCACAGGCGAGCCGCACCCGCCAATGCGCCATGGAGCAGATCTCTTCGGTCGAATCGGGGCATATGCTTCTGAAAGGCTGGCTCCGTTTCACTGGGTCCGGATTCGACTACACCGTTCGTTACAATACCCGCGGTTTCCGATCGGTCTTTCAGTTCATGCGCCGCTTTCGGGACGAGTTGCTGCGCACACCTCTACCACTCGGAGCTTCAACGCCACCTTTCGAAGCCGGCCTCGACATGAAATTCGCTAACGCCTTGGCGCTGGAGCTGGACACCGGAGAAACTGTTCTGATGCGGGCCTTCCAACCACCCAGGGAAGCGGTATCCAGATTCTGGTTGTTTCCACATCAACACTGGATCCCAGGCGATCTGCTTGCGCTGACCAGCAGGCGACTATTGTGGATCACGGACCGTGAAAGGGGATCGTACTCGCGATATGGGAGCATTGCTTCGTATGCTCGATTCGACGCAGTGCTCAGCATCGGTCTGACATCAGGTCGAGGCGCAGACATTCTCCAGGTGGACCTGAACAATGGCTCCGCGTGGCAGGTTCCGATCGCTGTGGAAAACCAGCGAGTTGGGGAAGACTTTGCAGCGGCACTGCAGATTCAGAAGAGGCGCAATGAAGCCCACCGGACAGAGGTACGACGATAGCGCCCCGCCGGCCTCTAGGGCCCGAATTTCATTACAGTATCGATGCGGAGCGGAGAAAACTTGATATACCGGCCCGCATGGTATTGGGGCTGGGCCGCCAACCGGCACATCTCAACGATTTGCCCTGGGTTGCCGCGGGCGCTCTCCAGTACCTTGTCACGGAACTCATCGAGATCGAGGTTGCGCAATTTGAAGTGATCGGCGGCGGTTTCGAACAGTTGTTCGGCATCCTGATCGAGCAGAGGTGGAATATGGAGTGTTTTCGTCGGGTTCCAGAACAGTCTGGCCAATGCCCCCAGACTGAGCGCGTCCCGCGATGCAGCAAAAAGAGCCATGCCCTCTGTATAATAGATTCGCTGCAAGAATCGGTAGGTAGGGAAGCTGGCGCCCGCAATGCCATCCAAAATGATCGGCTTGGGCGAACTTTCCATTGCAGTCCACAAGAGACCTTGGAGGCGAACGCTGGTTTGAACTGCGAGCCATTCTTCTGGGTCGGTGCCTGGCTTAGCACGGCTGATGAACTGTAAATGGCGCTCGGCGATCAGCGCGCGAGCCATCGCCGTCAATAAGGCGTGTAGGGTTGGCTCCCAGGCAATGTACAGCACGTTGGGATTGCCGTAAAGCGCCTCTTCGATGAGCCTGCTCTTGCCACTGCCCTGGGGGCCGAGCAGTAATAGCGGATCACCCGTGACGAACGCCCGACTCAGGTGTCGCATTTCCCTCGCCATTCCAACGAAAGGAAGTTGCAATTTCATTCAGGCTGCCCCTGCTACTTGATAACGAGCACGTTGCAACGCGCGGTGCTTGTCAGGTTGTGGGCCGTGCCTCCCCAAATATGCTCGTATACCTTAGAGTGTCCCGTGAAGCCGATCACCAGTAGATCAATCGCATGCTCCTGGACGAAATCGCCAATTACCCTGACGGCATGTCCGGGCAGGATTGCGGTCTCGATGTCTACGGAATGCATCGCTGCACGCGCGCGACAATGCTCGGCGAGCTGCCCGAAATAACTATCGGCCCGGTCTTTCTCCTCGCGAAGCTCATCGATCACCTCTGCGTGGCGCGGAATGTCCTCCTCGACGCAGATCATGCGAAGATGCGCGCCAAGCCGCGCGGTAAGGTCGACGGCGAAATCGAATGCCTTTCGCGCGCTATCGGAACCGTCGTGTGCAATCAGGATTTGCTCGATCATATTATTCACCGGCGTCTTCGACCATGC
>CAWDPB010000140.1:0-9104 GCA_963804075.1 uncultured Acidobacteriaceae bacterium | reverse complement strand
CCAGATCAGCGAAGAGTTCGCCGAAATTGTGATTGCGCGGGTTTGGGAACGCGAGGGCCGCAAAATCTCGCGTGTGGCGTCGCGATTGTCGATTTCTCCAAAAAAGGTGCGGAGAATTCTGGCGCGAGTCGGCCGCCGCAAACCGCGTGCCCAGTAATCTGCACCGCTAAGTCCTTTAACTTTGTCATTCCGAGTCGTCCGCAGCCGCGCTCGCGCGGTGAGGACGGCGAGGAAGCTGCTCTCCTTCGACTTTCTCTGCGGCCTCTGCCAGTTTCTCCGCGCCGTGTAGAATGTCTGTATGTCTCCGTTGCCGTCAAACAACAAGAAGCGTACGCCTCCTCCTGATGAGACCTTTGAGGAAGCGGCTTATCTGAAATCGCTTGGCGAGAAGCAAAAAGTCGTCAGCCTCAAGCTCGCCGACGGCGAAGTGGTGCGCGGCTGGATCGAGTATTACGATAAGAACATGGTTCGCGTTACCCGAGATGACGGCCCGAATCTATTCATCTTTAAGCACGAGATCGTTTACATCGCCGAAGACGGAAAGAAGAAATAGGTGCGCCTCGATTTGCGGACGCAAATTCCTGAGCGTCTGCGCGTGAGAATCCACGACCCTGCATGACTCCTTCTCAGCCAAACTCAAATCAGCCCGGATCCAATACCCACAGTTCGAATCACGCTGATCATCCTGCCGCCCTACTCCCCACCATGGAGTCCATCGCGCGCGAAGCGGGCAGCCTGCTCATGGAGCACTTCCACAACCGCGTGAAGATCGAATACAAAGGCGACGTCGATCTAGTGACCGTTGCCGACCGCCAGTCCGAGGCGCTCATCCTCAAGAGCGTTCGCGCTCATTTCCCCACTCACGATGTCATGGGCGAGGAGGGAACGCGCATTGAGACCGGTAGCGACTATAAGTGGTATGTCGACCCGCTCGATGGCACCACCAACTTCGCGCACAGCTATCCCGTCTTTTGTGTTTCGCTGGCAGTCGAGTATCGAGGTACTCGCATTGCGGGTGTCGTCTACGACCCGACGCGCGACGAATTATTCGCTGCGGAGAAGGGCAGCGGCGCGCGATTAAACCGCGAGCCGATCCATGTATCGTCGGTTACGAAGCTCGCTGAATCGCTGGTGGCAACTGGTTTTCCTAGCCATAAACGCCATCAGAATCCGAACATTTATTTCTATCACCAGATCACGCTGCGTTCGCATGGCGTGCGGCGTGCCGGTTCGGCTGCACTCGATTTGTGCAACGTCGCCGCTGGCCGCTACGACGGCTTTTGGGAGTTCAATCTCAATCCCTGGGACACAGCAGCCGGAGTGCTCATCGTGGAAGAAGCCGGTGGCCGCGTCACCGATTTTGCCGGAGGCCCATTCCAGATCGCCAGCCGCGAAACGCTCGCTTCAAACGGATTGGTGCACGGCGAACTACTGCATGAATTTCAGGAGATCTTCGCCGGCCGTGGTCTCCAGGAGTTGCCCAGCCCAGTGGCCTATACGACAGAGCATTAGCGCTGACCGGCCAAAGAGAGCCAGATTTCAAGCATTACAATAGTATGTTGTGGGGAATTTCTTAGAGGTCTAAGGGAAAGTTCCGTTGAGTTCTGTGGGGTTCCGCATCGAGCAGAGCTTTTGCGGCTATAGGCTTTCCCCTGTGTACCCCGTGGTGAAAGTTCTTAGCTGGCGGAATAAACGTGTCCAACTCACTTCTCGAACGTCAAGTGTCCAAGCGCGCCGACTGCATGCGTCTTCAAGGCCGCATCCTCTTTCTTACCGAAGATCCCGAGCTGATCAAGAAGCAGCTTAGCGGATGGGATATGCCATGGGACACAAAGAATCCCGCCGCCAATCCCAAGCTCCGCGATGACATCTCAACCGACGAAATCACGCCCGCGCACTTTTGTTTTTACTTCGACCAAACTCTCGGCGAGATTCCTTATGCCGGCCTGAAATGCGGCGGCGTCGCGCCCATCGGCCGCGGCGACGTAAAAAAAGGAGGCTTTGTTTGTTCGGTTAGCGGCAAGCGGCGCGGCAAAGGTTCCAGCCGAGAGCAATCGCCCTACGCCGAAATGTGCGCCGGCATTCAAGTCGTGATTGCGGAGAACATCGAGCGCATCTACAAACAGAATTGCCAGAATCTCGGCCTGCTAACCTCCACGAATTTTTCGCTCATCGATCGCATCCGCGGAGGCGAAGAGATTTTGCTTTCCGAGTTCACTACTGGCGAGGACGAAATCACAAAGCAAGTGATCGAGCACGGCGGCCTGTTTCCGTTCAATGTGGCGCGCTTGCAGAAGAAAGTGTTTCTGCCGCCGATCTCCAGTCCGAACGTGGGCGCCCACGCCACACGGCCTATGACGCTCGCCGAGAAAATCTTTGCCCGGCACATTCTCACACCCGATGGTGCAGTCGGCGTGCCCGCTGTGCAGCCCGGCGACACCGGCTTCACCCGCGTCGATCTTCGTTTCAGCCACGAATACGTCACGCCGATGGCCGCCATCTTTTACGAGCAATATGTCGGCAAAGATGTCCCGGTCAACGACGCTTCCAGCATCCGCTTCTTCCGCGACCACCTTACCTTTCTCGACGAGGTCATCTCGGAAGAGAAAAAGAAAATTGGCCTCCTCGATCTGGCCACGCAACTCAAGCTCAAGCAAGCCGACTTCGCCCGCCAGCAGGGAATCAAGCTGCACGGCGAACTCACCGACCGCAAGGGTTCCGAAGGTATCTGCCACTCTGTCATGCTGGAGACATATGCGCTGCCGGGCCAGGTCAATGTTGGGTCTGACTCACATACGCCCCACGTAGGCGCAATCGGTTGCATCGCCTTTGGAATCGGCACCACCGACGTTTTCAATTCCTGGATCACAAAAGATGTTCGCGTCAAAGTACCCGAGTCGGTGAAAATTGTCATCAATGGCAAGCGCCATCCCAACGTCACCGCTAAGGATTTCATCCTCAAAATTCTTTCTCTCGATTACGTGCGCAGCGGCCAGGCTTTAGCGAAAGTGATGGAGTACGCGGGCGAAGCCGTCGAAGCTTTGAGTGTGGATGAGCGCGCCACCATGACAAACATGGCTGCCGAAATCGGGGGCTTCACCGGCATCGTCGCACCCGATGAAAAGGTCGTCGAGTTCCTCACCGAGCGCCGCGGACTCTCGCACGTCGAAGCGGAGCGCATGATCGCCGGCCTGCAAAGCGATCCCGGCGCAGAATACTCGCACGTCATCGAACTCGATGCCGCCGAGATCGCGCCCATGGTCGCCACGCCCGGAGACCCCGGCAACGGCAAGTACATCCGCGATCTCGCAACTCCCGTTCCCATCGAGATCGCCTATGGAGGCACCTGCACCGCCGGCAAGAACGAAGACATGGATATGTACGCCGCCGTGCTCGCGGACGCGCTAAAACGAGGGTTGCGAGTTTCGGACAATGTTGAGTTCTGGATTCAGTTCGGTTCGCAGGAAACACGCGAGTACTCGCGGCGCAAAGGCTACATCGAAATTTTCGAAAAGGCCGGCGCGCGTCTCATCGAACCCAGCTGCGGAGCCTGCATCAACGCCGGCCCCGGCGTCTCCACCCGCCCCGATCAAATTGTCATCAGCGCCCAGAACCGCAACTTCCCCGGCCGCAGTGGTCCAGGACAGATGTATCTGGCCTCGCCGCTCACGGTAGCAGCGAGCGCCGTGGCGGGGTACATTGTCGAATACCATCCTTTGTTCAAAATTGAACACATGCCGGTATAGCTCCACGTGTACAATGCACATCACGTGGGGTTCGAATAGAAGACCTCCAGTTTGAGATGCACAGGGCTATCGCCGTTCTGGCAGCGATGTATTCCTCCCTGCGATGAAGCACGCACGAAAACGCGCTCGGCAGAATCGCGAAAGGAATCATGAGAATCCTGCTCTACAACCCCGACAACGGTGTAACCCGGAATTTCATGCCGCATCTCTGGATGTTCCTGCTCCAGGCGCTCACGCCGCCAGGGCATGAGGTGTTGCTGGTGGATGGCAACGCTCAGCCGATGGACGAAGCGGGAATCGCGCAGTTCGTGCTTGAGAAAAAAATCGATTTGGTCGGCATTGGCGCCATGACCCGAATGATCGCCAAAGCCTATCGCATGGCAGATGCCGTGCGTGCCGTCGGAGTTCCAGTTGTGATGGGCGGTCCCCACGTGACCGAAATGGCGGACGAGGCGCTCGGCCGCGACGGCGGATCGCGCCACGCCGATGCCGTCGCGCTCGGCGAAGCCGACGCTACCTGGCCCGTGATTGTGAACGATGCCGCGCGCGGCGAACTCAAGGAAATTTATGCCCCGGTCGATGCCTTCGGCCAGGAGAGCAAGCCGTCGCTAAAGGATTACCCCGACATCCCCTGGCAGTCGATTGACCTCGCGCAATTCAATCTGGTGCCGAAGGCCGCGCGGAGTACGCTCGGAAAAATCGGCCAAGGCTGGGGAACATTCCGAATTGTCCCCGTCGAGTCCGGCCGCGGCTGCCCCTACGGGTGCGAGTTCTGCACCGTCACCGGTTTCTTCGGAGATTCCATCCGCTTCCGCACCAACGAGAGCGTGGTGAATGAACTGCTCCGTTTGAAGGCGCGCGCCCGCAGTGAGAAGGGTCAGATGGCGGTGTTTTTTATCGACGACAATTTCGCCATCAACGTCAAGCGCACGAAGTCGCTGCTGCGCGACATCATTGCTGCCGGCGCACAAGTGCATTGGGTGGCGCAGATCAGCGCGAATCTCCTGCGCGACGAAGAACTGGTCGATCTGATCGCGGCTTCGGGAGGCAAGTGGATCTTTATCGGCATGGAGTCCATCGACCCGGCCAATCTGAAAGATGTGAACAAAGGATTCAACAAGCCCGGTGAGTACGCCGCCGTGCTCGAGCGCTTGGCATCGCGCAACGTGTACGCCATCACCTCGTTTATTTTTGGCATGGACAATGACACCGTCGGAGTCGCCGAGCGCACTCTTGGCCAGGTTCGAACCTGGCCTCCGGGGCTTCCGATTTTTGGCCTGCTCACTCCGTTGCCCGCTACTCCGCTTTACAAGCGGCTGGAGAAGGCCGGACGGCTGACGCGTCCCAAACACTGGCAGGAATTTGTCCCCTTTGCCATGGCGCACACTCCGCTGAAGATGACGATTGACGAGGCTCACGCCGAAGTGAATCACGGTTGGGAGCAAGCTTATAGCGCGGAAGCCCTGGCTCAGGCCGTTGAGTCGCTGAACGATCAGCCGCTGGGTTATCGCGTCAACATCTTTCTTGCGCGGCTCTGCTTCCGCGGCATTTATTTCCCCATGCTGGGGAAGATGGCGTGGGTAAAGGTGATCGCGCAAAATCGCCGAACCATCTTCAAACTCGTACGAGAAGGCTTCAAGCCCAACGCCTGGCGCGGGGCGCCTGCGCGGATTCCAGCCATCGCGTTGCCTCAGTCCGAACCGAGCGAAGTGATCGCACAAGGCGCCGAGGGATAAAGTCACTTTCCGTGACTAAACATCCAGGCAAAGGAGCAAGCGCCCCACCGAGCTCGATTAGGCGGGGTTTGTCGCACATGCCGCACCGCTGCATGGCAGTTCTCGCGCTTGGGGTGCCTTCCCGTCCCGTTGGCTGCAATCGGTCGCACGCGCCGCGAATATTCCTGCTACAATTTTTCCATTCTGTGATCGTTCTGATCTCCTGGGAGCGCTGAAAAATCTATGGCCTATGTGATCGCCGAGCCCTGTATCGGTACCAAAGACACCGCGTGCGTGGACGCTTGCCCGGTGGACTGCATTCACCCCAAGAAGGATTCCGAGAAGTACGCGACTGAGGAATTGCTCTACATCGATCCGGTCGAATGCATCGACTGCGGCGCCTGCGTGCCCGTCTGCCCCGTCTCGGCCATCTTCGCCCTCGACGACCTGCCGGAAAAGTGGAAAGAATATACCGAGCGTAACGCGAAGTATTTCGGGCGTTAAGCCTCAACTTCCTATCGCAAGCCTCGAGTTATAGCAGAGGACCGCCGGTTCCCCGCGGTCCTTCACGCATGCCGGCTAGTTGGGGATAAAAAAGTAGTTCTGGCTGCGCTCTCCGCGTTGCCGAGGCGTCATCTTCCCATCGCGAAAAATGTGCGGCACATAGCCTTCCTTTGCCAATAGAGAAAAGGTCTCAAAGGCCGTGCTGGTTGGGTCGTCCGGATCCGGATTGACTTCGATCAACATGACCGGATGAGACCGCCGAATCGTCTCCAACCCTCCGCGCAGCACCGCCAACTCGTGATAATTCGCATCGCACTTAACGAAGGAAATCTTGGGCAGATTGAAGCTGTCCAGCGTCTGGCTTTCGACCCTGATCTCTCTCCAGCCGGGCTTCGCTTCTTCAGTCTTGATCCGCGCGTCGTACCAGCACTCGGAGCCCCACCGGTAAGTGGGAATCACCATGATGTCGGTTCGCGGCGTGTCTGAGAGCGCAAGGGGCAGCGGTTCAACCTGCGAGAGCTTCATCAGTTTCAAATTGTGGCAAAGAAACTCGTAGGTCTGCGGGATCGGCTCAAAAGCGTGAACCTTTCCCTGTGGTCCAACCAGTTTTGCCAGAAAACGGCTAAACACGCCCAGATTTGCGCCAACATCCAACACGTGATCGCCCGGCGAAACGAACTGGGGTAACGCTGCGGCGTCCCCTTCAATCCAGTTCTCCGGCATGTGCGTGAGCAAATAGCCGTAATAGTGCTTCTTTAAGTGGTGGATGGCGGTGTCCGGCAATACCCGTGTAACGACGCGCCCAACCATCACTTTGGGATTCCATTCGGACTCGGTAGACACCAGCGTGCGCAACAGACTTTTCATAAATACGCTTTGACCCTACTTAAATTTATCGGCCATTCCCCTAGAGCGCCAACCGCATAAGCTCTTGGCGTTGCGAACACCGGGCGGCAAGTTCGGAGGGGGAGTTGTCTTGGGTTTCCGCCAATCTCCTGCTTAAAATCACTGTCCGCAGCAAAGTATACATGTACTTCAACTACGCGCGTAGTGACAAAAGTTTATCCATAACGCCTTCAATGGCTTGCGTCTCGCTTTCCGAGTGGCGCAATCCAGCCTGTCCCAGGGGTGTGCCGCTTGCTCGTGGCTCGAAGTGCGTGGCTTGCGATCCACCCCGTCAACTTTCCATCCCTCTCGCCCTCCGTTACAATCGACGTTTAACCTTGAGCTTTGCATGGCGTTGAAGGAGTCCGAAGCGATCGTTCTGCGCGTGTATCCGCTGCGCGAATCCGATCTGCTGGTTACGCTCTTCACCCGCGCGGAAGGCAAGGTAAAGGGTGTGGCTCGCGCCGCCATGAAGTCGAAACGCCGCTTCGGAGGCGCGCTTGAGCCGCTCACCTATGTTAGGGCGTTTTACGACGACCGCGAACGCCAGGAGTTGGCGCGGCTCGATTCCTGCGAAGTGATCGAGTCGCCGATGGCGAGCGAGGTCACCTATGCGCGGGCGACGGCGCTGGCGCATGTGGCCGAGTTGATCGATCAGTTAATGCCCGACCGCGAGGCGAGCGACGCAGTGTTCCGGCTGAGCCTGGCAGTGATCGCAGGAGTTGCGCGGCCCGGCGTTATGGATGCCGCTCACCTACTTCGAGCTGTGGATGACGCGGCTGATGGGCTTTTTGCCGGAGCTGACGGAATGTGTCGCCTGTGGCCGGTCACTTGAGGGCAGCGCGCGCTTTTGGCATGCGCTGGCTGATGGCCTGACTTGCGCGGACGACAAGCGGCTGGCGTCATCGGAGTTGTCGCCGGAGTCGCGAAAGATTGCGGCGCAGATGCTGCGGTCGCGGGTTTCGGAGTTCGCCGGCATCGATTGGCCAAAGCCAGTCTGCGCGGATTTGCGGAAGTTCCTGATCCAGATTCTCGAGCGCCACATCGAGAAGAAGCTGGTGACGGCGGGAATGCTGGAGAAAATCAGGCGGTTCAGCTCGAGCTGCGAGTGCAGCTGTTTGCGCCAGACTCGTGGCTTAGGCTTTAGGCTCAGAAATCAGGCCATTTGTTCTAACTGAGCCTAAGAAGCACGAGATGACCGGATTGTCAGATTACAAGTTGACCTCAGTCAAACCCAATTCGCTGACCTTTCAGGAACTCATCCTCAAGCTGCAAGCTTTCTATGCCGCACGCGGAGCCGTCATTCAGCAGCCCTACGACGTTGAAGTTGGTGCCGGCACCATGTGCGCCGGACACTTTTCTGCGCGTGCTCG
Organism: uncultured Acidobacteriaceae bacterium; assembly: GCA_963804075.1. Taxonomy (GTDB): domain Bacteria; phylum Acidobacteriota; class Terriglobia; order Terriglobales; family Acidobacteriaceae; genus Acidiflorens. The sequence goes on along the minus strand of CAWDPB010000140.1, from coordinate 881 downwards.
GACCGATCCTTATAAGGTCGCGTATGTGCAGCCTTCGCGGCGTCCGGCCGATGGCCGTTACGGCGAGAACCCGAACCGGCTGTTCAAGCACATGCAGTTGCAAGTCATCCTGAAGCCGCCGCCGGAGAACGTGCAGGAGCTCTACCTCGAATCGCTGGGCGCAATCGGCATTGACCTGCGCCAGCACGACATCAAGTTCGAGGAAGACAACTGGGAATCGCCCACGCTGGGCGCATGGGGCATCGGCTGGCAGGTGATGCTTGATGGCCTTGAAGTCACGCAGTTCACTTATTTCCAGCAGTGCGGCGGCGTCGATCTTGATCCGATCTCGGCCGAACTCACCTACGGACTGGAACGCATTGTCGCCTTTCTGCAGGACGTCGATTCCATCTACGACATTGTGTGGGCGCGCGACCCCGACACCGGCAGGGAAGTGAAGTACGGCGAAGTCCGCCTCGCCGATGAGCAGCAGTTCTCGGTTTATAACTTCGAGGCCGCCGACGTTGCGAGCACCTGGAAGCACTTCGAAATGTGCGAAGCCGAATGCAAAACGCTGCTCGATCGCTACGCCGCGCAAACCAAAGACCGGATAAAGATCCTGATGATCATTCGAAGCGACGGCATCGCGCGCGAAAAATCGCGTTTCCCGTGCTGGGTGCCTACGACCTCTGCCTGAAGTGCTCGCACTACTTCAATATCCTCGAGGCCCGCGGCGCGATTTCCGTGACTGAGCGCGTCGGAGTCATCGCCCGCGTACGCGCGCTCGCCGTCGGCATCGCAAAAGCCTGGGTGGATCAGCAGGGCTCACAGCAGGTAGAGAAGAGTGGTGAGGCCGCGAAGCCACCGTCAAGGAAGGGGAAGGGTCAGCTGGTGCCAGTGCC
>CAWDPB010000139.1:0-23827 GCA_963804075.1 uncultured Acidobacteriaceae bacterium | reverse complement strand
CAGGTGAGGCCCATGGGGCCCGCAAGTGGCTGTGGATCAATGGGATGAACAAGACTCGTTAGGGCGCGGCCATTTTTCTGTTGACTGCGATTAGAAAGTCTAGTATTATCAATGGCTTCCATAGGTTCCAATGGGACTAGACGGTCATTGGCTGGATTTTGTTTGTCCCCGTGAATCTCTTTGAGAGCTTTTGGAATCCAAAATATTGTAGAAGTTGGAAGTTAAGAGGCAATTAAGAAGCACGGTCTTAATTACATCACGGAAGAGAAGGATACATTTTTCATGGCAAAGCGACGCGGAAACCCTAACTGGGGCAAACCCGAGCCTATCGGCCCGGTTACTCCCACAATCACCGAGTTCGAACAGGTTGTGCATGAGTATAAACTTTCCCCCGACCAGTACTTGCGGTCGACACGGCTGCGAGAATGGGCGCGCCGGAACAAGAACTCCAAGTACATTCCTGAACCATTGCTGGAAGCATGGGGCTTTGAAATCGAATCGACTCTTTAAGTTAGAGTGAGGTCAGAAGTAGTGAGGGGTCGCCAGCGGGCGACCCTTTCTTATTTAGCTTCAAGCCACGAGCTGCGAGCTTGGTACCAGAGGTGGCAGCAATCGGGCGACGCTCGAGCATTCATGGCATAGCTAGCGCGTGGCTCGCGGCTCGTAGCTCACTGGGCGAGTATGCTTAGAATATGGCGATCATGCTTCCCAACGTAAAACTCGGCGGTCCTGACCTGGTTGGGTTCGTTGTTGCCGTCAGTTTTGCGGCGGGACTTAATGTCTATGCCACGGTGGCGACGTTGGGATTGGTGGCTCACGCCGGCTGGGTGGACCTGCCTTCGGGATTGCACGCGCTGACGAACTGGTGGGTCATCGGCGCTTCCGGCGCACTTTTTGCGGTGGAGTTTTTCGCCGACAAGATTCCGGGCTTCGATCTGGTTTGGAATGCTCTGCACACCTTTGTTCGTGTTCCGGTGGCGGGTTTAATTGCCTACGGCGCAACCTCGCAGCTTTCACCGGAGAAGCAGTTGCTTGCCGCGCTGGCGGGTGGAGCGATCGCGCTGGCGGCGCACGGCGGGAAGACAGCCGCGAGGGTTGCGGTTACCCCGTCTCCCGAGCCGGCTTCGAATGTCGTGCTCAGCGCGGGGGAAGATACGCTGGCAGTTTTCTTGACCTGGTTTGCAGGGCAGCATCCGCTTGCGGCAGCTTCGATTGCTCTGGTTTTTCTGGTGGCGATTGCGGTTGTGATTCGCACCGTGTTGCGCGCGGTGAAGAGACTGTTCCGTGGCGCGGAAGGCGAATTGACTGCCGGACAACGGGATTTGAACGCGGCTTAAGGCTTGTGAGATGAAGAGAATCAAACTATGACTCCCCATGCACCTTTTACCGATGTACCGACCGCGATTGAAGACATCAGCGCGGGACGAATGGTTGTCGTCGTGGATGACGAAGATCGCGAGAACGAAGGCGATCTGACTCTGGCGGCGGAAAAAGTTACTCCCGAAGCGATCAACTTCATGGCCAAGTTCGGGCGCGGGCTGGTCTGTCTGGCGATGACCGAAGAGCGGCTCGATCATCTGCGGATCGGCAACATGACAGCGGAGAACACCTCGCAATATGGGACCGCGTTTTGCGAGGCGATCGATGCGCGTGAAGGCGTGACGACGGGGATTTCGGCCTTCGATCGCTGCCATACGATTCAGGTGGCGATCGATCCGGCGACGCGGCCTTCGGACCTGGCGCGGCCGGGACATGTGTTTCCGCTGCGGGCGCGCAAGGGCGGAGTGCTGGTGCGGGCAGGGCAGACGGAGGCGTCGGTGGATTTGGCACGGCTGGCGGGGATGGTGCCAGCGGGGATCATCTGCGAAATAATGAAGGATGATGGCACCATGGCGCGCGTGCCTGACCTGATCGAGTTCTGCCGCACGCACAATATGAACATGCTCACGGTGGCGGAGTTGATCCGGTACCGCATGCAACATGAACGCTACGTGCATCGCGTGGGTGAGGCGATGGTGGAGACGCGGCACGGAGAGTTTCGCCTGATTGCCTATGAAAGTGAAGTGGATGGCGGCGATTCACACATCGCGCTGATCCGCGGCGATATCAGCGATTCGGACAAGCCAGTGCTGGTGCGCATGCACGCGCATTGCCTGCTGGGCGATGTGTTTGGGGCCACGGGATGCGAGTGCCATCGAACGCTGGAGGCATCGCTGGAAACGATTGCGGCGGAGGAGCGCGGCGCGCTCATCTATCTGCACCAGAGTTCGCGTGGCTTTTCCGCAGAGAAGATTGGCGAACAGTCTTTCTTGACGTTTCATCGCGAGCGCCGGTTGCCGACGCTGCCCGACAGCGAGCGCAAGATTCAGCGGGAAATTGGGCTGGGCGCGCAGATTCTGTCGGATTTGAATCTGAAGAGGATTCGACTGCTGACAAACCGTCCGCGGCGCGTTGCGGCACTGGAAGGATTCGATATTGAGATTGTGGAGCAGGTGCCGGTGATTCTGGGGACGCTGAAGGAGTAGGGGCGAATCCACGGGCAAGTTCATTTGCCGCATCGTTGCGATTTCCTCGCAATCTAGCAACTTTCTGGCGGAATGTGTGTTCTTGAACTGCATCGGTTCTGGGTGGTTGCTATTGCACGACGGTCACGGATGTGATGACTGCACATAAACGCTTCGACCCGGCGGGAGAATCTCCTATGGTTGATTTCAAGGGTTCCTATCTGGTGACAGTCCTGTTCCTGGCAGTGATGTTTCAGTCACAGCTGCACGCTTCCATCAACATCCTGAATAGCGGGGCCAAGGGAGATTGCGTTGCGAACGATGCGCCTGCGATCAATGCGGCCATCCAATCTCTTGCCAATGGAGCCACTCATTCGGGCGAAGTCTATTTTCCCAAGCCTCCGGGTGGCTGTTACCTGGTGGATGAACCGATTCAGCTTCCTGGTGGGCCTGCCAACTACGCCTATAACGTCGATATCTCTCTCGTCGGCGAAGGACGCGGCGTATCTGTAATTAAAGCTGGAGCAGCGATGGATGCGGTTCTTCAGAAGGATGCTTTCTGGGATAAGGGTGACACGGTCACCGACATGACCTTCGATGCGAATGGTTTGGCCAAGAACGCCATCGATGTCGAGGGCGGCACGGAGATCCGATTCACGCGAATTGAAGGTTTGAACGGGACAGTCGACGATTTACGTCTGGATGCGCCGACTAATACGTCGAGCGGCGAAGATTATGTTTCCGACAGCTTCTTCCTGAACACCAAGACTTTTCCACCCTACAACATATATGTCGGGACTTCGACGGACAACAAGTTCACGAACAATGTCATGGTCAACGCAAGCGTTGCGAACGTCATCGAGGCGACCGGCGGATCGAACCATTTCATCAGCAATCATGCCTATGGATGGCCGCTACGGTTTTGCCCGATCTACAGCTACATCACCGCGTTCACTTCGATATGGATTGGCAATCAGAGCGACTGCTCGAGCGAAGCGGCATTTCTGGTGAACAACTGGCAGGCGCTGATTGAAGGGAACTTCATTCAAGGAGCGGCCAATCACGGAGTGTGCATATCGCCGAAAGCCGGCGGTGTGCAAGTGATTGGCAATAACATGAGCTTCAACAACCCGAATGCGCCGGCGGAGAATGCCATCGTGCAGGGTGTCATGGAAAACGGGCAAGTGTCGTGCACGGGCCCTGGGGTCCGTACGGCAACATGGGGAAACAACCTCAACTTTGGCGCTTCCAACATTGTCTTGAATAACTGGCCAGCCAGTAACGAGAGTCTCTGGAGCGCGATGTTTACGGGCAGCTTGAACCAGAGTCCGGCCATCGGCATCGGTACTACCGCTCCGCAGGCGACGCTGGATATAAACGGGTATGTGCGCTTGACGACAAATGCGAGCGCGCCAGTAGCCTGCGCGGAAAAGAACAAGGGAGCCATCGCGCTCAACAGCGCTAGCCATATTTGCATTTGCGATGGGAGTTCATGGAAGCTCGATAGTTCCGGACAATCTTGCCCGTGGTGATGGACTGTGCGTTTAAGGAAAAAAGCCGCGCGGAAATTGACGAGGCGGGCAGGGTAGAGCATCTACTGCGTTTATATAGGCGATGGGACCGGAAAACTCTAAAACGGTTTTCTCGGTGTGATCACTTCATCCTTAATAAAGAACTGAGCCGAGCACTGCTGAGAGCCGCAAATGGTAGGCAACAGGCCGGCCATTTGCTTGCGCGTGATCAACCCTAGCGTGCCGCACGAAGGGCACGAGAGCACCGCCCAATAGGGATCTTCCTTTTCGCCGACCTCACCCGCATTCTCCAGGACGAATACGGTGCCCGGTTCCATTTGTTCAGGAATCCATTCGTTGATAATGCTCAATTCGGCGATCATCATGCCTCCGGTTTCCTTCCCAAGCGCGTGTCAGGCCCGGCGGGCCCGGCGAAATTGTTGAACGGGTTCTGAAGCTGCGTCTTTTTTGTGCGGCTCATTTTTCTGCGATTCGGCCCTGCGCGAGCGAGCTTTGCGTGACAGAACTTTGCCTTGATCTCTTGCCCCGCGCTGCATTTCTCCCCGAACGCGGCGGACTTCGTCGCTGAGGCATATATCGAACATCGGCTGAGAGGAGTTTTTTAGCAGGTCCACGACCTGCCGCGCGGACGTGCGAAGGTACAAGTTCGTCCCGTCGGTGAGCAAGTGATATTCGGACGCGGCCCGCACTGTCGCCGCGAGGCTGGTGCCGAATTCACGCGAGAGAAACGCGATCACTTTGCGCACGCGCTGGAGCGAAAAGCCGCGGCGGCGAAGCTGCGCGATGACGGCCGCGGTTACGAGCTGATCCCAACTGTAGAGACGGCGGTGACCCCGATGAGTTGGCTTCATCAGGCCGCGCTCATCCCACCATTGCAACTGGCGGGCGGTGAGGCCGGTAAGGCCGACGACATCGCGGGTTGTAAACTGCCGTTTCATCTTTGTTCTCGCGTCAGTAACAAATCAAACAAAACAAATTCGCCAACAAATGTTTGAAACATTCTAGGCGCAGCGCGGAGCAAAACGATGAAGGTTTTTGCATTGTAGTTGTTGACTAGGCGGATACGGGCCCGACACGAGACCGTTCGGATGAGAAATAAGAGGGGAACGGGACCAAGTCCGCACGGTGAATCGACTCACAGGCAAAGCGGCAGTTTGAATGTGCGCTCTCGTGCAGTACTATGATCGCAATTCACATCTCGGGTTTTCGGGGCATTTTATGAATCGGCCATTGCAGTGTTTTGCCGCAGCGCTTGCGCTTGCGATTTTTCCTTCATCTAACCTTGTTTCCCAGCAAAGAGAGCGGAATCGCCAACTGGAGGCGGCGCAGAAAGAGACTCCCAAGTCCGCGGTCGCGGCGGAGGAGCAGGACGGGAAGAACGAAGGCGATCCGTTATTCCGAGGCATGAAGTACAGGTTGATTGGGCCATTTCGCGGCGGGCGTTCGCTTACGGCTTCTGGCATACCCGGCGATCCCACGACCTATTATTTCGGCGCGACCGGTGGAGGCGTTTGGAAATCGACCGATGGGGCGACCACGTGGACGCCAGTTTTCGATCACGCGGGCGCGCCGGCGATCGGGAGCTTGGCGGTTGCGGTTTCCGATCCCAACGTAATTTACGTGGGAACGGGCGAGGGCTGTCTTCGCGGCAACATTTCACAGGGCGATGGGCTTTGGAAATCGGTAGACGCGGGGAAGACCTGGAAGAATATTGGGCTGAAGGATTCGCGGGCGATCGGGAAGGTGATTGTGAATCCGCACAACGCGGATACGGCGTTCGTTGCAGCGCTCGGTCACCCTTATGGGCCGAATGCAGAGCGTGGAGTTTTTCGCACCACCGATGGCGGCAAGACGTGGGAGAAGGTTCTGTACAGAGACGAGAATACAGGCGCCGCTGATGTTGTGTTCGATCCGCAAAATCCGAACGTTCTGTTTGCGGCGCTGTGGGAAGTGCGGAGGACGCCGTGGTCGCTCGAAAGCGGAGGAGTGGGCAGCGGGATCTACCGTTCAAATGATGGCGGATCGACATGGAAACACATTGAGGAGCACGGGCTGCCAAAGGGACCGTATGGGCGCATGGGCGTCGCAGTGGCGGCAAACTCGGAGCGGGTGTATGCACTGATTGAAGCGAAGGAAAATGGCGGTCTGTATCGTTCCGATGATGGCGGAGAGAGCTGGGATCTGGTGAATGGCAATCACGGTCTGTACCAGCGACCGTGGTACTACATGCACGTGGTTGCCGACCCGCAGGACGCGAATACCGTGTATATCGCGGATGTTGAGTTTTTCAAATCGACGGATGGCGGGCGCAACTTTAATAAGTTGAAACCACCACATGGCGATAATCACGGCCTGTGGATCGATCCGAAGAATACCAAGCGCATGATTGCGTATGACGACGGCGGGGCGACGGTCAGCCTGGATGGAGGACAATCCTGGACGCGCGAGGATAATCAGCCAACCGCGCAGTTCTACCATGTGATTGCCGACACGCGCACGCCGTATTACGTGTACGGTTCGCAGCAGGACAGTTCCAGCGTGGCGATTGCCAGCCGCAGCGACAGTGGTTCGATTGGCCGCGAGAATTGGTATGCGGTCGGGGGCGGGGAAGCGGGATATATCGCACCGGACCCGGCCGAGCCCAACATTGTGTATGCGGCCGATTATCAGGGCAATCTGACGCGTTTTGACCGGCGCACCAATCAGGTGCAGAACATTCAAGTGTGGCCGGAGCTGACTGACGCACGCGGCGCGGCCGGATTGGAGCATCGGTTTCAGTGGACTGCGCCGATCGTGATTTCACCACAGGATGCGAACACGGTGTATTACGGTGGCGAGCGGGTCTTTAAGACCACGGATGGCGGGATGCACTGGGAGGCGATCAGTCCCGACCTGACACGCAACGATAAAGCGAAGCAGGCAGCGTCGGGCGGGCCGATTACGATTGACGACACCGGAACCGAATATTACGACACGGTGTTTTCGATTGCGCCTTCGCCGGTGGCGAAAGGGGTGATTTGGGCGGGCACGGATGACGGCCTGATTCAAATCACGCGCGATGACGGGAAGAGTTGGACCAACGTCACGCCGAAGGATCTCCCGGAGTGGAGCCGCGTTAGTTTAGTCGAGGCATCGCCGTTCGACGCCGGCAAAGCCTATGTGGCAATTGACCGGCATCAGAATGACGATCTCGGGATCTACATTTACAAGACCGCCGACTACGGTGCGACGTGGATACGGCTGGGTGCTGGCATTCCCGAGGGAGCATTTGTGCGGGTGGTGCGCGAAGACCCGAAGAGGAAAGGGTTGCTGTATGCGGGGACCGAGCGCGGGATTTATGTGTCCTTTGACGATGGCGCGCATTGGCGCAGCCTGCAGCTGAACTTGCCCACCGTGCCGGTGCACGATCTGGTCATTAAGAACGACGATCTGGTCGTGGCGACACATGGGCGCGCATTTTGGATTTTGGATGATGTGTCGCCGCTGCGGCAGTATGCCGATTCGGTGAGCGGCGAAGAGATCCATCTTTATAAGCCAGCCACGGCATATCGTATTCATGCCGGTGACTCGCCGAAACGCCACTCTTTCGCGGGCGAAAATCCGCCGATCGGAGCTGTGATTTACTACTACTTCAAGAAGGCTCCGAAGGATGAAGTGAAGATTGAGATTCTGGATGCGGCGGGCAGTGTGATTCGCCGCTATTCGAGCAAGGCGACGGAGCCACTCGATGAGCCGCTCGGTCCCGACGACAAGAAGCCCGAGAAACAGATCAAGCCGGAGGACGGGCTGAATCGATTTGTGTGGGATTTGCATTACGACAATGCTCGCCGCGTTCCCGGCTATTACCTGTGGGAGTACAACGACGGCGCGCGCGGACCGCTGGCCGTACCGGGAAGCTATCAGGTGCGTCTGACGGCGAATGGAAGCAGCGAGACGGCGGCGTTGGAATTGAAGATCGATCCGCGGGGCACGGTTTCGCAAGCCGATCTGGAGAAGCAGTTCAAGCTGGAGATGGATCTGGAAGAGGAGTTAAATCGCGTCTATGACGCGGTGAACCAGATTCAGGATGTGCGGGAGCAACTGGAGGGACTGAAGAAACGGCTGGCGCCGGGCGATTCATCGAAGGCGCTGACGGATGGCGTGAAGGCGCTGGATGCGAAGCTGATGGAAGCGAGAGATCCGCTGATCAATTTCAAGATCAGCGCGAGCGAAGATTCGCTGGCATATGTGCCGGGGATCGATGGGAAGCTGGCGTTTCTTTCGATGAATGTGGCTGGATTCGCGGATGCAGCGCCGACCGCGGCGGAGTATCAAGAGTTCGACAAAGTGAAGAAGCAGACGGATGAATTGCTGGCTCGCTGGGAGCAAGTGAAGAGCGTCGACATCGGAAGCTTCCAGAAGCTTGCAGCCGAACACAATGTGTCGCCGATCTATGTGCCCGATGTGCGCAGCGAGCGGGTGCTGGGTGGGGAGGAGTAGCGCCAATTCTTTTTTACCACGCTCCTTCTTTTCGTCCCCACCACCAGAGGAGGCCTACGGTTGCTGTGGTTTGTTCCGTGCTGAAAATGCCTTGTTCGTCGGTCAGGAATGACGGCCGATTTGAGAAATCGCGGCGCCACTCGTAGCGCATCAGCATTCCGTCCGCCATCTTGTAATCGAACGTGACAGTGTTCTCTTTCAGAGCCTGTGTGATTCCGCTGAACAATCCTCCCCGATCAGACATATATTCCGCGCGTGTTGCCAGCGCAAGCTTCGGAGTGAGCTGGTATTGAATGTAGGCGGCACCTCCATCCACGTGCGCGGGCGCGGAGGATTCTCCCGGAGCCTGATTTCTCCAGAGGCGTTGAATGAAGTAATCTCCCTCAAGTTGAACCGTTAACTTGGACGTGGCCTGCCAGGTGGCGTAGCTATCGAGAATGTGGGTTCGCCCATCGGGCGCGGGGCGGATGGCAACGAAGCACAGTCCCGGTAACGTTGAGATTGGCCCGCAGGTGCCTACCGGTGTGCGGTCTGCATGCTCCTGGCCGAGATAATAGTTCATCGTCCACGTGAGCGTTTTGCGGGGTTTGGCCACGAAACCGAATAGCTCGTCTTTAAATCCGTTGGTGGATTCGGCCTGATTCGTGCCGTTCACGACCCAATAGTTGACTGCAAAGCGGTCGTTGATCGGGAGATTAGCGCGCAGTCCCATGTGATAGAACGGCAGAAGGGAGAACCAGAGAGACCGTGAATAGTTGACTTGGTCCTTGGTGTAGCTGCCCTCGGTGCCGAGCGAACTCGCCCACTTGCCGAAGTCGATGTTCAGGCCCCTACCCACAGGCACGACGTAAGTGCCGTACACCTGAAAAATATTTTCATAAATATCGGGGCGCGGCTCGTTGTCAGGATCGCCTTGCGAGGCGCCAGTGGCCTGCCCAAACTGCAAATCAAGACGCCCTCCCCAGCGGCGTCCGGCGGCCAAGTCGGGGGCGATCGATAATTACGTCCGCCTGATTCAGGCTGAATTCATTGCTGAGTGAGTCGTAGGCGCGCAGCAAGTTCACGCGGCCAACGGGATGGTTGAAGTTGTACTCGTAGTACGTATCGAGCGCGAAGTTGATGGTGGTGCCGTGGAGAAAGTCGAGAGTTTTGCGGTCGTCGGAAGTGAGGAAGTTCTGCCGAGAGGCAGTTTCACCCGCGCGAGCCGGGGCCTCGGTGGCGATGGAAGCGGCGGATGCGTCATCCGCCGTTTGCTTGCCTGACGCGAGCTGCTTCACCAGCGTTTTCAGCTCACTCACTTCCGCTTCCAGTTGCACAACGCGTTGCTGCAAGTCAGGTGAAGGCTCTTGTTGAACAGCAGATGGAGCCTCCAGTTTCGTCGATTGCGCGTGCAGCGGAATCGCGGCGACACATAGCGCGATTGCAACTGTTCGAACTGACCAAAAAGAGGTTGTCGAGAAGGGCGACTTACCGGGCGCCTCGCGTCGCGTTTCTAGAGAACAAAAAATAGAAGGAATGCAGTTCATGGATGCCTCATTTTGCCGCGGCGGCCTTGTGCTCTTCCACCGCAGCATAGGCCGCACACCAGCGCAGGATACCTACGCAGTTGAAGGCGCGGCTGTGACGTATGTACGGGGACGGTGTAATTGGCGTCCGAAGAGTAACGGCTTGGTCGGAAAACAAAAGCGCGCCGAAAAGGCGCGCTCGCTAGATCAAGTTCTTCTTTGTCTAGATGAACATCTCGTCCTGGGGAACGCCCATGCCGTTCTTGGGATGAGCGGCGTTTCTGGCCGAGAAAGACTTCGACTCCGGTGGAGAGCGCGGCCATCAAGCCATTGACCTGACGGAGCGGAGAGATCACGGTTTTGTGGACGGCGTCGCTGGTTTCTTCTACCCGGTCCATGGTGCGATTGAGGAGTTCATCGGCGCGGATGACCTGGAGGCGAGTTCGATCGAGCACATCGGTGAGGGTGGCGTCGAAGCGGGCCAGTTGATTGCGTACCATTGTGCTGGATTCGGAAACGTTGGTTGTGAGGTTGTCCAGCTTGGGACGCACTTCGGTCAGAAAGCTCTGAACGGTGTCCATCGTCGGCAGCGCCTTGGTGCGAATTTCAGTGGCGAGCGCTTCCATTTTCGCGGTGCTCTTGCGGACGGCGAGGTAAAGAGCCGCCAGAATCAGCGCCTGCAGCGCGACGGCGAAGGAGGTCACCGCGATAAAAACCTTTAGCCATGTGTCATCCATGAGATCCTCCTTGAGCTGCTGCCTCAGACGTTACTTGGGGGGCTCGGCGGTGGCCGTGGTTTCGTTGTAGGCCTGCCTGCCGGCTTCGTAAGCGGTGCGGAAGCGGTCACCTTGCTGGTTAATTACGTCCCGGCCGCGATCCATCCAGTCGTTGGCTTGTTCACGCGCGCGGCGAGCATGATGACGAGCGCGCTCGGCGCCTTCCTGCGCTTTCGAACGAATAACATCGCGCGTTTCATCACCCGAGCGAGGCGCATACAACACGCCGACCACGGCTCCTACACCGAGACCTGCGAGAAACCACAAGAAGCTTCCGCCGTCACGATCCGCCATAATTCCTCCTCAATACATTCCGTCCTATTCGGATGTTAGCACCGCGATATGTGAAAGACAATTCATCGCTTGGACGGGTAGTGGCTCAGTTTGAAAAGGGAGCGAGCCAAGCGCGCGATTATTGCGTCGCGAAGAACGCGACGCATCGCGCGGCTCGCCCAGATCCCTCGCTGCGCAAGAAGCACTTGCTCGGGATGACAATCAAACTTAGCCACAGCCCTTGGACGTGAGTAGATGATGGCGGGCACGCGGGGTTGTCGGGGAGAACAAAGAAGGGCTTGTGCAGTGGGCGTCAAAAGCGGAGAATGAGGCGTTCGAGGAGGGGGTTTTGTCCGATCGCAAATACAGGCAGCGGGGATATCAGGACTCCGGCAAGGCGAGGCGCAGAAGAAATCGGAGAAGCCTTCAGCGCCGAAAAAGGACAACACGTTTGGGCCTCGGCCGCTGAATATGCCGGGCACGCGAACCGTTTCCCGTTGTGCCGAGTGTGGCGCGCTGCTGGAAAACCTGAGTGAGACGCTCGGGCAATGCCCGAAGTGCGGATTTGACCTGCACTCCTGCAAGCAGTGCGAGCACTTCGATCCTTCGAGCCGCTTTGAATGCAATCAGACGATTGTGGAAAGAATTTCCCCCAAGGACAAGCGCAACGACTGCTCGTTTTTTTCGATGCGAGTGCGGCTGGAGAAAGAGACGTCGAGCAAGCAGGCGCAGCGCCCCAACGATGCGCGGCAAGCGTTTGAGAATCTGTTCAAGAAATAGCTTTGAGCTGCGAGCTATGAGCTTCGAGCAAGCCGACTCGGTAAGCTTCTCGATCAACGATTCCAACGATGCTGTTGGAACTCCAGGCATTTAATCGAACTGGGCAGTCTTCTACGGTGCAACGCCATTCTCGAGTCCATTTTTCAGGGTTTTTGCGTCGGCCTGAGCAAGATTTCGCTCATGAACGACTGCGGAGCCTGGGTGACGATCATGGCTACGGTATGCGCCACGTCGGAGGCTTGCAGCATCTTCTCCGCGTTTTTGCCGGAGTGCGGGCTGAAATCGGTATGCACGGAACCGGGACAGATGACTGAGACGCGGATGTTGTATGGACGCAGTTCCTCCGCCACCGAATAGCTCAATCCGTTCAGTCCCCACTTTGAGGCTGAGTAGGCGGCGCCGTTGGGCAGAGCGTTCTTGCCGGCGAGCGATGAAATATTGACGATGTGGCCGCTGCGCGCGCTCATCATGAGCGGTGCAAGGCTGCGGATCACGTAATAAACACCGCGCAGATTCGTATTGAAGATACCGTCCCAGGCATCGGGCGCAAGCTCGTGAAGCGGTCCTGATGGACCCATGATGCCGGCGTTGTTGACCAGGATGTCGAGCCGGTGGAACGTGTTCTCAACGCGCTCGCCGAGCGACCGCACGGAGCGCAGATCGGTGACATCGCACTCGATGATGGCAGCCTGGTGGCCGGCATCTCCGATCGAACCGGCGGTGTTCTCGAGCGCAGCCCGCGACCGGCCACACAGCACGGTTTGGGCGCCCAACGAGGCAAGCCTTGTGGCGATGGCGGCGCCGATCCCCCGGCCCGCGCCGGTCACGATTGCAACTTGCCCGGCGAGGGGAACGTGTGACGAAGTGGAATTCAAACAACCTCCTTTGGCGAACAAAGATGTGCAGGCTCAAGAAAGCGACGCCTGATTCTATCTTGTGGAGGGAGTCGTAACACTACCGCAAGGACCGGACTGGCAAAAGGGACGCAGACAGGCTGGGGCGGTGACGAGCCATCCAAGAGTGATGGCCAGCGCATCAAAAGGGATGATGGTAGTGCCCTTAAACCGGCTTGCTATCGCGAGATGACATCCTTATAATCCGCTCACCGGAATAATCTTTACGCCGCGCAATCCGGCATGCGGCCAAGGATTTACGGGTATATACCATGGCGTGGAAGCTAGCCATGGCTAGGCCGGCGGCAGGTTTGGCTGCCGGGCAGTACGTGAATCCAAACTTTCCTTATAGAGCGAAGGAGCAAACAGGAATGAAGAGAATCGTTCTTGCGATGTTGCTGGTAGTATCGGTTACCGCCGTCGCCCAAACCACCTCGGCACCCGCGCAAGCGGCGCCGCAGCCAAATGCAGCGCCACGCCGCAGCGCCGCAGAAAAAAGAAATCAAAGACCCAGCCGAGTACAACGCTTATATGGGAGCTTTAGGACAACAGGATGCGGCGGCCAAAGTGAGCGGGATGGAAGCGTTCATGGTGCAATATCCCAACAGCGTGATGAAGGAAGACGCGCTGGAGATTTTGATGGGCGCGTACGAGCAGACTGGAAATACGGCCAAAACGCTGGAAACGGCGCAAAAGCTATTGCAGGCGAACCCGTGCAATCTGCGGGCGCTGGCTCTGATCACGTACTCGAAACAGTCGCTTGCCGCCGCTGGGAAGGGTGCGCAGAATTTGACCGAAGCGGGCCAGGCCGGAGAGAAAGGCCTGCAGTGTTTGCAGACCGCCGCCAAACCTCCGGACACTCCGGATGCAGACTGGCAAAAACTGAAATCACAGACCACCGGAATCTTCAACAACGCAGCCGGTATGAGCGCATACGCGGCCAAGGATTACGCGAATGCGGCGAAGTATCTGCGGGCCGCAGTAGATGCCGATCCGTCTAACTTGACCGAAGTTTATTATCTGGGACTGGCAGATCTGGCACCGGGACCGTCTGAAAACGACGTGGAGGGTCTGTTCTACATTGCACGGGCTTCCGCGCTACAGACGGGCGCGGGCAAGGCTCAGATCGCCGACTTCGGAAAGAAGAAGTACAAGAATTATCACGGGCCGGATGTCAGTCTGAATTTGACTGCTGCTGGAGCTGCCTCCGACGGAACCACGGTTTATACGGGGACGATTGGAGATGCCAACTACGCAGGGGCGATTTTTGTGGTAGCAGGTTTCAGCAACGCGGCGAATAACGGTAGTTTTGCCGCCAAGGCCTCTACTGGAACAACGCTGACTCTGGCAAATCCTAAGGGAGTGTCGCAAAGTGCGACGACCGCCACGGCAACGCGGGACGGGTGGGCCGAGATCCTCGCACTGGCCGCGACCGCAACCAAGCCGCCGGACAATTTTACGATTGCCAAGTATGTTCCGCCGACGCCTGCGCAGCAGGCTCACGAGGTAGTGACCTCAAAGAAAGTTGAGGAAATGAATTTTGCGGAGTGGCAGTTGGTTCTTTCGGAAGGCACGCCGGAAGATGCCGACAAGGTATGGGCGACGCTAAGGGAAAGCCACTTCAGATGGTGGCGCACGTGATGAGCATCGATTCTTCCAAGCAGCTGAAACTGGCCGGCAGTTCGGATGACATCGACGCCAAACGCGCCGACATCGATCTGGCAATGGCGGCTGCGATTCCAGCCAAGGTGATGCCCAAGGAAGACACGGATATTCAGTTCGAAGGGACACCGATCTCCTACGTGGCCAAGCCGTTTGTGGTGACCATGAACGAGGGCGCGCTGCTGGTGAAAGCCGCTCCCAAGCCCTCGCCCACCCACAAGAAGCCCGCGCAATAAGGCGGCACTGAAGAGGAAAACAAAACGGGCGACCGATCGGGCCGCCCGTTTTTCATTGTTGTGGGGAGTAGCGGTTGCGAGGAATCTCGCCTTGGCGCAGTTATGGAACTCTGCCTGGGCACGGCCGTCAGCGAACCTGTTTTCTCTCCAACGTGACTGGGCGCGCGCTGCGCGGAGGACGCTTGGCCCCCGACCGCAAGGGCCTAATATCGATCTTGAGTTCCTGCATCGTCCGGCTGAGGGTGTTGCGGTGCATGCCCAGCTCGCGCGCGGCCTTGCACTGGTTGCCGCGGTTTTCTTCGAGCACAGTGACGATGAATCGTTTCTTGAATTCGCGGACAGCCTCGGAATAAAGAATATTGCTTCTGTACATCTGCAGGATGAGCGCTTCCAATTGGTCTTTCACTGCCCGCCTCTTTTCCGCACCTTCACCCTGAGTTCTTGCGGGCAACGACTACCTGGACGGCTTGGCCGGCACTGCATTGTTCGCCGGCGGCAGATGCCGCATGTAATCCAGCCCCTGGTAGAAGCGTTGGCGCAATTCCGACGGTGCGAGCCAGATCGCAGCCCTTCCGCCTACCAGGAAGTACGGAGCTAGCTGAGACTCATCCAGCCATCTTGCAGCGGGCGCGAATGCGGTCATGGCGGTCAGGACAATCGCAACCACCAGCGCGCCTCGCAACAAGCCCAGAACAGCTCCCAGAATTCGATCAATCGTACTGAGCCCGGCTTTCTTCATCGTCCAGCGGGCAAGCCGCCCCGCGAAACCGGCCGCAACCAGCACGGCCAGAAAGATAATAAGGAAAGCGGCAATATCGCCAACCCACGGCGACTTTAGATGGGGTGCGAACACCTCCGCCAGGCTGTGATACTGCCAGGCGGCCAGCAAATATCCTACGACCAGGCCAGCCAGATGAAAGGCCTCGTGAAAGAAGCCCTCCATGGCGGCCCCGACGACGGAAAAAGCCAGGAATGCCAGGATGATCCAGTCTGCAACGCTCATAAACAATAACCGTGAAGCGAGTGCCGCAGCCTAGACCTCCAACTCGCGTCCCGTCAACTGACGATACGCCTCGAGGTACTTTTCGCTGGTCCGTCGCGCAATCTCTTGGGGGAGGGCCGGCGCGGGCGGTTGTTTGTTCCAGCGGATTTCTTCGAGGTAGTCCCTTACATACTGCTTGTCATACGAATTCTGCGCTTTGCCCGGCTCATACGTGTCGGCCGGCCAGAAGCGCGAGGAATCCGGTGTAAGCACCTCATCCGCCAGGGTGATTCCCTGGGCGGTAAGGCCAAATTCAAACTTGGTGTCGGCGATCAGGATGCCGCGCTGCCGCGCGTGGTCAGCTGCCTTCTTGTAAATACCCAACGTGAGATCGCGTAATTGATGGCTCAACTTTGGATCCACCAGCTTGCACATCTCTTCGAAGGAAATATTGATGTCATGCCCGGTCGTCGCTTTAGTGGCCGGCGTGAAAATTGGCTCTGGGAGACGGTCGGACTCCTTCAATCCTGCCGGCAGTTTGATGCCGCAAACCGTTCCACTCGCCTTGTATTCCTTCCAGCCGGAGCCCGAAAGATAGCCGCGCGCCACGCACTCGACTGGAAACATCTGCGCGCGCATCACGATCATGGATCGCCCGCGCAGGTCGGCCGCATACTTGCGAACCGCCTCGGATATCGGTTCACGTCGGCAGTGACGAAATGATTGGGCACGATGTCCTTGAGAAAATCGAACCAGAACAAGGACATTTGGGTGAGGACGCGTCCCTTGTGGGGAATGCCCGTGGCCAAAACGTAGTCGAACGCGGAAATACGGTCGGTGGCGACGAAAAGCAGATGGTCGTCGTCGAGGCTGTAGACGTCGCGGACCTTGCCGCTCGCGTGCAGTTGGAGGTCGGAATAGCCTGTCTCTAAAAGAACGGTGTCGAGAGTGTCGGGGCTCATCGCTTAATTTTACCGGGAGAAAACTGTCGCGTATTCTAGCCGCCGCAAAAAATTTGTCAACGCCTTCCGTCACTGGGGTATGGTCGTCTGAACACCATAGGAAGGAAAATGGTTGACAGTTTCATTTACGTCAGAATCCTCGTCCAGAGCCGTGTTTCACGGCTTCGTCAATGTGGAAAAACTGAGGAAGGCTTTGGAAAAAAAGACAGAGATTTTTTGGCAGGGCTAAGCAGGGAACCTGGGATGCGTCAAGCTTTGCGCAAAATTTTTTCGAGTCGTGAGATGTAAATCGGGCGAATCGCAGCTAAAACTAGCTGGGCCATTTGCGAGCGCCATGTAAAACAAGCAGCAACTCCACCGTATCGCCACGCACGCGGTATGGAACGATATATGGTGTACGCGAGATCACCAACTCCCGAGTCCCAGCAACACGCCCGGGCCGGCCCGACGCGGGAAACCGTTTGAGGTTCTCGACCGCATTCAAAATTGTCTGGACGATTCGCTCGGCGGCCGCGGGATTGTCTTGTGATATGTATTCAGCCTCGGCAATCAGACTATCGAGGGCAACGTCCAGCCACTTAATGTGCACGGCGCGTCCAACGTTTCAGCGACTTTTCCACTTGCTCTTCGCTCGCAAATTCACCGCGGTCGGCTGCAGCAATCGCCTTCTTGATTTCCCCGACTTGCCACTCATTGAGGGCGACATAATCTTGGATTGCCTGGGCCGCTACGAAGGAGCGGCTGCGGTTCATGGATTTCGACAAACGGTCGAGCCGGTTCTTGAGTTTAGCATCTAGGCGGAGGGTGAGAACCGAGGATTCAGGCATACTGTATACATCATACCTCAATTGTATACAGAGAGGCGCTCGGCAGATTCCCGCGCTCGCGCTGGCTGGCCGAGGCTAAGCCCCGGCGCCACATCGGCAGCGCGGCAGATCTTTACGCCGCTCCGAACCTCACCGACACCAGCTTCGATATCCCAGGCTCCTGCATGGTTACGCCGTAGAGCACGGGCGCGATGCTCATTGTTTTCTTGCTGTGAGTGATCAGGATGAACTGTGTCTGCAGGCTCATTTCGCGCACCAGTTCGGTGAAGCGGCCGATGTTGGCTTCGTCGAGCGGAGCGTCGACTTCGTCGAGAATGCAGAATGGGCTGGGCGCGTACTGGAAGATTCCAACCAGCAAAGCCAGCGCCGTGAGCGCTTTTTCGCCGCCCGAAAGCAGCAGCACGTTCTGCATCTTCTTGCCGGGAGGCGAGGCGACAACGTCAATGCCGCTCTCCGCGCTGTTTTCGATGTCGGTAAGCCGCATGAACGCGTTGCCGCCCGCAAAAGCTTCTGGAAAGTCGTCTGGAAGTTCTCGTTAATCTTGTGGAATGCCTCCTCGAACTTCTGCCGTGAGACCTGGTCGATCTCCTTGATCGTGGCCGTGGTGTTTTCGATCGCGTCGAGCAGATCCTTGCGCTGGGTTGAGAGGAATTCGTGGCGTTCGGCGGTCTCCTTGTATTCCTCAAGCGCCATCATATTCACCGGTCCCATGGCGTCGAGGCGGGCGCGCATTTCGCGATGGCTCTGATCTTCAGCGGCGAGTTCTTCGCCCGCCAGCGGAACAATAGTCGTGTCGGCCATGAGCACAGGGCGGTCGATTCCGAGTTCGTTGAGGCAAGTATCGGCCATGTACTGGAGATCGGATTCCAGCTTGGCGGCTTGAGCCGTTAATTCCCCCCGGCGGTCGCGGGCGGAATCGAGCTGCTGGCGGGTGCTGCGCAGGAGTTCCTCGATTTCAGCCTGGCGCGCGCGTAACTGCTCAAGTTCGCATTGCAACAGACCGTCACGTGCTTCGGCGGCGTTGCGCTCGGCCTCGAATTGGACGAGTTGCTCGGCAAGTTGGACATTCTCCTCTTGCCGGCGCGCGATCTCGGCCGTGGCCGATTCCATTTGTGTTTGCAAGGCCGCAGCGCGTTCGCGCATCTCGGAGAGCACTGTTTGAACGCGTAGCAGCAAAGCGCTTGCCGAACGATGGCGCTCTTCCAGCGTGGCCACGCGAGATGCGCGCTGCGAAGCTGTCTCGGCGGCTTGATCGCGGCGGGTGCGCAGGGCCGCAAGCTGATCTTGTCCAGCGGCGAGCTGTGATTCGAACTGCGCCCGCGACTCTTCCATCGTGGCGAGTTCCGACTGGCGGGCGACGATCAACGCTTCCTGCTCCTGGCGTTCGGTGGCCAGACGCTGCAACTCGCGGCCGATTACGTCGATGCGCTCGCGCACCCGAGACATCTCGTTTTCCAGTTGCCGCAGTAAATGGCCAGAAGTCATTGCCTGTTTCTCGGCTTCGCGCTTCTCTTCTTCCAGACGGTCGAGCAGGGAAGTGTGCTCGCGAATTTCGCGACCCAGCGTGAGCGCAAGAATTTCTTTCTCGCGCAGCGCGCGCTCCAGGTCTTCCAGCAGCCGCAGCACGTCACGCAGCTCGCGTTTCATGGAGAGCGGACCCTCGCTGCGCTGCTTGCCGCCGGTCACAGTCACATTGTGGAAGCACTCACCCGATTGCGAGAGGAAAAATGCGTCCGGGCTGGAGAGTGCAAGATTGCGGCCTACCGTGGCATCCGTCACGATGTAACCGTTGCCGAGCTTCGGCAGAATCACTTCCAGCGACTTGCCGAATCCGTTCAGCACGCGGATCGATTTCTTCAGTGGCAGCACGGTGTCGTCCGCCGGCGCGTAGTGCGTACTCTCATCGGCAACGAAAGAAAACTTCGCCTGCGAGTCTTCCGGATGCACCAGGAACGTCGCGCGTCCATCGACGTCGGAGCGCAACAGACGCAGGCCTTCGTCGGCGGCGTCCCAGCTCTTGACCACGATGTAGTTGAGTTCATCGCGGAGAAAATCTTCGACCACGCGCTCGTAGCGCGGATCGACTTCGAGGAAATCCGCCAGCACGCCAGCGGGAGCGTGTCCTCCTTGCAGCGCACCCGATTGAAACAGGCGCCGGACAGACTCAGTGGAATATCCATGCTCGGCAATGACCGCTTCAAGGGAACCCTTTTTGCCGAGCGCAGTCGCATATTCCGAGCGGATGGAATCGAGATGCTTTTTCCGTGTTGTGTTAGCAATACGTACTAGTCGTGGCGAAGGGCACGGCGTCATTGTTAGTGATTGACGCGCGGTCGGTCCTTCTAATCCTCCCGGCGTTTGCCCCCGGAGCGCCAGCCCCGTGCTTCCTCGAGCGAACTGGACCTGCCATGCCGGACCGTTCTCGGGAGCCTGTCCCGGCATGGGAATCCGTGGCGCCGGCGCACCCCACAGCCGCGCTCCGGACCGGGAAAACCAACTCATCAAAAACATCGCCGTTCGCCGATTCATCGTTGCATCATCTCCTCTGCCAGGAGCAGGCCCGGAGGGAGTTCCCGAGTCTGACCAGTCGCACTCTATGCGATTGGTCTGTCCAATAATAGGAGTCACGCGCCCAACTGTCAAGATCGTTGCATCGCGCACCGTGCTGGCCACGGGTCTTTGGGCGACACCTCTTCCGGCGCTATTCCGGCTGCAACTGCAGGCGGTGCGCCAGGCCGTGCACAAGCTGGCGGCCGTTTGGCAATGCCGCCTGCCGTGGCGATGGTATCTGGAGCCGGGAGCAATCCGCCAATCGATGCGGAAGCCTGCTCGTGCTTCGAACCAACATTGGCTTGTCCAATATCTGACCCGATCCCCCTGAGGCCCCAGGGAGAGCTCATAGGCCCCTCAAATCGATCATCTGTATGAAAACAAGATTGATAAAGTTCTTGACAAGAGGACTACCGAGGATGAGAATCAGCAATTGGATAGACCAATATTGGAGCTCGGTAGGGGACCGAGTTGAACGACCCATGCAGCGCCCGGTGGTATAGCGGTAAAGCCCCCAAACACATTCCCTCTGAATCAGTATGGATTCTAAGGGATTGTCCCCCGATGAATCCACTTTGGATGATCCAATTATCGAGATTGGCCGGCGACGTTTTCTGGGGACGCTTGAATGGTGTGAAGGGGTAACCCAAGCCCTTCATCACGCTGGACCGCCGATCCAGATGGCCGAATGAATGGAGCACGCAGCCTATGAACAGCGCGGCTATACCGCTTAGCCTGGTGATGCTCGCGAGTGTTTTTCAGGGGACATTTGGAATCGGAATGAAGCACATCAAGCCGCTGGCCTGGGAAGCATGGTGGTTGATTTATGCGCTGGTTGCGATGGTGGTGATTCCGTGGGCCTGGGCTTTGGTAGCCGTCCCAGACCTCGCCGGTTCAATTCTCAGCGCTCCGCACGCCGCCGTTTGGACAGCCGCCTTCTTTGGCTTTCTGTGAGGCATTGGCGGAATACTGTTCGGATTGAGCGTTGCACACGTCGGGCTATCAATTACCTACGGCATCGTCATGGGCCTGGCCGGATCGGTGGGCTCGATTGTACCGCTAATCACCACCACCCAGTCCTTACCCTTCAAGGTTGTTTTAACGGTGGGGGCGGGTGTGGTGATCATGCTGGTGGGTGTGGCGCTCGTTGCCTGGGCGGGCGTGCGGCGCGATCGATCGGAGGGGGCCCGCAGCTCCGGAGTGCGTCAAGGTCCGGAATTTAAGGTCGGGCTGGTAATTGCGATTTTGTGCGGATTGCTTTCGGCCCTGCTCAACGTTGGCTTTGCGCATGCCGCTCCGGTGGCGGCACAGGCGCTGCGGCACGGGGCCAAAACGGGCAATTCCAGTCTGGCCGCATGGGTTGTGGTGCTGGCGGGTGCGTTCCTGATGAACCTACTGTATTCCCTGATCCTCCTCTGCAAAAACGCTTCGTGGGCCAGTTTTGCGACTCGCCAGTCGGGGGGCGCATACGGGTGGGCAGTTCTCACCGGGGTGCTCTGGTTTGCCGCCCTGGGGGTGTACGGGCAGGGCGCGGCACTGATGGGTTCACTCGGGCCGGTGGTAGGCTGGCCCATACTGCTCGGCCTCGCACTGATCGTCAGCAACCTGTTGGCGATTCGAGATGGTGAGTGGCGGGGCGCCGCACCTGCCCTGCGAATGCTTTTCGCCGGGGTGGCAACTCTGATCACGGCGTGTGTTGTGCTGGGCTATTCGAACAGTCTTCTGAATGGGTAGCACAGGAGCACAAATGGATTTCGGATACAAACGACTATACATCAATGGCGAGTTGCGCGACGCCTCGGGTGGGGCACGGCGAGCGGTAGTCTGCCCGGCAACAGAAGAGGCGGTGGGTGAGATCGCCTGGGCAGACCGTGCAGACGCTGAGGCCGCCCTGGAGAGCGCGCAAAAGGGATTCCGGCATTGGTCGCGGCGACCTCTCAAGGAACGGAGCGACTGGATGTACCGGCTGCGCGAAGCCGTCATTGCCCATGAGGATGATTTGCGTTCGGCCGTCATGTACGAAATGGGAAAACCGTGGGAGGCCACCTTCGAGGACTTCGAGACCGTGATCAACGCGTTGGACTGGTACGCGCAAGAGATGCGGCGCGTGCGCGATGAGATCATTCCGGATCTCGAGAATACTCACCGTCATCAGGTGATCTCGGAGCCGATCGGTGTCGTGGCAGCATTTCTCGCATGGAATTTTCCCCTGTTGAACGTCGGATTCAAACTCGGGCCAGCCTTGGCGGCTGGATGCGGAATCATCCTGCGGCCTTCGTCAAATTCGCCGCTCTCGGCCTACGTGTTGGGTGAAATCTGCAAAGAGGTGGAGTTTCCGCCCGGGGTCGTTAACATCTTGTGCGGCCCCGCCAGTTCGGTCGCGCAGACGCTCTCAGGCAGCACGATTCCCAGGCTTATTACGATGATCGGGTCTTCGGACACTGGCCGCCGGCTGGTCGGACAAAGCGCAACATCCATTAAGCGCATGAGCATGGAATTGGGCGGCAACGCTCCGGTGCTGATCTTCCCGGATGCCGACCTTCAGGCCGCCGCGAAGGACGTGGCCGCGCTGAAGTTTGGAAACTGTGGCCAGATCTGCGTTGCCCCGAACCGCATCTTTGTGCATCGCGACGTTTTCGGGGAATTTCAGGAACTGTTCCAGCAGCACGCTTGCCGGGTGCGCGTTGGGTTCGGCCGGGAAAATCACCCCACCATGGGTCCCCTTATCGACGGAAAAGCACGAGAAAGAGTACATGGTCTGGTGACGGAGGCCTTGCGAGAGGGCGCGCAGTTGGTCTGTGGAGGCCAGATGCCGCCCGAAACACAGAAGGGTTTCTATTATCCACCCACCATCTTGCGGAATGTAAGACCGGACATGCGGGTAGCCCGGGAAGAGATATTCGGACCCGTAGCCCCGTTGCTCGAGTTTAATGACGATGAGAGTGCGATTCGCGAAGCGAATCACACTGAATTCGGGCTTGTGGCTTACCTCTATACCCGCGATGTCTTACGGTGCGGGAGAGTGGCGGAGCAACTTGAGTTTGGTGAGGTAATGATCAACGGGTTCAAGTACTCAATATACCTCCCCCACGGAGGTGTCAAGGAAAGCGGAATAGGTAAGGACTGTTCACAGTGGGCGCTGGACGATTATCTCGTGAAGAAGCGAATCACGATGAAGTGCTAACGGAGCACTCCGCTCCGTCCGGAGCTTCAGAGCACGATCGAGAAATTAGTGGAGGCATTCATATCATTGGGGAAGCCAAACAGGTGAAGGACCGGCGTTTTCGGCAAATAGAGGCATATCGCGGTTGCGTGGACGGCCATTGAATCACGATAATTCGCCAACTAGCTGGGTTGCCGCTAATGGCAAGTTCCTTCACTCTAAGAATTTAATGGAGGGGGACCTTATTTGCAAAAAAGTAGTTGGGATCCAATACCGGCCGGGAATCTGTGGTACTTACTACCGCTGATCATGACTCTGCTGGTCCTCGGTAGCTTGGTGATGGAGGCACAAACCGTCAGCTCCTCTCTTACTGGCGCGGTCGTGGATACTACGGTGCTGCGGTACCGGGTGCTGAGGTGACCCTGACCGGTCTCGATACGGGAACCGTACTGAAAACCGAAACCGATAGTGCAGGACGCTATGCCTTTTCTTCGATCTCCGCGGGCACATACCGCCTTACGGTTTCAATGAAGCAATTTAAGACCTACGAATTATCCGAATTCAAGATCTTTGCCGCGCAACACACAAATTGGATGCAGTCCTCAGCGTGGGACAGGTTTCGCAGACGGTCACAGTGAGCGGTGGGGGGCTGCTAAGCTCTTTCAGACGGGTTCGAACGACCTGGGCACCCTGATTGAGCCAC